>JAZNAU010000001.1:0-3789 GCA_045586685.1 Clostridia bacterium
GGGGACAGAAAATGTGTTGACAGCAGCCATTGAAGCGGGCGTAAAAAAGGTGATTTGTCTGTCTACCGATAAGGCGGCATATCCCGTTAATGCCATGGGCACTTCAAAAGCCATGATGGAAAAGGTAGTGGTGGCAAAATCAAGAACGGTTGACCCGAAAAAAACCATGATTTGCTGTACCCGTTACGGAAATGTGATGTGTTCCAGAGGAAGTGTTATCCCTCTTTGGATTGAGCAAATCAAAAATGGGGAACCTATCACTTTGACCGATCCAGCAATGACCCGCTTTATTATGAGCTTGGAAGAAGCGGTTGACTTAGTATTGTTTGCATTTGAAAATGGAAAAAGCGGGGATATTTTGGTACAAAAGGCACCGGCTTGTACCATTCAGACTCAGGCAGAAGCAGTTTGCGAGCTATTTGATGGAGATAAAAATCAGATTAAAATTATCGGAATCCGTCACGGTGAAAAGATGTATGAAACGTTACTCACCAATGAAGAGTGCGCCAATGCTATTGATATGGGTGATTTTTATCGTGTTCCCGCAGATAAGCGTGATTTGAATTATGATAAATATTTCAAAGAAGGGGACGCAGAAAGAACCAAATTATCGGAATTTAATTCGAATAACACCGAACTGTTAACTGTTGAGCAGGTAAAAGAAACAATGCTTAAACTGTCCTATATTCAACAGGAAATTTCCCGTAAAGAAGGAAACTGAGATGACTGAAACCTTAAAATTTATGTTTTCTCTGGCGGCAGCAGTGGTAAGCCAAAGAAATGTTCCCGCCCTGCCGGAAAATGTTGATTGGAATTTGATTTTAGCCATTGCGGAAAAACATAATATTGCAAGCGTGATTGCCTACGGAATTCATCAGGGAGAGTATGAGCTTTCGCCTGAAATAAAGGGGAAGTTTAAGCAGTATTTGTATACCCACCTGATGATTACTGAAAATCAGACCAGGGAGATAGAAAAAGTTTTTGGGTTGTTTGAGGAGAAACACATTGATTATATGCCCTTAAAGGGAACGGAAATCAGGAAAATTTATCCTTCTCCAGATATGCGTCGTATGGCGGATGCAGATATCTTAGTAAGAACAAAGGATTTTCCTTTGTTTGATTCCATTATGAAGGAAAACGGCTATACGTTTCAATGTGAAAGCAATCATGAATATGTGTATCAAAAACCGCCCTTTATTCAGATTGAATTGCACAAAATGCTGATACCGTCTTATAATGATGATATGTATGCCTATTATCAGGACGGCTGGAGTATTGCAAAAAGAGAAGGAGATACCTGCCGACATTCTTTATCAAGAGAGGATCATTATGTGTATTTGATGACCCATCTGGCAAAGCATTACCGTGACGGAGGAATCGGAATTAAGTCAGTGATGGACTTATGGCTGTATAAAAAGACCTATCTTATGGATATTGAATATGTAAATCGTCAGCTTGAACAATTAAATCTTCTGACATTTTCAATGCTTATTGATCAGTTAATTAAGGTTTGGTTTGAAGGTGAACCAACCAATGAATTGATAAATAGTATGACAGAGTTTATTATTTATGCCGGTGAGTATGGTAGTTTTAATAATAAAACCCATGCTGCAGCAATTCGTGATGCTGAAGATGGAGATTTTAAAAAAGCAGAAAAATACAAATATATCAGATTGATTTTTCCAAAGTATAGGGAGTTAAAAGGCGGATACCCTTATCTTAAAAAAATGCCCTTTTTATTGCCTGTTTGTTGGGTGCATCGTTGGTGTAAGGGGTTATTTTACCGGCAGAATATAAAAAAGTTAAAACGACGGGCGGACACGATTACAGGGGATAATCTGCAAAGTTATTATTCTCATATACAGAAGGTAGGATTGGATCTATATAATGGGAGGAAACATTTGTGAAGATACTGATTACGGGGGCTAACGGATTTGTGGGAAAAAATCTGGTACAAGCCATAAAAGCAGTAAGGGACGAGAAAGATAAGGTTCATGTTTTTTGTGAGAATCCGTCTAAAATTGAAATTTTTGAGTATGATATTCATTCCTCCAAAGAAGAATTGGAACAATATTGTAAGGATGCAGATTTTGTGTTTCATCTTGCAGGGGTGAATCGTCCACAAGATTCTTCGGAGTTTATGAAAGGTAATTTTGGTTTTTCTTCTCAGTTACTGGACACCTTAAAACGATACCAAAACAAAGCACCTGTCATGCTGTCAAGCAGTATTCAGGCATCTTTAGAGGGGCGATTTGCAAATTCTGAATATGGAAAATCAAAGCTTGCGGGAGAAGAACTGTTTTGGCAATATGAACGGGAAACGGGAGCAAAGGTGCTGATTTATCGTTTCCCCAATCTGTTTGGAAAATGGTGCAGACCCAATTATAATAGCGCTGTTGCTACCTTTTGTCATAATATTGCGAATGATTTGGAGATTATCGTCAATGACCCGAAGATGGAATTAGAGCTTTTATACATTGACGATTTAATAGAAGAAATGTTCTCTGCTCTGAGGGGCATGGAAAATCGTAAAGAGGACGGTTTTTGCTATGCTATGCCCACACATAAAGTAACTTTAGGGGAGATTACAACCCTTCTTTATGAATTTCGTGACAGTAGAGAAACGAAATTAGTTCCCGATATGACAGAAGGGTCCTTTTCCAAAAAACTGTATGCTACCTATCTTTCTTATTTGGCACCCGAAAACTTTTCGTATCCTTTAACAATGAATTGTGACAGCCGAGGCAGTTTTACAGAAATTTTAAGAACCAAAAATGCAGGGCAATTCAGTGTCAATATTTCTAAGCCCGGAATTGCAAAAGGACAGCACTGGCACCGTACCAAAAATGAAAAATTTGTGGTAGTCAAGGGAACGGGTCTGATTCAGCTGAGAAAAATTGGAACGGATGATGAAGGACACCCTTATCCTGTTGTGAATTACCATGTAAGCGGGGAAGAAATGACAGTGGTGGATATAATTCCGGGATATACCCATAACATTATCAATCTCTCAGATACAGAGGATTTAGTAACCTTTATGTGGTGTAATGAGTGTTTTAATCCGGAAAAACCGGACACCTATTTCGAGGAGGTTTCATCATGTCAAAACTAAAAGTAATGACCATTATTGGAACAAGACCGGAAATTATTCGATTAAGTGCGTGTATCAAAGCCTGTGATAAATATTTTGACCAGATTCTTGTACATACAGGGCAGAATTATGATTATACCTTAAATCAGGTGTTCTTTGATGATTTGGGTCTACGTGCCCCCGACCATTATCTGAATGCAGTTGGTTCAGATTTGGGTGAAACCATGGGGAACATTATTGCCAAATCCTATCAGCTGATGGTGCAGGAGCAGCCTGATGCGGTGTTGGTTTTAGGAGATACCAATTCCTGCCTCTCCGTAATTGGTGCAAAACGTCTGCACATTCCTATTTTTCACATGGAAGCGGGAAACCGTTGTTTTGATGAATGTCTGCCTGAGGAAACCAATAGGAGAATTGTAGATATTATTTCAGATGTGAATTTGTGTTACAGTGAGCATGCAAGACGATATTTGAATGCTTCCTCTGTTGTAAAAGAACGGACTTATGTGGTGGGTTCTCCTATGGCAGAGGTGTTGCATAACAATTTGGAGCAAATTAAAGCAAGCGATATTTTAGAAAAACTGAGATTAGAAAAAGGGAAATACATTTTGTTATCTGCTCATCGGGAAGAAAATATTGATACAGAAAAGAACTTTTTCTCTTTGATGAATGCGGTGAATGCTATGGCAGAAAAGTAT
>JAZNAU010000002.1:0-64685 GCA_045586685.1 Clostridia bacterium
GGCTCTATGGCAATGATTTTGGGCATTTATGACCGTTTGATTTTAGCTGTCAACAATGCCATAAAATTTAAAAAGGAAAGCATTGTTTTTTTAATTCAATTTTTAATTGGTGCAGCAGCAGGTCTGGTGCTGTTTTCCAAAGCAGTTCCATACCTACTGACACAATTCCCCTTCCCCATGCACTTTTTCTTTATTGGCTGTGTGGCAGGAGGGATTCCTATGATTTTCCGCGCGGCTAAAGTGACCAAATTTTCATGGAAAATTGTTGTATATTTACTTCTCGGTATTTTGCTGGTTACCTTCATTGCCATGATTCCCAAAGGATTATTTGTATCAAAGACCGGATTTTTGGGAATCTTACTTCAGCTGGCAGGGGGCGTTATTATTGCTGCTGCTCTGGTATTGCCCGGTATCAGCGTATCCCATATGCTTTATATGTTAGGATTGTATGAAACCGTAACGGAAGCGGTAGGAAACTTAGATATCTTATCCGTTTTACCTTTGGGCATTGGTGTTGTATTAGGAATTTTACTGACCGCAAAGGTCATGGAAAAAGCCATGAAAAAAGCTCCTCAGTTTACTTATTTAGTGGTACTGGGCTTTTTGTTCGGCTCTGTGCCTGAGTTATTCCCGGGAATTCCCACTACCGTTCTTTCCGTGATTGTCAGTCTTATCATGGCAAGCGTAGGATTTTTCTTTGTGTATTTGATTACCAAAAAAGAAGCTCTTTCATAAAAAACAGAAAACAACCGCTTGAAAAATTCGTTCTTTTTCAAGCGGTTTTTAAAAGATAAACCTCATTATTTTTGTTTTCTTATTTTCTTTTATGCTGGCGGTAGACTGTCTTTTTCGCTGATCTGAAGGGGCGGAGTACCCGCCCCTGATTTATTGTTTAATTATATATACTTGTTGGATCTAACCAATATGTTCCGGTTGTACCAAGCAATATATTGTTATACAAATTACCATAGTTATCCAAAGTTTTTTCCCAATACACTTGAATTTTACCGCTATTATAATCTATTGCTTTGACAATTCCATATTTTGTATATTTAAACACAAGGTTTTGATATACTCTCTGACCTACATAAAATTTTGAGAGTGCTGCTTTATTTTTATTTCTTTTTTCAGCCTCTTTAGCTTCCTTTTCTTTTTTTGCCGCTGCTTCTTTTTGTTTATTCTTTTCAGCTCGATACTCAGATGTATTTATAAGCCATTTATATGTATAATCAGAATTTATAAACAAAGTACTTGTTATGCTATCCCAAGTATATGATACCTCCATATTATTTATTAAAAAGTTATTGGGAATCATTATTCTTCCATTTATAATTGTAGGAACAACATCAAGTCCATACCATTTGCCATTTTGATCAAATACACTTGCTTTCCCAACGGTAAAATGATATGTTTTTTTATCGTTATACAATTTAAATTCGTTTTCATTACGTGAACAAGAAAATCCGAGCTCTCCGGCAATATCTAAAATGGGAAGCATATCAAATCTTCCTATTGTTGCAAATTCCCTTGTCACATAAACATTGTTAACGTACATTCCCGTTGGTTTGGCAGAGACCACTACCCCGCATGCAGCTATAATTGTAAATACAAGTATTGCTGAAATAATTTTTTTCATAATAAAACCTCCATTTTGCATAATTATTTTGCACCATTATTGCTTTAATGATAAATTAACCCCTCCGTTCCTCATTTAAAATTAACAAAAAGTGCATGAATCAAAGTTAAATACTGATAAGGAAAAGGAAAATATATATATTTTATCCTTAATCTTTTTCTATTTTAACACACTTTCCACTATTTGTCAACTATATTCCACATAAAGTAATTAAATTTGTTGTAAAATGTTCACAGATAGTGGAGGAGATATTATGATAAAAGAATTTTCGGAAACCCTTAAAAATCTTCGTAATAAAAAAGGACTTACACAGACACAGCTTGCAGAAAAGCTATGGCTGAATAAATCCATTATTTCAGCATACGAAAATCAACAGCGTATGCCTTCGCTTGATGTTTTAATTAAATTGTCTTATGAATTTAACGTTTCAATGGAATATCTTCTTGGAATTAGAAAAGAAAACACCATTGACATAACGGGCTTAAAAGACGAACAGATTTCAATTATTGCACAGCTAATTGAGGAATTTAAGAAAAGTAACAAAAAATTGTAAAAAGTCAGGCAAATACCCGCCCTGTGTATCTTATAATTAAATCGGTTTTATGTTTTCGCGAAGTGTTTCTTACAGATATGTGTCAACTCCGTTTTCTGCCTGAATTATAACACTGTGCAACATTTGGTTAATTTTTTCTATATTTTGTTCTTGACGAATACCCCCATAGGGTATATAATCATATATAAGGAGGAAGTAAAATGGAATGTTGTAAACACAAGAAACGAACCGAACAAGAGTATAAAAAATTAATCAACAGGTTAAACCGAATAGAAGGACAAATTCGGGGTATTCGAGGCATGGTGGAAAAGGATATTTACTGCACCGATATTTTAATTCAGGTGGCGGCAGTCAATGCGGCGTTGAACGCATTTAACAAAGAACTTCTGTCCAATCACATCAAAACCTGTGTGGCAAAAGATGTTCGGGAAGGAAAAGACGAAACCGTAGACGAATTGGTTTCCACACTACAAAAATTAATGAAATAAAAGAAGGTGAAAACATGGAACAATATACCGTAACCGGCATGAGCTGTGCGGCATGCAGCAGGAGAGTGGAACAGGCGGTATCACAGGTAGAGGGAGTGATCTCTTGCTCTGTCAATCTTCTGACCAATTCCATGATAATAGAAGGAACCGCATCAGAGGAAGCTATTATTTCTGCCGTAGAACAAGCAGGATACGGTGCCTTTAAAAAGGGAACGGAACAGAAAAAGAAGACATCTGATTCAGGAGAGAAAACAATCCGGCTTCGGTTGATTTCCTCTGTCCTATTTTTGCTTCCTTTAATATACATTTCCATGGGCCATACCATGTGGGGTTGGTATCTGCCAAAACAGATAGCAAATAATCACGTGGCAATCGGTCTTTTACAGTTGCTTTTTTCCACCATCATTATTATCATCAATCAAAAATTTTTTATCAGCGGTTTTAAGGGACTTCTTCACAAAGCTCCCAACATGGATACTTTAGTTGCCTTAGGCTCAGGAGCCTCCTTTTTATACAGTACCGCTTGTTTGTTTGCCATGACAGATGCTCAGATGAAGGGTGATTCTTCCGCTGTCATGCACTATATGCACGAATTTTATTTTGAATCCGCAGCCATGATTCTGGCTTTGATTACGTTAGGAAAAATGCTGGAAGCCCGCTCCAAAGGAAAAACCACAGATGCACTCAAAAACTTAATGGAGCTTGCTCCAAGAAACGCAACTGTTATCATTGACGGAAAAGAAGAGTCTGTTCCCGTGGAACAAGTCAAAATTGGCACTGTTTTTCTTGTCCGACCGGGTGAAAATATTCCGGTGGACGGCGTTATATTAGAAGGAATGAGTGCTGTAAACGAAAGTGCTTTGACGGGGGAAAGCATTCCCATAGACAAGACTGTTGGCGACACGGTTTCTGCCGCAACCATCAACCAATCAGGCTTTTTGAAATGTGAAGCAACCAAGGTTGGGGAAGATACCGCGCTTTCCCAAATTATCCGCATGGTCAGCGATGCAGCCGCCACAAAAGCACCCATTGCAAAGGCGGCAGACAAGGTATCCGGCGTGTTTGTGCCGGTGGTGATGGTCATTGCTTTGATTACCGTTGCCGCATGGCTGTTGGCAGGTGAATCTGTAGGCTTTGCCTTAGCACGGGGAATATCTGTTCTGGTTATCAGTTGCCCTTGTGCATTGGGTCTTGCCACCCCTGTTGCCATTATGGTGGGAAGCGGTGTGGGCGCAAAAAACGGGATTTTGTTTAAAACAGCAGTTTCGTTGGAGGAAACCGGAAAAACGAAGATTGTAGCACTGGATAAAACAGGAACCATTACCCAAGGAAGACCGGAAGTAACTGACATAATTCCCGCCCCTTCGGTAACAGAACAACAACTGTTTGAAATGGCTCTTGCATTGGAACAAAAAAGCGAGCATCCCCTTGCAAAAGCCATTGTGCAAAAGGGAGAGGGTATGACCCCTTTGGAAGTCACGGATTTTCAGATTTTTCCGGGAAACGGCTTAACGGCTCACGTGGGACAGGAAACATTAGTCGGAGGGAATCGTTTCTTTATCAGCAATTACGCAGAAATCCCTTTGGAGCTTCTTCAAAAAGCCGAACAGCTTGCAGATATGGGAAAAACCCCTTTATATTTTGCAAAAGGCCATACACTACTGGGTCTTATTGCCGTAGCTGATGTAATGAAAGAAGATAGCCCTCAGGCAATTAAGGAACTTCAAAATATGGGCATCCGTGTGGTTATGCTCACAGGTGATCACCCAAAAACCGCAGAAGCAATCGGAAAACAGGCAGGGGTTAACGAAGTGATTGCAGGTGTTCTTCCCGACGGAAAAGAAAAGGTCATCCGTGATTTGAAAGGCAAAGGGAAAACCGCCATGGTTGGTGACGGCATTAACGATGCTCCCGCCCTTACCCGTGCAGATATGGGTATTGCCATCGGTGCGGGAACTGATATTGCCATTGATTCAGCAGATGTGATATTGATGAAAAGTAAGTTATCCGATGTTGTGGGGGCAATCCGTCTGAGTCGGGCGGTCTTAAAAAACATTTACCAAAATCTGTTTTGGGCATTTTTCTATAACGTCATGGGAATCCCCTTGGCAGCAGGGGTGTGGATTCCCTTGTTTGGCTGGAAATTAAACCCTATGTTTGGTGCGGCAGCCATGAGTCTATCCAGTGTTTTTGTTGTAACCAATGCACTTCGGCTGAATTTCATTTCTATTCGGGATACAAAAAAAGAGAAAAACAAAATTCCAAGAAAGGAGAAAAAAGGATTGGAAAAAACATTGAAAATTGAAGGAATGATGTGTCCTCACTGCGAGGCAAGAGTGAAAAAAGTGTTAGAGGAAATCCCTCAGGTTGCCTCCGCGGAGGTCAGTCACGAAAAAGGAACCGCAATCGTTACCTTACACCAAGACCTGTCTGATGATCTATTGAAAAAGACGGTGGAGGATCAGGGATATACGGTACTGTAAAATGCAAGACGGCACAACCAAAATCGGTTGTGCCGTTTTATTTCATTTTTCTAGGATAAGGTTTTTTCTCATCTGTTAATTCCGCAAGATAATCCATGCTTGTATTTAATGCCAATGCAATTTTTCTGCACTGCTCAAATGTCAAATACCGTTTGCCGTTTTCAATTTTTGAATAATCGCTTTGGTCAATTCCTGTCAACATTTGCATTTTCACTTGGGTATATCCTTTTTCTTTTCGTAAATCGGATAATCTGCTCATGTTTTACTCACCTCATATTAATTATGTCATAATGACCTATTGACAATAGGGTTAAATTGACCTAAAATATAGTATGAGGTGATTTTTATGAAACATACTTGTTGTTTTTGCGGACATTCAGAAATAGAAACAATATCGTTGTCTGTATTGAAAAAGACAATATCAGAGCTTGTGGAACAAAAAGGAGTAATTCAATTTTATTCAGGACATAAAGGCGAATTTGACAGTCTGTGCGAAAAGGTTGTATTGGATTTAAAAGAATGTTATCCTCAAATTCGTTTATACTGGGTGATTCCATATCGAACAAAAGCATTGGAGGATCATTTTTTATGCTCAAAATTTGATAATATAATCTTTCCCGAATTACAAAACTTTAGAAAATTTGCAATTCTTGAGAGAAATCGTTGGATGGTAGATCATTCGTTATATGTAGTCGCTTTTCTTCACAGGAAAAGCAGGGCAAAAGATATGCTTGATTATGCAAAGAAAAAAGAAAAGATCATCTATCAAATTCCTATCTAACTTACCATAAATTTACTAATTTGGAAGAAAAATCAATGATCAAAGTATAATAGAAATTTTACAATTTGATTACATTTGAAAAACCTCTTGACATGGTAGATGTTGTATGGTAAACTGATAATGCACACAAGATATAGTGCATGGGAAAATCAAAAGAAAGAGGTCGGAAAAGGATGTTTCAAACCATTGTAAAAAGGGACGGTCGTGAGGTTCCCTATGATATCACGAAAATAGAAAAAGCCATTGATAAGGCGATGCAGGCCTGCGGGAGAAATAACCCTCAGGAAAGCAGACGGATTGCAGAGCTGGTAGAACAAAAACTTCAAGCTCAATTTACGGGAGCAACACCCGGTATAGAAAATATTCAGGATACCGTCGAAACTGTTTTAATGGAAAACGGTTATGCGTTTGTATCTAAAAAATACATTTTATACCGTGCGGAAAGAAGCCGTAACCGCGAAATGAATACCAAACTGATGCGTGTGTACGACGAAATTACTTTTTCTGATGCAAAAGCGAGCGATATGAAGCGTGACAATGCCAATATCGACGGCGACACCGCAATGGGAACCATGTTAAAATACGGCTCCGAAGGAGCGAAGGATTATTATGAAAAGTGCATTCTTCCTCCCGAACAAAGCAAGGCACATCGAGAAGGCGACATCCATATTCATGACTTTGATTTTTATACATTGACAACCACTTGCTGTCAGATTGATATTTCCAAGCTGTTTGAAGGCGGTTTTTCCACCGGTCACGGTTATCTTCGCGAACCCAACGATATCCGCAGCTATGCAGCCTTGGCTTGTATTGCAATTCAGTCCAACCAGAATGACCAGCACGGAGGTCAGAGTATTCCTAACTTTGATTACGGTCTGGCAAAGGGCGTAGAAAAAACCTACAAAAAGCTGTATGCTGCAAACTTTGTGAAGGCAGCAGTTCTTCTTTCCGATGTGAAAAAGACGGAGGAAGAATGGAAAGAGCTGATAAAAGGGATTGAAAAGGAAACCGGACTTTATCCCCGTCTAAGCATGGAAGATTTTAAATATCAGAAAAAAGAGCAGGAAGTGTTTGAACCCATTTTAGGTAAAGACCTTCTGAAAAAAGTTCATGCGTTTGCGGAAAAGAGTGCTTTGGAAGAAACGGATAAGGCAACGTATCAGGCAATGGAAGCATTGGTGCATAATTTGAACACTATGCACAGCCGTGCCGGTGCACAAACACCCTTCTCCTCCATTAACTACGGAACCGATACCTCTCCCGAAGGAAGAATGATTATTAAAAATATTCTTCTGGCAACAGAAGCAGGTTTGGGCTTTGGTGAAACCGCCATTTTCCCTATTCATATTTTCAAGGTAAAAGAAGGGGTAAACTACAATCCGGAAGACCCTAACTATGATTTGTTCCGTCTGGCGTGTCAAGTCAGTGCAAAGAGATTGTTCCCCAACTTCTCCTTTATTGATGCACCCTACAACCTGAAATATTATAAACCCGGTCGTCCAGAAACCGAAATTTCCTACATGGGCTGTAGAACTCGTGTCATTGGAAACGTTCATGATACCGAAAAGGAAATTACCTTTGGACGGGGAAACTTAAGTTTTACATCCATCAATTTGCCTCGGATTGCCATTAAGAGCAACCGTAGTCTGGAATGGTTCTTTGAAGAACTGGAACGAAAGCTTGATTTGGTTACCAAGCAACTGATGGATCGTTACCTGATTGTTGCCAAAAAGAAAATGCACAATTTCCCCTTCTTGATGGGACAAGGCGTTTGGATCAATTCTGATACCATTTCCCCCGACGAAGAAATCGGAGAAATCTTAAAGCACGGCACCTTATCTGTAGGCTTTATCGGTCTGGCAGAAGCGTTGGTGGCATTGACGGGGAAACATCATGGAGAATCAGAAGAATCCCGCATTTTAGGTTTGGAAATTGTTGGATTTATGCGTGATTACTTAGACCGCTTAAGTCAGGAAAAGCAAATGAACTTTACTCTGCTGGCAACCCCTGCAGAAGGCTTGTCCGGCAGATTTATCCGTATGGACAGAAGGAAATTTGGCGAAATTCCAGGTGTTACCGACCGTGAATACTACACCAATAGTTTCCATGTCCCCGTATATCATCTGATCAGTGCATACGATAAAATCAATATAGAAGCGCCCTACCATGCATTAACCAATGCAGGTCATATCACTTATGTGGAATTGGATGGTAATACCGCCAACAATCTGGAAGCCTTTGAAAAGGTTGTCCGCACCATGAAGGAAGCAGGAGTGGGTTACGGTTCTATCAACCACCCTGTTGACAGTGATCCCGTTTGCGGTTACAGAGGCGTCATTGATGATGAATGTCCTAAATGCGGAAGAAAAGAGGGAGATGTCCCCTTCAATCGAATCCGCCGTATTACCGGATATCTGGTAGGAACCTTGGATCGGTTTAACGATGCAAAACGTGCAGAAGAATCCGATCGGGTGAAGCATCATGTGTGAAACTATGATCCGTGTGGCAGGGTCGGTGAATGATTCTATTACCGACGGTCCCGGATTACGGTATACCTTATTTGTTCAGGGATGCCCGCACCATTGTCCAGGCTGTCACAATCCTCAGACCCACCCTTTTGAGGGGGGGTCTTTGCGTGAGGCCAAGGAAATCGGAGAGGAAATTTTAAAAAATCCCATGCTTTCCGGATTGACCCTAAGCGGTGGCGAGCCTATTTGTCAAGCAGAAAATTTAATTCCTCTTTGCCGTATGGTAAAGGAGGGGGGGCTGGATATCGCTATCTATTCAGGATATAGCTTTGAGCAATTATGGGAAATGGAAGACAGTGCAGTAAAAGAGTTGCTTTCTCTTTGCGATGTACTGATCGACGGCCCCTTTTTACTGGATCAAAAAAGCTTGGCACTTCTGTTTCGCGGTTCAAAAAATCAAAGAATTCTGAATCTTCCTGCTTCATTAAAGACAGGGAAAGCAGTTTTGGAAACTTCCGAGCGATGGATGGGACAGTAAGATAAAGGAGACGTGCAGATTATGCCCTTACAAATCAACGTAGGAGATACCTTGGAACTGAAAAAAAAACACCCATGCGGAAGCATAGAGTGGAAAACCATTCGTATCGGTGCGGATTTCAAGATTCAATGCATGGGATGCGGAAGTGAAATTATGCTTCCTCGGGTGAAGCTGGAAAAAAGTGTGAAAAAAATAAATGGTGAACATGTCAAATAACTTTCTTGTTTAGGGAGATAGCCTTTTGATTACAGCAAAAAAGACAGTCTTTGGGGATGACTGTCTCTTTTGCTTATTTTATGAGGGGAAAACGTTAGCCAATCCTCAGATCGACTTACCGCTAAATATGTTGGGGGACATATTTAGCCTCCATACCTTTAGGTACAAATTTATTATAAATTAAAATTATGGACACTTTATGAACAAATAATGAATTTTTTATAATAAACAGAATTTTGTGCAATAAAACCAAATATAATGCAAGAATTTTATTTTTTTTTTTGATAAAATTAAAAAAAACGGAAAGGTGGAATTTAAATGAAGAAGATTGTATTTGAATCAGATGTATCTTTGGCATCCTTTGCCGCGGATATGGTACAAAAGCAGATAGAAAGTAAGCCTGACAGTATTTTAGGGCTGGCAACAGGCTCCACACCTTTGGGTTTGTATAAAGAATTGGCTGCAAGAAATCTGGATTTTTCCAAAATAACCGCATTTAATCTGGATGAATATTATCCTATTCAGAAAACAGATGACCAAAGCTATGCCTATTTTATGAAGGAAAATTTGTTTAAGCATATCAATATTCGTCCCGAGCATTGCTTCATTCCAAACGGAGAAGCAAAAGATGCGGATGCTGAATGCAAGCGGTATGATGAATTACTGGAAGCTTACGGCGGTGTTGATTTACAAATTTTAGGTCTGGGAGAAAACGGTCATATCGGTTTTAATGAGCCGGATGAAGAGCTGGTTGCAGGAACCCACAAAACTTCTTTGACCCAGTCCACCATTCAAGCAAATGCAAGATTTTTTGAATCTATCGATCAGGTGCCAACCGCTGCATTGACCATGGGTATGAAAACCATTTTCAGTGCAAAAAAAATCGTTGTACTGGTCACAGGAAAGAAAAAACACGACATTGTTCATCGATTATTTGAAAAAGGTATTACAACCGATAATCCCGCTTCCTTGCTCCAACTTCATCCTGATGTGACCGTATTGGTAGATACAGAAGCCGAAGAAGGCTAAGGAAATGCAGTTGTCAAGTGCACAGAACGCATATATTAAAAACACATAAAAAATGCTGTGGCATATGCCACAGCATTTTTTCTATTAGAACTTATCACGCTTTACATAAGTGGTATGAAGCAGTTCATGAGATTTGTGACCGCAAGGTTCACCGAAATACTCTTCGTACATTTTCTGTACATAAGGATTCTGGTGAGATTTACGTAAAGACAAAGATTTGTCTTCTTCATAAATCGCCGCTGCTCTTTCTGCTCTTACATCATGAGTCAGCTTGTACTTGGCACTTACAATAGGCTGACCGCCACCGTTTACGCATCCGCCGGGGCAAGCCATAATTTCAATAAAGTCTAACTGTTGTTCACCGTTTTTGATACTGTCAAGCAACTTTCTTGCATTCCCTAATCCGTGAGCAACCGCCGCTCTTAACTTCTTACCGCCAACTTCAACGGTAGCAAACTTCACACCTTCTACCCCTCTGACTGCCTCGTACTCAATTTCAGAATTATCTTTTCCGGTGAGAATATCAGCAACTGTACGGAGGGCTGCTTCCATAACACCTCCCGTTGCGCCAAAGATGGCACCGGCACCGGTAGCTTCATCCCCAAAGGGATTGTCAAATACTTCATCAGGCAGATTGACAAAATCCAAACCTGCAGTACGAATCATTTTTGCCAATTCACGAACGGTCAGAACGGCATCTACATCCTGCAATTTACCATTTGACAGTTCTTCTCTTTGCGCTTCAAATTTCTTTGCAGTACAAGGCATAACAGAAACTACATAAATCTTTTCGGGGTCAATACCCGCTTTTTCTGCATAGTAGGATTTGATAATCGCACCGTACATTTCATGAGGAGATTTACACGAAGACAGATTATTCAAAAATTCCGGATAATTGTGTTCACAGAATTTAACCCAACCGGGGCTACAGGAAGTAATCAAAGGCAGATTTTCTCCCTTTTCCAACCGATGCAAAAGCTCTGTTCCTTCTTCCATAATGGTAACATCTGCTGCGGTATTGGTATCAAACACCTTATCAAAGCCCAAACGTTTCAAAGCAGCAACCATTTTTCCTGTTACACGGGTTCCTACGGGCAATCCGAACTCTTCTCCCAAGCCCACACGAACAGCAGGAGCAGGCTGGACCACTACATACTTGTCTTCATCCGCCAGAGCTTTCCATACCTGAGCAATACTGTCTTTTTCAGTTAATGCACCTACAGGGCAAGCTGTAATACACTGACCGCAGTTTACACAGTTTACATCTGCCAAAGATTTTTCAAAGGCAGGAGAAACGCGGGTTGCAAAACCTCTTTCGATTGCATCAATGGCACCAACGGTCTGCACATTTTTACAAACACCGATACAACGGCGACACAATACGCACTTGTTGGAATCACGAACAATAGAAGCGGATTTATCATCCTTTTCATAATGAATGTTCTTGCCTTCAAACCGTTCTGCATCAATCCCAAATTCTTCAGCCAAAGACTGAAGTTCGCAGTTTTGATTTCTGACACAGCTCAAGCACTTCTTTTCGTGGTTGGACAGAATCAGCTCCAAAGTAATTTTTCTTGCCTCGCGCACCTTAGGGGTGTTGGTCAGAACTTCCATTCCTTCGCTGACAGGATATACGCAAGCCGCAGCCAAACCACGGGCACCCTTTACCTCCACCACACAAATCCGACAGGCACCGATTTTGTTGGCATCTTTCAGATAACAAAGGGTAGGAATATCTATATTGGCATATTTGGCAGCTTCTAAAATGGTGCTGCCTTCGGGAACGCTGACGCTAATCCCGTTAATTGTAAGATTCACCATGATTCATTCTCCTCCTTACTGTTTGGAAATAGCGTTAAACTTACACTTACTCATACAAACGCCGCACTTAATACATTTATCCGTATCAATGGTGTAAGGGTTCTTAATTTCACCGGAAATGGCATCCACAGGACAATTTCTCGCACACAAGCTGCAGCCCTTACATTTTTCAGGATCAATGGTGTAGGACAATAATGCTTTACAAATACCTGCAGGACATTTCTTGTCTACAACGTGAGCGATATATTCATCTCTGAAATACTGCAGTGTGCTAAGTACGGGGTTAGGTGCTGTCTGACCCAGACCGCACATAGCAGAAGTCTTAATGGCATATGCCAATTCTTCCAATCTGTCCAAATCTTCCAAAGTACCCTTACCTTCAGTAATCTTTTCCAAAATTTCATACATTCTCTTGGTACCGATACGACAGGGTGTACACTTACCGCAGGATTCATCCACTGTAAATGCCAAGAAGAATTTTGCAATGTCAACCATACAGTTATCTTCATCCATAACAATCAGACCACCGCTACCCATCATGGAACCGATGCTCATGAGAGAATCATAATCAATGGGAGTATCAATCAGGGATGCAGGAATACATCCGCCTGAAGGTCCGCCTGTTTGAGCTGCTTTAAATTTCTTTCCGCCGGGAATACCGCCGCCGATTTCTTCAACAATTTCCCGCATGGTGGTTCCCATAGGAATTTCAACCAGACCGGTATTATGAATCTTACCGCCCAGAGCGAACACCTTGGTACCCTTACTCTTTTCAGTACCCATAGAGGTATACCATTCTGCACCGTTTAAAATAATCTGGCAGATATTGGCATAGGTTTCTACGTTGTTCAGCAACGTAGGTTTTTCCCACAGACCCTTTACAGCAGGGAATGGAGGACGGGGACGGGGTTCACCGCGATTTCCTTCAATGGATGTCATAAGAGCCGTTTCTTCACCGCATACAAACGCACCGGCACCCAGACGGATTCCCAGATGGAAAGAAAAGTCCGTTCCCATAATATTGTCACCCAGAACACCGTATTCTTCTGCCTGAGCAATCGCAATTTTCAATCTGTTTACCGCAATAGGATATTCTGCACGGATATAAATATACCCTTCATCAGAACCGATTGCATAAGCCGCAATCGCCATTGCTTCAATAACGCTGTGAGGATCCCCCTCCAGCACGCTTCTGTCCATAAATGCACCGGGGTCGCCTTCGTCTGCGTTACAGCATACATACTTTTTGTCATTAACAGAGTTTGCAGCAAACTGCCACTTCATCCCTGTAGGGAAGCCGGCACCGCCACGACCTCTCAAACCGGAGTCTTTAATAATATCAATAACCTGCTGAGGTTCATATTCTGTTAGCACTTTTTCCAGTGCTTTATACCCGTCCATTGCAATGTATTCATCAATACATTCCGGATCGATAGCACCGCAGTTACGCAACGCAATTCTGTTCTGCTTTGCATAGAAGGGAACCTGATTCAAGGGCTTTACAGAACCATCCTCCTGAATGGTTTCTTCATACAGCAATTCTTTTACCGGTTCACCCTTGCCGATATGCTGAGCAACAATCTTTTCAATATCCTCAACACTCACACGGCTGTAAAAAGAACCGGAAGGATAAACGACCACGATTGGGCCCAGAGCACAAAGTCCAAAACAACCGGTCAGAACAACAGATACACCCTGTTCCAAATTTTGTTTTTTTAATTCTTCTTCAAATTTTTTCTGAATTTTCAAAGAATCGGAGGACTGACAGCCAGTACCGCCACAGACCAAAATGTGGGCTTTCACATCATCCGGTTTTTTGGTTTTATCTTTCCGCAATGCAATCTCAGCATATTTCTTCGCACGAATCGCATCAATTTCAGCTATGCTTTTCATTGAAAAACCCTCCCTATTACACATATTTCTTCATAATATCGTCAACATCATGCTTGGTCAATCTGCCGTATACTTCGTCATTTACTGTCAGAACGGGAGCCAGACCGCAAGCACCGATACATCTGGTTGCTTCCAGAGAATACTTGGCATCGGGGGTGCACTGACCCACATCAATACCCAGTTTGTTTTTAAATTCATCCAGAATATCTCCGGAACCCTTTACATAACAGGCAGTTCCCAGACAGATTGCAATATGATACTGTCCTTTCGGTTCCAGCTGAAATTGCGTATAAAAGGTTACAATACCATATACTTCAGACAACGGAACACCCAAGCCGTCAGCAATCATGGTCTGCACTTCAATGGGCAGATATCCGTAAATTTCCTGTGCTTCATGCAAAACCGGAATTAAGGCGCCTTTTTCATCCTTGTGGCTTTGAATTACCGCCTTCAGCTGTTCCTCCTGCTGAGGAGTACCCTGAAACGGAACTGTCTTTTTTTCGCTCATTCGCTTACAACTCCTATACTTAAAAATTCATACTAATAAAGGGATTGCTCCCTGGCTTTTCTCATTATATCATAAGCAAAAGAAAAAATCTATAGTTTTTTGATAAATTTTTAACTTTTTTTCAAAAAGGACAAGAATCTTTCTCTTTTCAGCCTTTTTTTCACAAATTTTGTCGTATTTCTTTTCAAAAGCATCTCGACAAACAGGATAAAATGGTGTATAATAAAATAAGATATGATAAATAAACTGTTGGGGAGGGGTTTTCATGGCATCCTTTTTCAATACAAAAAAAGCATTGCTTCTTGTCAATCCCGTTTCGGGAAAATTAAAAGCAAAATCAACGCTGTTTGATATGATTTTGGTGTTAAACCGCCAAAATATTCAAACCACGGTACAAATTACTCAAGGGAAGGGCCATGCAGCACAGGCAACAAAAGAAGCAGGTGAAACCGGATTTAATATGGTCATCTGTTGCGGCGGCGACGGTACCCTGAATGAAACGATTACCGGTATGATGAAAGCGAAGAAAAAGCTACCCATAGGGTACATTCCCACCGGAAGCACCAATGATTTTGCGAACAGCATGGGCATATCATCAATCCCCACAGAGGCAGCCGAACAAATTGCAAAACTTTGTCCCGTACCGGTTGACATCGGTCAGTTTGATGGGAACCGCTATTTTGCATACATTGCTTCCTTCGGCATCTTCACTTCTGTATCCTACAGCACTCCTCAGGCAACCAAAAACATTCTCGGGCACTTGGCATATGTACTGGAAGGAGTCAAGGATTTGACGAAGATTCAATCTCATCATGTTGTTGCCCAAACAAAAACCAATCGGTATGAAGGGGATTATATTTTTGGTGCGGTGTGTAATACTACCTCTGTGGCGGGTATTGTAAAAATTGCCCCCGATCTGGTTGCCACGAACGACGGGTTGTTTGAAGTTCTTTTGATAAAAATGCCTAAAAATCCCGCAGAACTCCATAAAATAGTCATGGGGCTTACCTTTTCTGATTTCAGTGATGAGATGTTTGAATTTTTTAAAACCGAAGAGATACAGTTTGACACCAATCCTGATCTTGGTTGGACACTGGACGGAGAATTTGCCTCTGTTGAGGACGGAACCGCCGTCATCAAAAATCTTCATCAAGCAATTTCGGTTTATGTATAGGAGACATTATGAAGGAATTATTTCTGTTGTTTTCAGTATTTGCTAAAATCGGTGCCGTCACTTTTGGCGGAGGTTATGCTATGCTGCCCATTTTACAGCGTGAAATTGTGGACAAACGCGGTTGGGCAACCGAATCAGAGCTTTTGGATTATTATGCCATCGGTCAATGTACTCCGGGAGTAATTGCAGTTAACGTGGCCACCTTTGTAGGATATCAAAAAAAGGGGATTTGGGGCAGTATTCTTGCAACATTGGGCGTTATTTCTCCCTCTATTTTTATGATTATCGTTATCACTGCCTGTCTGCAGAATTTTACAGAATACAAAATGGTACAGCACGCCCTTTCAGGAATCCGTGTGTGCGTTTGCGTTTTGATTTTTCAGGCAGTAGTGAAAATGTGGAACAAAGCGGTGGTGGATAAAGCTGCCCTCGGTTTATTTTTCGTTGCTTTAGGATTGGCTCTTTTCAGTCCCTTACCTGTTGCACTGTTGGTAATAGCAGCAGGATTTGCCGGCTGGAGCATTCAAAAAATAAAGGGAGGGAAATAAGCCATGCTTTATCTGGAACTGTTTGTGGAATTTTTTAAGATTGGCTTGTTTTCTGTGGGCGGGGGTTTGGCAACCCTTCCCTTTTTTCAGGAGCTTGCCCAAAAAAAAGATTGGATTAACGTAGAAGATATCTCCAACATGATTGCCGTATCCGAATCCACCCCCGGCCCTTTGGGAATCAACATGGCCAGCTTTGCTGGATTTTTGCAGTCCGGTGTATCAGGGGCAGTTGTCGCCTCTCTTTCTCTGGTACTGCCCTCGGTCATAATTATTTTAATCATTGCCCGTGTTCTGGAAAAGTTTAGAAATAACCAAACAGTACAACATATTTTTTACGGTCTTCGCCCCGCCTCCGCCGCATTGATTGCAGTGGCAGGATGGGAAGTGGCAAGAATTACCTTTTTCGGTACGTCATTTTCCGATTTTCTTTGGAAAAATATCTTGCTTGCAGTTGCAATCTGGATTGTATTAAAGAAAACAAAATGGCATCCTGTCGTTTTAATCACCGCATCTGCGGTCATAGGAATTTTATTTCAATTTTAAAGGAGTTAATGAAACATGAGCGAATGTACACACAACTGTGAAACTTGTGGAGCAGATTGTTCCTCCCGTCAGGCAGAAAGTCTGATGGAGCAACCCCATGAGCTGTCCCAAATTAAAAAAGTGATAGGCGTTGTCAGCGGTAAGGGCGGTGTAGGAAAATCTATGGTAACCTCTCTTTTGGCAGTTGCAATGCAAAGAAAAGGCTATCAAACTGCTATTTTAGATGCTGATATTACAGGCCCCTCCATCCCCAAAGCCTTCGGGGTCAATACCCGTGCAAAGGGAAGCGAGCAAGGCTTATATCCCAACCTGACCACCACGGGAATTGAAATTATGTCTGTCAATCTGTTACTGGAAAACGACACCGATCCGGTTGTCTGGCGAGGTCCTGTCATTGCGGGCACAGTAAAGCAATTCTGGACGGACGTAATCTGGGAAGATGTTGACTATATGTTTGTGGACATGCCTCCCGGAACAGGTGACGTTCCTTTGACAGTATTTCAATCCTTGCCGGTAGACGGCATTATTGTGGTCACCTCTCCTCAGGAGCTGGTTGGTATGATTGTGGAAAAGGCAGTAAAAATGGCAGAGCTGATGAACATTCCTGTGTTGGGACTTGTAGAAAATATGTCCTATTTCACCTGTCCTGACTGCAATAAAAAACACTTTATCTACGGAGAAAGTCACTTGGAAGAAATTGCAAAAAAACATCAGATTTCCGCAATTGGACGTCTTCCCATTGATCCGGAATTGGCAAAGCTATGTGACACCGGTGACATTGAATTTGTTCACGGGGATTTACTTCCTGAAATTGCTAATGCGCTGGAAACCAAATAACAAATTTTTCCTTGCTATTTGTCTCCTATTGTGATATAATAATATGAAGTGATTTATGGAAAGGACGATACAATATGCCAAAAACAGTGATTCCTTCAGGCTACCGGCCACCGCTGAATAACTATGATATGCAAAGAGCCATTGCCTTTATCAAAACCACCTTTCAGAAGGAGTTTTCCGAAGCATTAAATTTAAAGCGTGTTTCCGCACCTTTATTTGTGACCGAGGAATCCGGTTTGAATGACAATCTGAACGGCTATGAGCGTCCTGTTTCCTTTGATATTCCCGCAGTGGGAAGTGAAGCTCAAATTGTTCACTCTCTTGCAAAATGGAAAAGGCTGGCATTAAAGCGGTATCATTTTTCAGTAGGAGAAGGGCTTTACACCGATATGAACGCCATCCGCAGAGATGAGGAGCTTGACAATATTCATTCCATTTATGTTGATCAATGGGACTGGGAAAAAATTATTACCCGAGAAAAACGAAATACCGAATATTTAAAAAAGGTGGTAAGGTCGATTGTAGAGGCCATTTGTGACACCAATGACCGTCTTCACACCAATTATCCCCAGTTAAGCACCAATTTGAACCGTGAGGTTGCGTTTATCACAACACAGGAGTTAGAGGATTTATATCCCCATTTGAATGCCTCCCAGCGTGAAAACGCCTTTGTCAAGGAGCATAAAACGGCATTCATTATGCAGATCGGGGGAGCATTAAAATCCGGCAAACCCCACGATGGTCGGGCACCGGACTATGACGACTGGCAGTTAAACGGAGATATTTTCTTCTGGAATGATACCTTGGAACGTGCCTTTGAAATTTCTTCCATGGGAATTCGGGTTGACGCCCAATCTCTGGACAGACAGCTCAACATCACCGGCTGTAATGAAAGAAGAAGCTTGACCTTCCATAAACTGCTGTTAGACAATCAACTTCCTTTAACCATCGGTGGGGGAATCGGTCAGTCCAGACTTTGTATGCTTATGCTGGGCTGTGCTCATATCGGCGAGGTGCAATCAAGCATCTGGGACGAAACAACAATCAATGCCTGTGAACAGGCTGGAATTACATTACTGTAAATACTATGATAAATGGAGGAAGGATTTGTGAAAACAACTGTCAAATCTCTTTTTGCCAATCCGGAACAGTTTGCAGACAAAAAAATCTCAGTTTCCGGTTGGGTAAGAACCATCCGTTCATCCAATGTGTTCGGATTTATCGAAATCAATGATGGAACCTTTTTTAAAAACATACAGGTAGTTTTTGAAAGCGAAATTCTTGAAAATTACAAGGAAATTGCTTCTATGAACGTAGGAGCGGCCTTGAATATTACAGGAACCTTTGTCCTGACACCTGATGCCAAACAGCCTTTTGAGTTAAAGGCAACCGCCATTGACGTAGAGGGCACCTCAACCCCTGATTATCCTCTGCAGAAAAAACGGCATTCTCTGGAGTTTTTAAGAAGCATTGCTTACTTACGTCCCAGAACCAATACCTTCTCTGCAGTGTTCAGGGTAAGAAGCTTGGCGGCTTACGCAATCCATAAATTTTTTAACGAAAGAGAATTTGTGTACGTACACACTCCCATTATTACAGGAAGCGACTGTGAAGGTGCGGGAGAAATGTTCCGAGTTACCACCATGGATATGGAAAATCTCCCCATGGCTGACGGAAAACCTGATTTTTCTCAGGACTTTTTTGGAAAGAGTGCAAACCTGACTGTAAGCGGTCAGCTGAGTGCCGAAACCTATGCAATGGCATTCAGAAATGTTTACACCTTTGGTCCTACCTTCAGAGCAGAAAATTCTAACACCACCCGTCACGCTGCGGAATTCTGGATGATTGAGCCAGAAATTGCCTTTGCCGATTTGAATGACGATATGGCATTAGCAGAAGATATGCTGAAATTTGTTATCAACTACGTGATGGAAAACGCTCCTGAGGAGTTGGAATTCTTTAATAATTTTGTAGATAAGGGTCTGATTGAACGGTTACAGGGCGTGGTAAACTCTGATTTTGGCAGAGTCACTTATACCGAAGCAATCGAAATTCTGAAAAAGAACAATGCTAATTTTGAATACCCTGTTGAATGGGGAAGCGATTTGCAGACAGAGCATGAACGGTATCTGACAGAGGTTGTCTTTAAAAAGCCCGTTTTTGTTACCGATTATCCTAAGGAAATTAAGGCTTTTTATATGCGATTGAACGAAGACGGAAAGACGGTTGCTGCAATGGATTGTCTGGTTCCCGGTATCGGCGAAATTATTGGCGGAAGTCAAAGGGAAGAGCGGTATGATGTACTGTCTGCCCGCATGAAGGAACTGGGACTGAATGAGGAAGATTACTGGTGGTATATGGACTTGAGAAAGTTTGGTGGCACCAAGCACGCAGGCTTTGGTCTGGGCTTCGAACGGGCAATTATGTATCTGACCGGTATGTCTAACATTCGTGATGTTGTTCCCTATCCAAGAACGGTGGGAAATGCCGAATTTTAATTAAAAAATACTAAATATGGGTGTAGCATTTTGCTACACCCATTTTTGGTATGAGTAAGTCTATAAGCCGAGTTCTGTATTTGACAGTCATCTATCTAGGCCGCATATTTCTATACGGCTCAAGCCACGTCACGGAATCAATTACGCCGGGCAAGCGCGCATCAATCGATGCCTTCCGTATCAGTGTTGCACCAGGTGGGGTTTACATGGCCGGACGGTCTCCCGCCCGCCGGTGAGCTCTTACCTCGCCTTTCCATCCTTGCTTGCAATATAAAATTGCGTCAGCGGTTTCTTTCTGTTGCACTTTCCTTAGAGTCGCCTCCACCGGGAGTTACCCGGCACCCTGCCCTATGGAGCTCGGACTTTCCTCATTCGTGCCCATAGGCACGCCCGCGACTGTCTGGCTTACTCACAGTTTTTTATTATAGCATAAATATTGATAAAAGTCAAACTCTATTTAAACTGATACAACTGATAAATCACCACAGCTGCCTGTGCACGGGTGGCATTTTCCTCCGGACCGAACCGTCCGTCCCCCATGCCATTGATCACACCACCCTGTTGCATTGTCCGAATAGCATCTTTTGCATAATCAGAAATTTGATCTTCATCGGTAAAGATAAGCTTATCTGTACTATCAGGAATTGTTACTTTTGCAATATGGGCAGTACGGTATGCCATTGCCGCCATTTCCTGACGGGTAATCAATGCATCCGGACGGAAGGTGTTATCCTCATACCCCGCTGTAATACCACACTTTTTTGCACTTGCAACTGCAGTGTAATACCATTCTCCCGGAGGCACATCAGAAAAATCACTAACCGTAGTTTCATCCAGTAAGTGAAATGCTCTTGTCAGCATTGCAACAAATTGTGCACGGGTAACGTGGCCGTCAGGTAAATAAATTTCATCAGATTCACCGCTGACAATTCCTTCCGTTGCCAAAGCAATGATTATATCTTTCGCCCAGGGAACAGAATCCAAATCTGTAAAGGTACTCTCCGGTTTCACAACCTCTTCCGATTCAGAGGGTTCTTCCCCAATCGTTTCTTTAGCATCTTCTTTGGGAGATACCGTTACCTCTAACAGAGAAAACAATCCCAAATGATTGTTATATCCTTCTTCCTCCTGTAATGTTCCCCGAAACAGGTACGTGCCGGGAGTTGACCCATCATAAGAAGACATGAACCCTGTCCAACTCATCCCAAATTCCTTTACGGAGCCGTCATCCAGCTTAACAGAAACAGTGTTGGGAAGGTAATGAGCAATCTCCTCTGTGCCGTAAGGAACGGTAATGGCGTCAATGGGGAGAATTTCAGAAACCAAAGCATCTCCTTTTTCGCCAATTACATGTGAAATCTTTTCGTGGCTAAAGGAAGCCGCTTTCAAAGCATTTCCTAAATAAAGCTCTGCACCGTCCTCCGCATTGGGGACAAAAGCAGGCGACACATTCCGTTCAGCAATTTGCAGATTCAAATCTCCCTGTCCTATTACCTCAAAGGTTACGCTAAATAACTCCAGCTTTCCTTCCGAAAGCTGAAAGCCGGATTCAGAAAAACGTTCAGGCAGCATACCGATTGCACATCGTGCCAAGCCCTTTTTGGCGTCAATATTTTTATAAATTTGTGTCATGACACCACTTTCTGTTAAAATCTTACTCATGGTAGGTTCAGCCGTGCATTGTAAAACAGTCGGATTAAAATACAACACCACATCAGAAGCAAGGTACTGCTTTGCTGTAACATCTTCCAAGCCTATCTTCACCGTTATCGTATCTCCCACTTGCGCAGGGACAGAATCCATAGAAATTACGATCCTTGCCCCATCCTCTTCCGCCAGAGCTATACAGGATAATGTAGCAATCATCGTCATCATCAGTAAAAGGCATAATGGTTTCTTTTTCATTTTTCTTGCCTCCTAAAAAGCTTTTTAAAACAAATGGCTGCCTTAAATAAGACAGCCATTGATTATGTTTATTTATAAACTCAAACTTACAGTTCGCACAGCTGATAGATAATAACTGCTGCTTGTGCTCTGTTAGCGGTTTGCTGAGGAGCAAAGTTGTTGTCTCCCATACCGTTGATAATCTGAGCTGCTGCCAGCTTGTTAACAGCATCTTTTGCATATCCGGAAATCTGATCTGCATCACTGAAAGATACAGTTGTTTTAGCAGGAATATTGCGACCTACAGCTTCAGCAGCACGCAGAGTCATAATAGCCATTTCTTCACGGGTAATGGAGCTGTTAGGACGGAAGGAACCGTCTTCATAACCGGATACAATACCCAGAGCACTTGCAGTTTTTACTGCATTGTAGTACCATTCGCCTTGTGCTACGTCGGTAAATTCTTTTCCTGCACTGTTAGCGCTCAGCTTCATAGCTCTTACTAACAAGCTTGCATATTCAGCTCTGGTTACATTGTCGCCAGGTGCATACAAAGTATCGGTTTTACCGGAAACAACACCGTTTGCAGCCAAGTCGCAAATCATACGGGTTGCCCAAGAATAATCTGCTAAGTCGGTGAAAGGAATTACGATTTCACCAGAACCATTTCCGCTAAGAGATGCAATGGTGCTGGGATTCATAACAACTTTCAAAGTAAAGGAACCTTCATTTCCTTCAGCATCGGTAGCGGTGATGGTAACAGTACCAGGGTTCTGACCAACCAGTTTTCCGTCAGCTGTTACAAATGCAATGCTCTTATTAGTGGTAGTCCATGTAACTGCTTCTCTTGTTTCCAGAACATAAATCTGTCCGGTAAACATGGTCTTAGTAGTACCGTTAATGATCCTGTTGTTCATGAGGATCATTACTTCGTCATAATATCCATCATCAGAAATACTATTACCTTTTACAGTTACTTGTACACTTACAGGATATTCATTGCTTCCAACTACACCATTCAAGGTATAAGTTCCTACTCTGTTTGCTTTCTGTGCCAGAGATTCTTCGTCCCAAACGATGGTTTCTGTACCGGTGGTACCATCCTGATAGATAACATCAACATCTGTATCAAACAGTTCTACCAGATACAAAGAAGAACTGGTATTAACTTCTTGGTCCTCCAGAGCTGTTGTCACTTCAACAACTTCTTTTTCCAAAGCTTCTTCTACTGTTACAGTTACTTCAATTGTGTTAGAAGCTAAGGTTACATTTGCAGGAAGAGTAATGGTACCAACAAAGGTATAATCTCCTGCTGTTTCGGCATCAAAGTCTGCACATTCCCAAGTAATGAAAGCAGTAACAGTTCCTACGCCTTCCACTGCGATTTCAACAGTCTTGGGCAGTGTTGCAATAACATCTTCCTTGGTAGCTTCTTCTTCATAAGTTACTTCAATAGTATCATCAACAATAGTTGTAACCGTACCTTCAGTTTCTTCAGTGACTTCCGCACTTACAACCAGAGTGCATTCAGCGGTTACTTCACCAGTATTCAGATATTTTGTGCCCAGATCCAATGTACCGGTAGCAGCTACATCACCGGTGGTAACACCTGCTTCGTATGTATATTCCCAATCAACAGGAACTTCTGCTTCAGCTTCGTTTTCCAGAATTACAACAACGGTATCAGGCAGTAACGCTTCAATGTCTTCCTCGGTTGCACCGAAAGGTACATTGATAGAAGCGCTTTCAGCAGATGCAATTTCTGCTTTTTCTACAATAACAGTAACAGAAGCGCTCTGTCCATTTACATCAATTCCGGTTGCATCCAAAGTACCAGTGAAGGTATAAGTTTCGGGAACTTCTGCATCGTAATCATCACAAGCCCATGTAACATCTACATCGTCGGTGCTTTCATCATCAAAGGTAGCAACAACGGTATCGGGCAGTTCATCGAGAACATCATCAACATCAGTATCAACCAATACAGAATATTCACCTTCGGGGTTTGCAACAGAAACAACCTTAGGCAGACCAATGCGGATTGCTTCGGTAATATCAGTTACATCAGCCAGTTCTGTTGAATTTCCACAGAAAATTTCTGTGCTTGCACCATCAATTTCAATACCGGTCAATCCGGTGCTTACAACTTTGAAACGAATTCCTGCCAAGGTGTAGTTTCCTTCAGGACAATCTACTTTTGCTTCCAGATCTGCAATCAAAGCACCATGTTTATTGGCAGCAAAATTGATTGTGCCTTCTACATTATCAATGGTAGTTAAGCTGTAATCAAAATAACCTGTTCCGTCTTTGTAAATATCAGCACAAGGAACCAAAGCATCCGCAACGGTTGTGGTTGCTTCCCCTGCTTCGTTTACAATTTGCAGAACCTCAGGGTCATAACTGATATTCAGCTGTGCAGCATACAATTGATTTGCAGCAATATCAGTCAGTTCAATATTGGCAACAAAAGTGTTGTCGGCTTCCAGTGCAGAAGTATCAACATCTGCAACAATTGCAACATTCACAGTATCAGCATCTGCAGCAACAGTGAATGCAAAGCTCATTAAGGACAGTGCCAGAACGAGCAAAAGTGAAATACCTTTTTTGAGTTTCATAAATTTTTCCTCTCTTCTTTAATTTTTTATGTTAATCATTACTTTCGTAATTCCATTAACCGTATTTATTTCCCAAAATTTGTTACAACAAGCTGATAGTCCAGCATAGAAACCTTTCCATCCCCACTTGCATCACCGACAGAGGTGATTTTCCCAAAGTTTGTAACAACCATTTGATAATCCAACATGGTTACTTTTCCATCGCCGCTCACATCGCCGGGTTTATTCCCAAAATAAAGGGGTGTATTTTTTACAGTTGCAACTTCCGTTCCGCCTACATACGCGGTGAAACTGTCGCCCGAAAAGTTATCCTGATTGATTGCTAAAGAAAATGCAAAGGTGCCGTCTTCTTCCACAGGAATCTGATTCACATAAGCAATGTTACTATCAGTCATATTACTCAGAGAAGAATCGATTACAAGAATAGTAACCTGTGTGTCTGCTACAGGATTACTAACCTTACCGGACACTACTGCCTCTTTCTCTTCCTTGTCTGTGGTAGGCTTATCCAACTGGATTGTTGGTGCAGCCGCAAAAACACTACAGGATAGTATCATTACAAAAACAATCACCAAGGAAACAACCTTTAAATGTGTTTTCATTTCGTTTCCTCCTTTTTTGGCTTAAAAACAACAAAAGAGTTGATACGTATTATTATTATAACACTAAAACTTTACTTTTGCAAGTGTTTTATGTTAAAATTATGTTTCATTTTTGTTTTTTTCCCATCTCGAGAGAATATTCCCAATAAAAAGCCTTGCTTGATACAAATTTTTGCTTCATCTTGAACAATTTCGTTACTAATCCCTAAGCTGTCTGCCAAATAATAGGTTGTATTTTCTACCGGATAAGAAACTCCTTCTACTGTAACTCCCTGTACATCTCCCCCTATGGGAAGAAGAGACAGATACCAGCCCTCCCGCTTGGGAAGTGTCATTTCTCCAAAAACCAGAAAGGCTTCATTGTTTTCATCCCGAAGAATTCCCTTTCCGCCCTTCTCGTGAATATACTTTAATAAGTAAAAATTGGAAAGGCTGTGATCCCAGCGAGAGCCAACACCCCCTAAAATCCAAATTTCCTCACATCCCTGCCCCAGACAGTAATCTGACGCCAAAAAAGAATCTGTTGCATCCTTTCTAACGGGATAAGTCATTGTAGGAAGATTGGGCAATGTGCCTTCGTAAGAATCAAAATCTCCGATTAACATATGTGGCGTAAGCCCCAAGGCCTCTGCATGACGGTATCCTCCGTCTGCACACACAAGCAATGCATCCTCTCGAATGGGAAGTTGTGTGTAAAATCCAAGGTTGTCCAGCTCTCCGGCACAAAAAATAACTGCCTGTTTCATACCATGATCTCCAAAAATCGTTCTACAGTTCCCTTGATATCCCCCTGACCGAACACTGCAGAACCTGCCACAATCACGTTGGCTCCCGCGTCCAAAACTTCTTTCAAATTGTCCAATCCTACACCGCCATCAACCTCCAAATCCACCTGACGGGAACCAATCATTTCTTTGACCCGACGAATTTTATCCGTTATTTCAGGAATGTATTTCTGTCCTCCAAAACCGGGATTTACTGACATAAGCAACACCAGATCCGCTTCATTTAACACATAAGACAAACAACTTTCGTGGGTAGAAGGATTCAGGGCAATTCCCGCTTTTTTCCCGCACTCGTGAATCTGCTGAATCACACGATGAGAATGAGGGGTGGCTTCTGTATGAAAAGTAATGATATCCGCTCCTGCCTCTGCAAACCGTTCTATGTACTGTTCCGGATTGGAAATCATTAGATGCACATCAAATATCATACCGCTTTTTTTTCGCAAATCCGCAATCACGGGAAGTCCGAAAGAAAGGTTGGGAACAAAATGTCCATCCATTACATCCAGATGTAAGTACTGTGCTCCGCCCTGTTCTGCCTGCAAAACCTGCTGTTCCAGACGGGAAAAGTCACAAGAAAGGATAGAAGGGGATAAAATATTCATGACGACATCTCCTATTTCCATTTTTTATATTCTTTCAGTTGACCATATAACTTTCGGTAGCTTTCCAGACGGAAGGAACTGACAAGCCCCTGCTTGACTGCATCTGCCACCGCGCAATCTGGCTCTCCAATATGGTTACAGCCTCGGAATCGACAATGCTCTTCAAAAGAAGAAAACTCCGGAAAATACTGTTTTAACTCATTTTGTTCCATTTGGTCCACCTCGAAGGAACCAAATCCGGGGGTATCCATCACGTAACCGCCATGGGGCAACTCCATCAGCTCTGCGTGGCGAGTGGTATGCCGACCTCGCTCAATTTTACTCACAGAGCCGGTTTCCAAATCAGCCTCGGGTAAAATGCAGTTTAGCAGACTGGATTTGCCCACACCGGAATTTCCGGCAAAGGCGGATGTCTTATCTTTTAAAACTCGGGACAGCTCCTCCATGCCGATTCCTCTTTCTGCACTGACACAAAATACAGGATATCCGCATTTTTTATAGGAAGAAATCAAGTCGCTCTCCCCTGACAAATCTGTTTTATTAAAGCAGATCACAGCCGGAATCCCCCGAACCTCTGCCGCTACCAGCATCTTATCAAGAAGAACGGGATCCGGATCGGGAGAACATACTGCTGCCACAATGACAATCTGATCCAAGTTGGAAACCGCCGGTCTTATTAACTCATTTTTTCTGGGCAAAACCTTGGAAAGAGCCGGATTTCCGGCCCTGTCCATTTCCAATTCTACATAATCGCCCACCAAGGGGGTGACGCCTAAATTCCGAAGCACACCTCTGGCACGGCATTCAATCAATTCGTTTTGTGTTCTGACATAATAGAATCCGCCGATTCCTTTTACGATCCGTCCCTGCATTATTCCACCACGTTTTCGTTGCCTTCTGTTGTTGTCTCCTCTATAACCTCCTGAGGTTCAGGAGTAATCTGAACAGGTTCGGAAGCAGGTTCAATTACTTCCGGTTCCGGAGCTGTAGTAACTTCCGGTTCGGGCGTTTTTTCGCTTTCACCGCTGCTGATAATAATGCTGACCGATTCTCCCTCTTTGATTTCAGACTGATATCCAGGGTCCTGTCCAATAACGGTTCCCACAGGTTCATCGGAATCCTTCACGGTAACACCGCCAAGCTTTAAACCTACTTCCTTCAGTGCATTTTTCGCTTGGGTCTGGCTCATTCCAATCAAGTAGGGTACGAAGGATTCTTCTTTTTCCTCGCCCTTGCTTACATACAAAATAATCTGTGTATCAGCATCCACTGCAGTTCCGGCTTTCGGAATCTGACGGATAATGCCATTTCTGGTAACAGAATCACTGTATTCCTCTATCACTTCATAAGAAAGACCCAGCTTTGCCAATGCTTTTTTCGCATCTGTCAAGGTTTTTCCGGAAAAGCTTGGCATCTTATCTTCTGTTTCCTTTTTTCCATTACTTACAATCACTTTAATCTTAATTTTTCCCTTTCCTGCCTTGCTTCCGGCTTTGGGAGACTGAGCGGTTATTACGCCTTCATCATACTTGTCGGAGGGAACACGGTCTTCTTCTTCAACAATTTCCACCAGTTCCTCTTCCTCGTACTGGTCCAATACCTTTTCAAGCTCTTTTCCTACAAGATTGGGAATTCGGGTAATTTTCTGTTCCGAAGAACCACCAAAAAATCCCGGGTCAAGCCAGTTAACAATGGCCGCTGTCAATGCGCCTACCAAAATAACTGCTACGATAATGGCTGCCATCATAGGCTTTTTGTTTTCTTGTTTTATTTTTTTTCTTTTCCGACTGTCTGATGTACGACTCATATCGCCACCTCTTTCTTCGGTATTTTTCTTTTCGCGAAGCTCTTTCACTTCTTTTTTCAAGTCTTCCGTATTGATTTTACGAGTTTCATATTCTTTTCGATAGGTTGACTCGCCGCCTCCCTGATTCATCTGAATCCGTTGCAGACTTTCCAGCATTTCTCCTGCGGACTGGAACCGCTGTGCCTGTTCCTTGCTCATTGCCTTTAAGCAAGCCTCCTCCAACGCTGCAGGAATAGACAAAACCAGTTCTCTGGGAGGAGTGGGTTTTTGCTGCATGTGCATAATCGCAACAGAAACAGGATTTTCATGAATAAAGGGAAGCTTTCCTGTCATCATTTCATACAGTACAATGCCGATAGAATAAATATCTGTTTTCCCGTCCACATACCCCCCTCTTGCCTGTTCGGGTGAAATATACTCTACCGTACCGATTCCGTTTTTTCCGTCCTGAGTCTGTCCGTTTTTGTTCAGATTCCGTGCAATGCCGAAATCCATCACCTTGAGTACATTGTTGTCGCAAACCATAATATTCTGAGGCTTGATATCCCTATGTACAATTCCGTTTTTATGTGCACAGTCAATAGCCTGACAAATCTGAACCGTAAAATCCAATGCCTGCCGCCAGGAAAGAACCCCGTTTTCTTCAATATATTTCTTCAGGGTAATCCCCTCGACATATTCCATTACAATATAATGAACGCCTTTTTCGCATCCTACATCAAAAATAGAAACAATATTCGGATGGGTCAGGCTTGCAGCCGCCTGTGCCTCTGTATTAAACCGGGCAATAAATTCTTTATCTTCCCGATATTCATTTCGCAGTACTTTAATTGCCACATAACGGTTTAATACCGTACAACGGGCTTTGTACACTTCTGCCATACCGCCGCCGCCAATTTGTTTGATCACTTGATAACGACCTTCCAGTATTTTTCCAACCATTTATTACCCCTCCTTTTTTTGTACAGCGGCAATCATTGTGATATTGTCATAACCGCCATTTTCATTTGCCATAGAAACCAAACTGTCAAGACGTTCCTCCAAGGGTGAATCTGACCACATGACCGATGCAATTTCCTCCTCGGTGACCATTCCGGTCAATCCGTCAGAACAAAGAAGAATCATGTCCTCCGGCTCCAATTCACAGTGAAACACATCTGTCTGCACCGTTCGTTCCGTCCCTAAGGCACGGGTAATGACATTTTTCTGAGGGTGTTGCATGGCCTCTTCTTCGGTAATCTCTCCCTGACGGAGCAATTCCATGACAAGAGAATGATCCTCCGTCACCTGCTCCATTCCGTCCAATCCCAACAAATAAGCACGGCTATCTCCCACGTTGGCAAAATATGCTTCGTTTTCCTTGACCAAGCAAATCACCGCAGTGGTTCCCATAGCAGCACATTGAGGATCCTCTTTTGCACGCTGATATATCTCGCCATTTGCAAATTGCATGGCATTTTCCAAAAGCTGAGGAATGGATTCACCTTTCAAATTCTCTGTTATGTATTCCTGAATTTTCCGAACCGCCGTTTCCGAGGCAACTTCACCTGCTTTGTGCCCGCCCATGCCGTCTGCCACAATCAGCAAATTGCATCCGTTCAGTTCCTTCACTGCAAAACTATCTTCATTTAGTTCCCGCACCATTCCGCGGTGGCTTTTTGCACACAACTCCATCAGCCTTCACTTCCTTCCTCTTCCAGTTTCCGTCTTCTCAACTGACCGCAGGAAGCATTGATATCGCTCCCCAGCTCCCGCCGAACCGTTGCGGTTACCGGTGCCAGTTGTCGGCAAAACGCCTCTCCCCGTTCGCTTCGCTCAAAATTGGTTTCTTTAATGGGGTTTACAGGAATCACGTTCACATGGCAAAGCATTCCCCGAAGCAATTTGGAAAGTTGCTTTGCATCCTGAGGCGTATCATTCACTCCTTTAATCAGAGCATATTCAAAAATCATTCGTCTGCCCGTTTTTTCCGTATACCGCTTGCAAGCGGCAAGCAAGGTTTCAATGGGATATTTTTTGTTAATGGGCATCATGGCAGTTCTCTTGTCATCAAATGCCGCATGAAGCGAGACACAAAGGGTAATCCCTAAATTCTCTTCTGCCAATCGGTCAATTCCGTTGACCCAGCCGCAAGTCGACAAAGAAATATGCCGTTGCCCAATGTTCATCCCTTCGGGTCTGTTCACCAGACGAATAAACTTGACTACATTTTCATAATTATCCATGGGTTCCCCGATTCCCATCAGCACAATGTTGCTGATTTTATGCCCCGAGTCTGCCGATACCAACGCCACCTGAGCCAGCATTTCGCCCGACGATAAGCGTCGTACCAATCCACCTAAGGTAGAAGCACAAAAAGCACAGCCCATTGCACAACCCACCTCGGTAGAAATACAAACCGTATATCCGTGATGATAACTCATGAGCACTGTTTCAATCAGGTTCCCATCTTCTAATTGTATCAGATATTTCACCGTTTCGTCAATAGATGACGCAAATTTTTCACAAATTTTTGCGCCTAAAGGACTTGCCAATTCCTTTAAACGGTCCTGTAAAGCCTTTGGAAAGTTGGTCATTTGTTCAAATTCCGTTACTCCTTTGGCAATCCAGCCAAAGGCTTGCTTTGCCCGAAATTTAGGTTCCCCCAGAGAAACAAAATAATCCTCCAGCTCCTCGGGAGTCAAATCTGCTAAATTATCCATTGCTTTCCTCCGTGCTCTTTTTCAATTTTGCAATAAAAAATCCCCCCATACCATCACGGTGAGGTAATAAATTTTTCATTCCTACGGTTTCATCCAAGAAAAATTCCTTATGTTTGTCCAAAAATTTACTTACCATGGTTTCATTTTCCGCTTTATTTAACGTACAGGTACAATACAATAAACTGCCCCCCCGCTTTACATATGCACCGGCATTGTTTAACAGCTGTTCCTGAACGGGGAGTAAGTCCTTGATACGGTCCGGATCCTGCCATTTTAACTCCGGTTTTCTGCCAATCACACCCAATCCGGAGCAGGGAGCATCCAGCACCACTACATCAAAATATTCAAAATAGTGTTCATCATAGACACAAGAATCACGACATTCCGTTTTGGCTATGGTCACATCCATCCGCATAAGATTTTTCCGCAAAAGCTCTGTTCTGTGAGGATGAAGCTCCCATGCTGTTACTTCTCCTTCATGCTCCATCAGTTCTGCCAAGTACATGGTCTTTCCGCCGGGAGCTGCACACATATCGCAAACCTTCATCCCCCTCTTGACACCTGCTGCACGGCAAGCCGCCATGGAGGATGGCTGCATCACGGTAATCCGACCTTCCCGCCAAGCCGAAAGGGATTCCACATTGCATCCTTTGGGGAGCAAAAATTCATTTGGGAAAGCAGAAGGAATCAAATCGGGGATTTCTTGTTGCAGTTGTTCCAAAGTCGTCTTTTTTAAGTTGACCCGAACATAGCTTTGAGGATACTCACAAAAGGCAGATAGCAACGCCTCTAATTCCGACTCCCCAAACTGTTTTTTCCATTTTTTTACCAACCACAGAGGAACGGAATACCGAATGCTAAGATAAGTATCCTGTTCCTCTCTTAATGGAAGTTTCTCTCCCTGTTCTGCTATTTTACGAAGAACACCATTACAGCACCCCGCACCTCTCGGTACAATCTTTTTTGCCAGTTTCACCGTTTCATTCACCGCAGCCGAAGGAGGAATTTTATCCATTCGGCAAAGCTGATATGTCCCCATTCGCAAAAGCCGCAACAGGGAGAGGGGCGTTTTTTTTAAATCGCAAAACCTTCCGATTTGATAGTCCAAAAAAATTCGTTCCCGCGTTACACCATATAGTAACGCTGTAATCAGACCCTTGTCCTTGGGGTTTGCCGTTTGCAACAAGTCCTTTACCACCAGATTGGAAAAGCCGCCCTTTTCCTCAATCTGTGTTAAACCTTGATACGCAAGCTCCCGTCCTGTTATCAATCCCGTCTTCCCCGCATGGATAAAAGACGTAACAACTGAGCCAAAGACATGGCGGCGGCCGCCACATAAGTCATTGCTGCAGCACCTAATACTTTTTTTGCTCCGCGTACCTCTTCATCCTCTAAAATATAATCACTTTCCAAAATAGCAATGGCACGGCGGGATGCATTAAACTCCACCGGCAAAGTAATAATCTGAAACAATACCGCTGCCGAGAAAAACCAGATACCAATATCCATCATAAATCCGCTGTTAAAAAACAATCCAAAAAGAAATAAAGGGATTGCTGCCTGACTGGCAATGTTTACAACCGGTACAATGGAATTTCTTATTTTAATGGGAGCATACCCGGTGGCATGCTGAATGGCATGCCCTACCTCGTGTGCCGCAACACCAATTGCCGCAACAGAGGTACTGGTACAAGTTGTATCTGACAAATTTACAATGTTGGTTTTAGGGTTGAAATGATCGGTCAGATTTCCTCTGACACGCCCCAACTGTACATGATAAAGACCGTTTCTGTCCAAAATCATTCTTGCCACCTGCTCCGCCGTCATCCCCCGGCGGCTGTGTACCTTCCCGTATTTTGCATAGGTAGAAGATACGTTAAACTGTGCCCAAAAGGTCAAAATCAATGCAGGCAATACAAACATAATATAACCGCTGTCAATCCACCACATTTTCAAATCTCCTTATTATATCTATTATTTTAACCGTTCCCCTGTTTGAAAACTATTTCCCCGCATGAAATCATGAATACTCATCATTTTCTTGCCTTCGGGCTTAATTTGTTCCAGATAAACCACGCCGTCACTGCAACCAACGGGAAGTCCCTTTTGTTTATCATACTCTCCGATTTCCCCCGATGGTAAGCTTCCGTCACCGAAGGTTGCATCGCCCACCTTAATTGTTTTTCCCTGATACAGGAAAAAGCTTAAGGGCATAGGGGATAACCCTCGAATTTGATTGCAAATTTCTCTACCGGTTTTGTTCCAGTCAATTTGACAGGTTTCCTTGGTTATCATGGGAGCATAAGTAAACTGACTGTGGTCCTGAGGAACGGGAACCAAAGAGTCAATTTGCTCCACCGTTTCCGCCAAGGCTAATGCCCCCAGTACGCTTAATTTATCGTGAATACTTCCCCCTGTATCCTCGGGTGTAATGGGAATTTCCTTTTTAATCAGCATATCTCCCGTATCCAGACCTTCATCCATCTGCATCGTAGTGACACCCGTGACCAAATCCCCCGCCATAACACACCACTGCAAGGGTGCTGCACCTCTCCACTTGGGCAAAAGGGAGGCGTGAACATTGATACAGCCATATTTGGGATACTTTAAAATATAGGAAGGTAAAATTTTCCCGTATGCAACCACCACAATCAAATCAGGATTCAATTCCTGTAATTGAGGATAAAAGGCTTCATTTTTCAGTGTTTGAGGCTGAAAAATCGGAATATTTTGTTCTAACGCAAACTCTTTTACGGGAGGCGGCATCATTTTATGCCCCCGACCCTTTGGTTTATCAGGCTGAGTGACCACACCGCAAACTTTCGTGTGCTCTGTCAACCACCTAAGGCACTCTAAAGAAAAATCAGGCGTACCCATAAACAAAACCTTCATAGTCTATCTCCTTTAGTAGTGAATTTCTCCCTGCACATGAGTGGTATACATCACCCCATCCAGATGATCAATCTCATGGCAAAAAGCACGGGCTAATAAGTCCTTTCCCGCAATCTGAAACTCTTTTCCGTTTCTGTCCTGAGCGGCAACAGTAACCGCTTTGGGACGCTCCACCAGACCTGCTGCACCGGGAAGGCTTAAGCAACCCTCGTCTGTGGTTTCTGTTTCTTTGGAACGGGCGATGATTTTGGGATTGACCAGTTCAATTTTTCCTTCTCCAATATCAATCACCGCTACCCGACGTAAAATACCTACCTGAGGAGCAGCCAACCCAACGCCGTTCCCCTCCTTCATAGTATCATACATATCATCTAATAATGTCCAAAGCCGTTGGTCAAAATCGGTGACCTCACGGCATTTTTTTGTCAGCACTTCATCCGGTACTGTGCGAATTGTTCTGATTGCCATTTTACATTTCCTTTCTATCTGTAAATCGACAGGTATGTTTTTGTTTTTTGCTGATGCTTACTGTGTCGGTCGTAAATCTGCCACAAAAGATGACTCACATCTTCACGGCATTTCATAATAATCTGCCATCGGTAATACCGATTGATTCTTGCCACACCGCAAGGAACGGGATTTAACACCATCTCCACTCCGGAGGGCAAACCGCCATCCGTTAAACTGCGATATAACTGATATGCCTCTTTCTTTACTCCGCTGTCCGAAAGACCGGTCAGCATTAAGGTAATCAAAGACAGAAAAGGGGGATAGCCCAGCTGTTTTCTCATACGGATTTCTGATTTATAAAAAGCAGGATAATCCTGATCGGATGCCATCTGAATACAAGGATGCTCCGGCTGATAGGTTTGCACAATGGCTCTGCCCTTTTCATCTCCTCTTCCTGCCCGACCAAACACTTGGGTCAGACGGCTGAAGGTTTCTTCATATGCATCATAGCGCTCGCCGTTCAACATCATATCCGCTGCAAGCACCCCTACCAAGGTTACATTTGGAAAATCCAGTCCTTTTGTTACCATTTGAGTCCCCAACAAAATATCCGCTTCGCCATTTGCAAAGCTTGCCAGCATTTTTTGATGGGAGGACTTTTTCGCTGTGGTATCCTGATCCATTCGTAACACCCTTGCAGAAGGAAAATACTTCGCGATTTCTTCTTCTGCCCGCTGGGTTCCCAATCCGAACAGTTTCACATAAGGGCTGCCGCATTGGGGACATTTTCTGGAAACAGGCTGCATATAACCGCAGTAATGGCATAATAACCTGTGGGTATGCGAATGATATTTTAATGAGATAGAGCAATTCGGGCATTCAAAGGTATATCCGCAACTGCGGCATGATACAAAGGTAGAATGACCCCGACGGTTCACAAACAAAATCGTCTGTTCCCCACGCTCCAGATTCCTTTTGATTTCAGTTGCCATGCGATTGGAGAAAATGGTGGTGTTCCCGTTTTTCAGTTCCTCCCGCATATCCTCTACCAGCACTTGGGGCAGGGCATGATGATTATATCGGTTTCTCATATAGAACACCCGTCCCCGCAGACGGTAAACATCCTGTACTCTGGGGGTAGCAGACGCCTGAAGCAAGACGGCTCCTGTCTGCTTGATTCGAAACAAAGCCACCTCTCTTGCATCATAACGGGGGGATTGCTCCGATACATACGTATCTTCATTTTGCTCATCAATAATAATGGCACCCAAATGTTTCACGGGTGCAAATACGGCGGAGCGGGCACCAACCACAACCTTCGCCTCTCCACGACGGATTTTTTCCCAAGAATCAAACCGTTCTCCTAAGGAAAGTCCGCTGTGGAGTACCGCAACTTCATCCGGAAACCGTGCACAGAACCGACGAATGGTCTGAGGGGTCAGAGAAATTTCCGGGACTAGCATAATGGCTTGCTTTCCTTCCTCAATCACCCGTTCTATCAGCTGTAAATACACTTCTGTTTTTCCGCTTCCCGTAACACCGCAAAGGAGGTATTCCCCCTCCCTTCCTATTTGCTCTAACACCGACTTTTGTTCAGCAGTTAATTTCTTGGGAGCATCCTGCTCTGTGAAAACAGGGGCATTGCGGTCTATTACACGGGTTTCCAAGGTCACAAAACCCTTCTCCACCAAGGCATTTAGCGAACTTCTTCCCGCATCTGCGCTATCAAGCAGTTGAGAAACCTCCAGTTCCTCCTCCGCCTCCAGCAACTCTAAAATTCTTGCTCTGACAGGAGCTTTGGCTCCGTTTTCGCTTAAATAAACGGAAATTAACTCCGACTCGGCACAAAGAGATGCCACCGTTTGGGTTTTTTCTCTTGTGGAAAGTAATTTTTTTCTGCTGATGGACACCAATTCTTTTTTCACTAAGGTATGGATAACGGGACGAACGTTGGTGCCCAGTTGATGATTTAGCTCCGTCACCGTGGACACTCCTTCGTTTTCTAACAAAAACTGAATAACCGCCCACTGAACAGCACTTCGGCAGGTGCTCTGTTCCAGCACCTCCCGATTCTCTTCTTTTAGTATCACCGTTTCTTTGTATTTTAATCCTGAACCGGGAGGAAGCATTAACCGCAACGCTTCAAAATAGGTACAAAAATATCGCTCCCGAATCCAGAAGGCAAGGTTCATTGCATTTTCATCGCACAATGGCTCTTGGTCCAATATGGTTTTCACTGTTTTTAATTCTGACGGTGATTCCGGCGTAACGATTTTTACCACAAATCCTTCCGTAGGACGATTGGCATTGCCAAAAGGAACAGTCACCCTCATTCCGGGTAACAGTTCCATTGTTTCAGGAATTAAATAAGTGAAAAACTTATCAATGGCATGAACGCCTCGAGTATTCAGCGCAATCTGAGCCGCCTTCACCGCATACTCCACTCCTTTGCCATGGTCAGAATTTCATCTGCCAAAGCACTTTTTGACAGTTTCGGAAACGGTTTTACAGAACCGTCTTTGGAAAATACGGTCACAACGTTGGTGTCCGTTCCAAAACCGGCTCCCTCTGTTTTGAGGTTGTTTGCCACAATCATATGAAGACCTTTTCGTTCCAATTTTTCTTTGGCTCGCTTTTCTAACTCTTCCGTTTCCATTGCAAACCCTACCAATACAGCAGAAAGATTCATTTGTCCTAACTCCTGTAAAATATCAGGATTTTTCTCTAACTGTATGTCAGGAAGCTGGTTTTTCTTCAACTTTTGGTCAGCCACATGGGCAGGACGAAAATCCGCCACTGCGGCACTTTTGATAATCACATCCATTTGCGGGGCGTGTTTTATCACAGCATCCCTCATTTGACAGGCAGATTCTACCCATTCCGCCTGTACCCCGTAAGGAACAGGCAAGGAAACAGGCCCCGAAACCAAGGTCACCTTTGCTCCCCGTCTGACAGCCGCCTGTGCAATGGCATATCCCATTTTTCCGGTAGAATGATTGGTAAGAAACCGCACCGGATCCACTGCCTCCCGAGTGGGTCCTGCCGTCACCAGCACCGATTTGCCCGCCAAATCCTGAGGCGTGCAAAGACGGATAATATCCTCAAAAATCCGTTCCGTTTCTGCAAGCCGTCCCCGACCTGTGTCACCACAGGCAAGAAAGCCTTCATCCGGCATGGTGAAATGATACCCCAGCTCTGAAAGCTGATTTATATTTCTTTGAGTAATGGGATTTTCAAACATATTGGTATTCATAGCAGGGGCAATGAGCACAGGTGCTTTTGTTGCCATGACAGTAGTGGTCACAAAATCATCAGCAATCCCTGCATTGATTTTTCCGATCATATTGGCAGTAGCAGGCACCAACACAAGAACATCTGCCCGCTTTGCCCAGGAGATATGCTCTACCTCCCAGTCCTGATGCCGGTCAAACATTCCGCACACGACCCTTTGCCCTGATAAGGTGCTTAAGGTCAGAGGTGTAATAAATTCCTGTGCCGCCTCCGTCATCATACAAAAACAATCTGCGCCCGCTTTTTTAAGCATACGAACCAAATCGCACACCTTAAAGGCCGCAATCCCTCCGCATACACCGATTACAATTTTTTTCCCCTGGAGCATATTCTCACTCCTCCGTTGCTTCCTCCGCAATTTCTTCGGTCACGTCCGATTCTTCTGCATCTTCAGAAGCTTTTATCACTTTTATTTTATCATAATATAATTCATAAACCGCTTCAGTTACTTCCTTTTTGCTGTCGCATGCGACCAAAACCTCTGCTCCGTGAGACAGCTCTCTGGCTCTCTTTGCAACGGCAATGACAAGAGAATAGCGGCTGTCTGCCCGTTTCATCAATTCTCCGATAGGAGGGTACATCATCATACTTATCACTTATCCTTTCGCTGTTCATTTTATTCATGTATCTTCCAAATTTGTTCCAAATCTTCCATTTTTCTCGGACGGCTCATTTTTTGGGCACGGACAATCCGTTCCAAATTATCAACCGCTTCTCCCAAATCATCATTTTCCAAAATATAATCGTAATGGTTCATAAGAGGCAGTTCTTCCAGTGCTCGGGTCAGCCGTTTTTGCACCACTTCTTCCGTTTCGGTATTCCGACCTCTGAGACGGTCAGCCAAAACTTCGGGAGCGGGAGGCAGAACAAATACATAAATCCCGCCTTCAAACCGGCTTTGTACATTCAATGCACCCTGAACCTCAATTTCCAGAATCACATCTCTGCCCTCTTGTAATGCCTGTTCTACATATTTTTTCGGCGTACCGTAAAAATTCTCACAATACTGCGCCCATTCCAACAATTCATTATTCTGAATCATCTCTTCAAATTCCTCTTTTGAATAGAAGAAATAGTGAACACCGTCCTGCTCTCCCGGGCGGGGCTTTCTGGTGGTAGCGGAAACTGACAAAAACACGTCCGGATGTCGCTTACAGTATTCCGCACAAATGGTTCCCTTTCCGGCACCAGACGGACCGGAAACGACAATTAAAAGACCTTTACTCATCTTCCTCCAGCTCCTCTTCAAGCATCAATTCTTCCTTGGAGGACAGGCGGTTTGCAACCGTTTCCGGCTGTACTGCAGATAAAATAACGTGGTCACTGTCCATCACAATCACCGCTCTGGTTCTTCTTCCGTATGTAGCATCAATTAAGGTTCCCCGTTCTCTGGCTTCCTGCACCATTCGCTTAATGGGAGCAGATTCCGGACTGACAATCGCCACAAGACGGCTTGCAGAAACCATATTACCGAATCCGATGTTAATTAACTTCATATGTAAAACTCCTATTCAATATTCTGAATCTGTTCTCTGATTTTTTCAAACTCACTTTTCACATCTATCACAATTTTGGAAATTTCAAGATTGTTTGCCTTAGACCCAATGGTATTGATTTCCCGATTCATTTCCTGCATAATAAAATCCAGCTTCTTTCCCACTGCACCGCCTGTATGCAAGGTATCGGAAAAGCTTTGCATATGGCTGTCCAAACGAACCAATTCTTCATCTATGGCTGTTTTTTCCGAGAAAATTGCAACTTCCGTTAACAACCTCTGAGGATCGGGTTCTGCTGCAGCTAACGCATCTTCAATTTTCTGGCGAAGACGCTTTTCATACTGCTCTGTTGCCTCCGGTTCACGGCGTTTGATTTCCGCAACCAATTCCTTGACCCCTGACAGCTTTTCTTCCAAATCGGCTTTTAGGCATTCTCCTTCTGTTTGACGCATCTTCAAAAATCCTTCCAACATCTGTTCCAAACAGGAGGACAGTAATTTCCATACCTTTTCTTCGTCCTCTTCCGATTCCTCCGAAACAAACAGTTCAGGATTTCTTGCCGCCACACCCAACGACACCTCTCCTGCAAGAGAAAAGGTTTCTTTTAATTTTGTCAATGCTGCAATATAGCTTTGGGCATACCCTTCGTTTAGCAAAACCTGTTTTCCGTCACCATCCTGCCGTTCAATGCTGATAAACAAATCTGCTTTCCCTCGGTTTAAATATTGTTTAATCAGGTCACGCACCTTGTCCTCCAGATAGGAATAAAATCGAGGCAAGCGAACGGATAAATCCAGATACCGATGATTGACGCTTTTCAGCTCTGTACGAATCCGAAACCCATCCGCCTCCTGCTCCCAACGGCTAAAACCCGTCATGCTTTTTATCATGGCAAACTTCTCCTATTCTAATGGTATATATACTATTGTACATCAAATGATTTCTTTTTGTCAATAAAATTTGCTTTTTTCGTTAAAATAATGTATAATAATAGAAGAATGGAGGCTAAAATTATGGCAATGGACGGAATTGCGGTGCGTTGTACCGCTTTTGAATTGAATCAAGCACTGGAAAATGCCAGAGTAGACAAGGTTTATCAACCGGAACTGGATGAAATTGTCATTGGGTTTCGAACGGATCGTGACAATGTACGATTGGTATTAAGTGCCAGTGCAAACCATGCACGGGTACATCTGACCACGCAGAAAAAAGAAAACCCCATGCAAGCCCCTTTTTTCTGTATGCTGTTACGAAAGCACTTGATTCCTTCCCGATTGATAAAAGTCTGTCAGAAAGAATTTGAACGGATTCTGATATTTGAATTTGCCTGCACCACAGAACTGGGGGACCCTGTCAAAAAATACTTAATTGCAGAGCTGATGGGTCGGCACAGTAATCTGATTTTTACAGAAGAAAACGGACGGATTATTGACAGTGTCAAGCACGTGGATGTAAACGTGAGCAGTGTAAGACAGATTCTTCCCGGTTTGGAATACAAAGGAGCTCCTTCTCAAAACAAAAAAAATCCTCTGTTGGAAAACAGGGAGGAAATAGTACAACTAATACAACAAAATCCGGAGCAAAAGCTGGATAAACTGTTGTTACAAACCTATATGGGGCTGTCTCCCCTTGCTTGCCGTGAAATTGCATACCGTGCCACGGGAGATTGGGATGCGGATACCTCTCATTTACCAAGCACTGCGATTGACAAAATAGCAGACTTCTTTACGGAAATTAAGGAAAATCGATTTGTTCCATCTCTGGTGATGGAAGGGGAAAAGAGCATTGAATTTTCTGCGTTTGACCCTACCCAGTATCCTAAAAATATCCTTCATCCGGAAAGCTTCAGCCTTACTTTGGAACAGTATTTTACCAACCGTGATGTGGATACCCGCCAGCACCAGAGAGCCGCCGCAATGGAAAAGGTGATTTCCAATCTGATTGAACGGACGGCAAAAAAATGCAATATCTACCGACAAACCATAAAAGACGCGGAAAAGAAAGAGGTGCAAAAGCAGTACGGAGATTTGATTATGGCAAATTTGTATCACATACAGTCGGGTGATACGGAATTGATAACCCAAAATTTCTATTCTCAAGAGGGAGAAACAGTGAAAATACCCTTAGACCCTCAAAAAGGGGGAGCTCAAAATGCACAACGGTATTACACCCGCTACACCAAGCAGAAAACCGCAGAAAAAATGGCGGAAGAACAGTTACAAGCCGCCTTGGGCGAGCTGGAATATTTAGAATCGGTCAAGCAATTTTTAGAAACCGCCAAAACACCCTCCGAGCTTTCCGATATTCGGGATGAGCTCCATGCCCAAGGGTATTTGTCCCACGGTTCCAAAGGAAAAAAGAAAAAAGGGCAAAAAATACAACCCCACAGCTTCATTTCCTCTGACGGGTTTGCCATTTATGTAGGGAAAAATAATATTCAGAATGATGCCATTACCTTTCAGTTATCCCGTAGCCGTGACATCTGGCTTCACACCAAAAACATTCCCGGTTCCCATACCCTGATTGTACGGGGCGGAGCAGAAGAAATACCCGACCGCACCTTGGAGGAGGCGGCAATACTTTGCGCCTTCCACTCCAAGGCGAAAAACGGGGTGAAGGTACCGGTGGATTACACGGAATGTAAATATGTAAAAAAAATTCCGGGTGCAAAACCCGGAATGGTAATTTATGATAATTTCAATACCGCTTATGTGACCCCTGACCCAAAGCTGATAGAACAACTCAAACAAAAATAAAGCTGTATCTTACTACAGCCTTATTTTTGTTCATCATAAGCGGCTCTTACCGCTTTTGCTAACTGATCGGCACAGGAGGTAGGTCGTCCACCGCAAGTATTTCCTGCCAGTTTTTCTTCAATTTGTTCTACAGTCCAACCGTCTATCAGCTTTGAAATGGCTTTCAGATTGCCGTTACATCCGCCGTTAAATTGAACATCCGTAACAATGTTGCCATCCAAATGAAAACTAATTTCTCTGGTACAAACACTGTTTGTCCGATAGGTGTAATTCATTGATAACATCTCCTTTCTGTCCGTTCCATTTCATTATACCCATTTTATTCTTTTTTGTCAATTCTTATTTTTTCTATCATTAAAAATAAAATATAATTTGACAAATATTCCTATATTATGCTAAAATAACAAAAAAAGGAGGGGTTTTTATGAACGAATCAAAAAATAACGCTGCACTGGTTGCGATTATCGCCATACTCAGCACAATTCTTATTTTCTTCATTTTATTTTTTGTACTATTCTTTTCAGGTGTGATTCATTTTAATACAAATGAATCAGACATAACAGCCCAAACCTCTATCGTACAAAAAGTAATAAAAGAAACTACACCCACAACAGAAACAAAAGAAGCAACTGCTCCAGTTGAAAATGTGGTGAAAGAAACCATTTGGACGTACGATGAATATGAGGCAGAGACATTTATTGAAAATGCACTTTATGCATTTGTAAATGGCATCAATACCAGGTCCGCAAATTATATTGACACATACTTTGCAGGTGGTGAAGCACAGCAAGAACTTGCATCACATAACGAAATCATTAAGGTTGTGGACCAAGAAGAGCTTTTATCCGTGAACTGCCATACTGTGCAAAGAATTTCTAATTCACAAATTACTGTCATTCGCGATTCTGTGATCAGAGTTTATTATAAAGACGGAAGAATCGTTGACATTCCTGAAACATACAAATATACCATTGATTTGAGTTCAGGTGAAATGAAGATTGTTGAAATAGAAAGACTGTAACGTGAAAGACCGCTTAAACAGCGGTCTTTTTTTGTATAACAAAAACCGTGCGATAGTCGCGTGGTTCAAAAAAGGTTAACCGATAAACAAAAATGAAACAGAATAGATGTAAAGAATATAAGTAATATATCAAAATGAAAAGTTTACTAATGTTTTTCAGCGTGCAAAACAGGGAGGTGTTGTTCATACTTTTCGTTTTGTATGCCCTGTCGGACGGGCCTACTTTTGTGAGACAAAAGTAGCAAAAACGCGGGGGATTTCGATTTCCCCCGCATCCCTTAAAACGACACAGGGGCTTCGCCCCTGGACCCCTTGATAGTGCAGTACAGCCCATTTATGGGTAACAAGTAGCAATTTCATGGCTGGCAGGCCAATTAAAAACGCACTTATGCGTAGCCAGTAAAGGATAGGGGCTCTTTTTGTATTGTCTGCACGAAATGGTGCAGTCCAAAATGTGCGGGATTCTTTTGTTTTCAATAAAAAAATCAGAAAATTTTTTTGATTTAATATCAGAGGGTTGCTTTTTGTTTTACTGAGAGGTATAATATGACATGAAGGGGTTGTGATGAATGAAAAGTAATACCATGGATATGTGCGAGGGCCCGTTATTAAAAAAGATTATTATTTATACTGTTCCCATTATTTTAACAGGAGTGTTGCAGTTGTTGTTTAACGCAGCCGACCTGATTGTGGTAGGTCGTTTTTGCGGCAGTCTTTCGGTGGCGGCTATTGGTGCTACCGGGGCGTTGATTAACTTGATTGTCAATTTTTTTCTTGGGATTTCTGTCGGAACGGGTGCGGTTGTTGCTCAGGGTTTGGGTGCAGATGACAGAAAGGGAGTGTTCCGTACGGTGCATACAGCCATTTCCGTTGCTGTTGTGGCAGGCGCACTTTTGACAGTTGTAGGTGTGTGCGGTTCCAAGTTTTTCTTAAAGCTGATGGGTACACCTGACAATGTAATCAATTTATCCTCTTTATATATCAGAATTTATTTTTGTGGCGTCATTCCTACCATGGTTTATAATTTTGGTGCATCAATTCTTCGTGCCACGGGAGACACAAAGGGACCCTTGGTTTTTCTTACCATTGCCGGAGTGGTGAATGTGTTGTTGAATTTGTTTTTTGTATTATTATTAAAGATGAATGTGGCTGGAGTGGCTTTGGCCACTTCTGTTTCTCAGGCTGTTTCTGCGGTGTTGATTGTCATTTCATTGATGAAAAGAGGAGATGTTTGCCGTTTGGATTTGAAATCTCTGCAATTTGACAAACCCACCCTTTTTAAAATTTTACGAATTGGCATTCCTGCCGGGATTCAAAGCTGCTTGTTTTCCATTTCCAATGTTATGATTCAATCTTCTATTAACTCCTTTGGGAACATTGCAATGTCCGGAAATGCAGCGGCAGCAAATATTGAAGGATTTGTTTATACCGCTATGAACGCCTTTAGCCAGACGGCAATGAATTTTACAGGGCAGAATATAGGGGCAAGAAAATTGAAAAGAGTCAGTCGGGTAATTGCAATTTGTATGCTGTCGGTTGCAGCTGTAGGCTTTTTTCTTGGGTTTGGGGCATGGTTTTTCGGCCGTCCTTTGTTGGGAATTTATATTACCGATTCGGCAAAAGCCATTGAGTATGGTATAATAAGACTGTCCTATATTGCAATGTTCTACTGCTTATGCGGTATGATGGATGTAATGACAGGGGCCATGAGAGGTCTTGGAGTGTCCTTAATCCCTATGTTAATTTCTGTTCTGGGTGTTTGCGGATTCCGTATTTTGTGGATTTGTACTGTTTTCAGAGCAAATCACACACTGGAACTTTTGTATGTATCTTATCCTATTTCGTGGTTATTGACGGGGGTTGCACAACTCGTGGCTTATTTTATTGTGGTTTATAAAATCAAAAGACGGTGTAAGCTTTAGGCTACACCGTCTTTCTATTATTCTTCTGTTTCTTCTTCTGGTTCCTGAGAAGCAGGTGCTTCAGGTTCTTCCTTTTCCATTTTTACACCTTGAATGTGAATGTCAATCTTAGATGCGGTAAGACCGGTCATGGTTTCTACACTGTTTTTCACTGCCTGCTGAACCTCCAGAGCAACCTCCGGAATCTTGGCACCATATTCGACCACCAGATAAAGATCGAGGAAAACTTCCTCTTCCTTCATTTCAATTTTTACGCCCTTGGAAGGGTTTTTCTTTCCGATCAAGTCGTAGATTCCTCCGGTTAAGCCTGCACTCATGCTGGCAACACCCTGTACCTCCGATGCAGCAAGACCTGCAATGGCGGAAACTACCTCTTCAGAAATTTTTACATTTCCAATTTTTTGTTCTATCATTTGTTCTTCCAAAGAAATTACCTCCTTTGATTGATTTACAATTTGGATTGACCATTTTTATTATACCACACAAGCCACCCTTTGTAAATCATTTTATCTCAATTATTTTAATTTTATCCGCTTCAAGCTCTGTTTCTGTCATAACAGTGGATAAAATGTTTGCAAGTTCTTGTTCTTTTAATCCTTTGGATGAAAGGGTGATGGTTGCACCGGCATCGGTAATAAAGACGACACAATCTCCAAACCCTTTTGCTTTTAATTCATTTTCTAATTTGCTTTCCTGTTCGCAAGCGGTTGCCATTCGTGCCATTGCCTGAGCGGTTTGTTCTGTATCTGACTGCTCCGTTGCTTCACGAAGCAAATCCAAGGCTTCTCCCCTTGCTACATCCCGATTCAGTCTGGCTTGGGCATAATAATCCTCTGTTCCTCCATTTACAAATTGAGCTTCTCCGTATACCTTGGGTGTAGGAGAGGGTGAAATTTCCGGATTCATTACTGTTTGCGCAGATTGATCATCCTTATTTGTTATGTATGCACCTGCTACAATCAGCAAACACATTGCCACTACCACAAATTGCCGTTTTCTAATCAATGCTTTCCGCTCCCTTCCAATACTTCGATTCTGTTCATTCCGATTTGCAATGCTGCACTTGCTGCCCGTCTTAAATCCATTCTTACCTGTTCTTTTCCTGCACCGGATGCTACAATAATTGCACCGCCTACGGTTGGATAATATTTTTCCAAAACGACAGGGGAGTCTCCGTCGGATAACACCACAGCTTCCTCAAAATCCTGATTATTTTCAGAGGTGCTTGCCTTGGTGTCCGTTGCTACCGAAATTTTACCAAAGCTTTTTGGAGTCAGAAATACTGTTACCTTTCCTGCTCCCTCTATCTGTTCCAGTGTTTTTTCCAGTTTTTCTTCCAAAACGTTTAAATATTCCTGACCGTCCGCTTGATGTTGAATAGGAGCTGTCTTCTTTTTGTCCGTGGACGCAGGGGCTGCCAATAACAGAATTGCTCCTATGATTAGTATGATCCAAAGGGTCTTTTTATTCCCCGTTTTTTGCGTTAGCTTTGAAAAAAACGTTATTTTGTTTCCCATTGAATGACCTCCCGTGAAATACCGTATAGCTCTGAAAGTTTGGTAATGACAGATTCCTGAGTTTTTTTGGGAGAAAAAATGGTCAATCCTGTTACAGTACCAAAAGGCTCCACAGAAAAATCAAAGGAAAACCGGGCGTCGGACAGGGGAGGAATGCTTTGACGGATATCCTCGGTAAGCTGTTGGGCATACTCTGCAAAAATCTGTTGCTGTTGCACCTCTTCCAGTTGTTTTGTTTCTGTTTGGGGAAGGTCGTTGGAAAGAACGTCTTCTCCACGAAAGGAAAGACCGCCGATTGTATCTAAAGTAACTGCCATAAAAAATAATCCCAACACAAAGGAAACGTATTTTCCCGTACTGCCTAAAGGCAATACCATTCGTACTGCTTGGATTAGTAAAATAGCTCCTGTTAAGGTGATAACCATTCTCACAGAATTCCACCTCCTCCTGCATTGATCATCATAATCAAAATCAAACAAAAAAGAACTGCACAAACGCAAAGGGAAGCCAGCATCATTCCAATGCAAAGAGCGGTGTCTGACAACAATTTTCCCAATGCCGGACTTCCTAAGGGTGCAGCAAATGCCGCCCCTATTCGAAACATCCATAGTTGAACGGTTAGCGTAACCGCTACATGAGCAAAAATTAAAAGCAATACCGCCATACCGCCAATGCCTACTCCTCGACGAAGTACCGAGGAAAAGGAAAGCACCAACTCAACACTTTCCGATAACATTCCTCCCACCACCGGCACAAAGTTCCCAACGGCAAACCGTGTGGTTTTTCTGACCATTACATCCACGTTTTGTCCGGCTACAGAATATATGGCGGTAAGTCCCGAAAAGACGGTAAGAATGGCGGTCAAGATCCACTTCATTGCATTTTTTAAAAGACCGATAAAACCATCTAACTTATTGTCCTGAGAAAGAGAGTTGGCAATACATAACAAAAAGCAACTGTAGACAGCGGGAACAATCCAGCGATTCACTGCGTTAATGCTGAAGGTAGCAGCACCGTACAACACAGGATGAAGCAGGGTCGCTCCGGTAAATTGTCCCGAGCCTGCTAAGAGAGCAGACATGACAGGAGCCAGGACGGTGACAAATTCACTCATGGAGGAAACCGCCTCTTTACTTTGCCGAATACTGACATCAAACATTTCGATGACAATAGCACACATCACTGCCCCGCATACAAAGCTTGCAGCATTGGTTCCTTCTGTTCCCAAAGCATTTAGCTGATCGGTCATTCCGCTTAATACCACCAATAAAAGCAATAATCCGAAGGAGGCGGCATTTCCCTTTAATTCACCCCACAATAGAGTTCCTATCCAACGGAGTATTTCTGTAGGGGTTAGAGAAACCTGTCCGTTTATAAGGGCTTCTATTGCTTTTTTGGGGGAGAAATCAGGCAAAATGGTTGACAACTCCTCCTTTAATTCACTGTCATAGTAGTCCTCGATTTCCTGACCTCCGCTTGCTTGGTACTGCTTCTCCATGGAGGGCTCCATGTCAGCAAAGCAGGGTTGTGGAAGGAGGAGAAAGAAAAAAATAATTCCTATCCAAATATGGTGTTTCATATCGACTCCGCAATATTTGCTAATTTTTCAAAAAGAGAGGTCAGTAAGGGCAGACTCATCAGCAAAATAGTTATTTTCGTACAAAATTCCAAAGCACTTGCCAAGGCAGATTCTCCCGCATCACGGCAAAGAGCTGCGGAAAACTGTCCCAAATATGCCGTTCCCACCACTTTATAAAGAAGAGACATAAGAGATAGTGAAATTCCGCACCGTTGTGCAATGGAGTCCAACGTTTCCTTAAATTTTAAAAAATGCTGTGCTGCAAATAAAAACAACAGCACACAGGCAACAATGGAAACTGCCATGGCAAACTCGGGATGATGCCGTCGTAACAGCAGTGCCAGCACGGCTCCGCACAAAGCAATTCCGATAATCGGGAGCATGGCTAAAAACCAAATACAGACTTAATGGTGTCAAACAGGGTGCTGATTTCCCTGACAATGACTACAAGCACCACAATTAAACCTGCAAGGGTCGTCATCATCGCCTGTTCCTCTCGTCCCGATCGAATTAAAAGCTGATTGAGTACTGATACCAGAATGCCGATTGCGGCAATCCTGAAAATTAAATCCACATTCATAGCCCTTCTCCTTGTCACTAAATCAAAAGCAAAATTAAAAATAACCCGCCCGTAAGCCCTAATCCTTGATACAATCTTCCGTTTTTGACAGCAAACTCCCGTGCGTCTTGCTGTCGGACTTCCAACTGTCGGATAACGGATTCAATCAGGCGACATTGGGTAGTGTTGTCACAGGCTCCTAACCCTTCTCCCAAAGAAAGAAGGGCCTCTTTATCCTCTTGGTTCAGAAGGGGATAGGAAGCGTTAATTGCAAGATGAAAGCAACTCCTTGCAGATCTTCCGTCCCGCAACTTCATTTCCTGTGCGGTAAGGGCAAACCCCTCACCTCCCGACTGATTCCCTAACCGTTCAAAAATCTCAGGGAGAGGCCGCAATCCAAACTGTACTTCGCCCAAGAATTGATACAGTAAGTGATTTAGCTGTCCCAGACATTGCACCCGCTGATGAAGTCGGCGGCTTTGGAATAATCCTAATTGCAATGCGGAAAATAAAATGAATAAAGCTCCTATCAGTTTAAGCATAATCCTCTACCGATTTAATTTGATGAATTCCGTCCCGGCATTCTAACGTAATAAACAATTCAAACAGTTTACCAAAGCTTGGCATCCGCCCTAAAATATCTTGTCTGCTATATCCGTGAGCCGAGCAAATGACACTTACTCCTGAAAGGCTTGCCTGCCTGATGGCAGATTCATCCTGAAGGGAACCAATTTCATCGGTAATCAATACTTTGGGGGACATGGTTCGCAGTAACATAATCATTCCGGCGGCTTTTGGCCCGCAGTTTAATACATCGGTCCGAAATCCCAGATCATTTCCTAATACTCCGTGGCAAACAGCTCCTAATTCCCCCCGTTCATCTGCCACCGCTACATCTGTTCCTGAAAACCCGTCAAATCCGCTGGAAAGATTTCTTGCAATGTCACGAAGAAGAGTGGTTTTTCCGCATCCGGGCGGAGAAATAATAAGTGTGTTTTTGACCCGCTCTCCTTTGAGTAAATATGGCAACAGAGAATTGGAAACACCAATGATTTGCCTTGCAACACGGACGTTCATGGAGGTAATATCCCGTATTCCTGAAATTTGCTCTTCTTTTACTATGCAGGTACCGCAAAAGCCCACTCTATGTCCCCCTTCTAAGGTTAAATATCCGCAGGAAAGCTCGTGTTCCCAAGCATATAGGGAGGATGTGGTAAATTGTTCAAGACAGGAGGCAAGATGGGTTTTCCCTACAATAAATGCCCCGTCTGGGGTAGGAAGCAACTGTCCCTGCTTGTCCGCATAAAATAAGCCGGAGCGAAGCCTGATCTGTAAGCCCCGTTCGCTTCGAAGTCGAATTTCTTCCAGTTCTTCCCGTGCAAACTCCGGCAAACGATAAAGAATCATTCGTAAGGGTTGGGGGAAATAATCAAATAATGAAAGCATAGGTGATTCCTCCTTTATGGTAACTATATGGGAATTTTTAAAAGAATAGAACTGAAAAGGAGCAAGCTTATCGTTTTTTTTGAATGAGGATAATAGAATTTATATATTAGACATTTAATAAAAAAAGAGATATAATATATAGTGTATGAAACATGTTGATTTATGGAGTGAATATAAATGACGATACAACAATGTAAATATGTATTGGCTGTTACCAAAACGGGCTCATTTAACGAGGCTGCAAAACAGCTTTTTATTGCACAGTCATCTTTATCAATAAGTATTAAATCATTAGAACAAGAATTGAACATAAAAATATTTGAACGTTGTGGAAATGGGGTTTATTTGACGGATGAGGGAGCAGAGTTTGTTAAATATGCAACACAAATTTGCGAAAATAATGATTTAATTGCAGAGAGATATAATGACAAAAATATTCAGCAAAAGCTTTATATTTCTACACAACACTATGATTTTATTGCAGATATATTTGGAAATTTTTTAAGAGAAATAAATAGTAATAGCTATCGTTTTTCAATAAGAGAGATTAAAACACATAGTGTTATTCATGATGTGGAAACAGCTCGTTGCGATATAGGTGTAATTGCAATTAAAGATTGTGATTATGAAATAATGAAGCGATATCTTGGTAAAAGAAAATTATTATTTACACCTGTTTTAGAGGCAACTCCCCATGTCTTTTTTAGAAAAGACCATCCTTTGGCGAAATGTGAAAAAATAAACATTTCCGAGTTGAAAGATTATCCATATGTATCATACGAACAAGGGGAACATAATAGCTCCGTTTTTACGGAGGAGTTAATGAATGTTTTTTATATTGATAAACATATTGAGATAAGCGATAGAGCTACACTTATGAATGTTCTTATGTTAACTGATTCATACACAATCGGAACAGGGTTAATGCCATCTGCATTAAATAAAGGGGATATTATTAGTGTTCCTTTTGAAAACCAGGGATATTATATCATAGGATATCTTTTAAATACGGAACGAAAAATTTCTGATATTATGAAGAAATTTATAAGTTTAATGGAAGTAACACTAAAAAAATTGTATAAAGGAGGAAAAAATGATGAAAGCACTTGTTAAAAAAAATCCGGGAAAGGGATTGTGTTTTGAAGATGTTCCAGAACCGATAACCGGGCTCAATGATGTTAAAATTAAAATTCATAAAACTGCAATTTGCGGAACGGATTTACATATATATAATTGGGACGAATGGTCACAAAAGACGATACAAACTCCCCAAGTGATAGGTCACGAATACGTTGGAGAGATTGTTGAAGTCGGACAAAATGTACACAACTGGAAAATAGGAGATATTGTTTCCGGAGAAGGGCATATTGTATGCGGAAAATGCAGAAATTGTCTCGCAGGCAATGGGCACTTGTGTAAGGAAACGATTGGTGTCGGAGTAAACCGTGATGGCGCTTTTGCACAGTATCTTGTTATTCCACAGGAAAATGTAAGAAGATGTGAAAAAGATATTTCTGAAGAAATGTATGCTATCTTTGACCCGTTTGGAAATGCTGTTCATACGGCACTTTCTTTTGAACTTACCGGAGAGGATGTTTTAATTACAGGAGCAGGACCAATTGGCATTATGGCTGCTGCAGTTTGTAAGCATGTTGGGGCAAGGAGAGTTGTAATTACTGATATAAATGATGATAGACTTGAACTTGCGAAAAAACTGGGTATACAATACACAGTCAATACATCAAAAGAAGAACTTTCCGACATTATGGAACAATTATCTATTAAAGAGGGATTTGATGTTGGACTTGAAATGTCAGGTAGTGAGATAGCACTTAATAATATGATAGACCATATGATGCATGGTGGTAAAATTGCATTGCTTGGTATTTTGAAAAGTGATAGTAAAGTTGACTGGGAAAAAATCATATTTAATGGCCTGATCATAAAAGGTATATATGGTAGGGAAATGCATGAAACATGGTACAAAATGTCTGCAATGCTTCAGGGTGGACTTGATATTTCAAATATAATTACACATCGTATGGATATTACGGAATACGAAAAGGGATTTGAAGCAATGAATAGTGGAAAAAGCGGAAAGGTTATTCTTGACTGGACTTCACTTAATTAGGAGGATATGTAATGAAATCAGCATTAAAATTTTTTAAAGAAACGTGTGAAATAATAGAAAAAGAAGGACTTACAAAAAATGAGAAGGTTATTACTTCGCCTCAGGGAGCAAAGGTTATGCTCGAAGGCGGAAAAAAAGTTATCAATATGTGTGCCAATAATTATCTTGGGTTGGCAAACAATAAAGATGTTATTGATGCGGTAAAGGATAGTTACGATGATTATGGATACGGACTTTCATCTGTTAGGTTTATTTGTGGAACTCAGAAATTACATAAGAATTTGGAGAAAAAGTTAAGCAGTTTTTTAGGAACAGAGGATACAATCCTTTACTCATCATGCTTTGATGCAAATGGCGGACTTTTTGAAACCTTACTTAGCGGTGAGGATGCTGTAATCAGTGACGAGCTTAACCATGCAAGTATAATAGATGGTATCAGACTTTGTAAGGCACAAAGATTTCGTTATAAAAACAATAATATGGAAGATTTGCGTGCGAAACTTGAAGAAGCTAAAGATTGCCGTATAAAACTTATTGCAACTGACGGAGTATTTTCGATGGATGGTATTGTTGCGGACCTGAAAAGCATCTGCGATCTTGCTGATGAATATGATGCACTTGTTATGGTTGATGATAGCCATGCGGCAGGCTTTATGGGAGAAACAGGCAGAGGCACACCTGAATATTGCGGTGTAAGCGGTAGAGTTGATATCATAACAGGAACTTTTGGTAAAGCATTGGGGGGTGCATCAGGTGGTTTTACTTCAGGCAGAAAAGAAATCATAGACTTACTTCGCCAGCGCTCAAGACCATATTTGTTTTCAAATACACTTGCTCCGGCGGTTGCAGCAGGCTCTTTGAAAGTATTGGATATGCTTGAAAATGACCTTAGTATGCGCGAAAGACTATTTGAGAATACAAAACTTTTTGCTGAAAAAATTAAAGAAATAGGGCTTGACGTAATGGACGGAGGAACTCCTATTATACCTGTTATGCTCTACGATGAACATAAGGCGGTAGAAATGGCAAGCCGAATGATGGAAAAAGGTGTTTATGTGGTTGCTTTTTCTTATCCGGTTGTGCCAAAAGGTAAGGCAAGAATAAGAACGCAAATCTCAGCAGCGCTTAGTAAAGATGATATTTTGTATATAGTTGAGTGCTTTAAACAGGTGAAAGAGGAAATGGCGGATTTTTATAATGGGATTGAAAATGACTGAGAGCCTACAATAAGCGGAAGAGAAACGCTGAAGATTCAAAAGGTAATTTTTAATACCTATAAAGAAGGAACCAAAAATTTTGAAAGAAATGAAATATTTAAAAAATTTAAATGACAATCCCATATAGGGTTGTCATTTTTCTTTTTTTATGATATAATGAGTTTGCAGAGCAAACTTAATGAATTATCCTTCATTAAAATCAAACCGAATGTGGCAAAGAGAATAAATAATTTATTATTTTTGGAGAGGTACATATAGTGAAAAAAATTTATTTTTTCATTTAGGAAAGGAAAAAAGAAAATGGCAGATGTTTCAAAATTTGATAGCAATTTTAAAGTTGAAACCGAAATAGACAAAAAGGATATTAAGTTTTACAATGTTGATGAGGCACCATTTAAGATTTATGGAATTTTTAAGGAAAACGGAAAATACAGGCGTATGCCTGAAAGTGTTGCAAAAAATGCAAGTGTTCGTGTAGCTTTTTTTCATGCAAATACTGCAGGGGGCAGAGTCAGTTTTATCACTGACAGCCCTTATGTGGCCATTCATACTAAAATGGATGGTTTGGGGAAAATGCCTCATTTCGCATTGACCGGTTCTATAGGATTTGATTTGTATGCAGATAATCAATATGTGAAATCTTTTGTTCCTCCGTTTAATATAGAAGACGGTTATGAAGGGATTATAGAATTTACAGAAATGAAACAAAGACAAATAATAGTTAATTTTCCTCTGTATTCCAATGTAAATGAGCTTTATATTGGATTAAAAGAGGGGTCATTATTGAAGGAGGCTAAGCCTTATAAAAACAAAAAACCTATTGTATATTATGGTTCTTCCGTTACACAAGGCGGATGTGCATCAAGACCGGGAATGACTTATGAGGCGATTATTTCCAGAACCTTTAATTATGACTACATTAATCTTGGTTTTTCAGGGGGTGCACGGGGAGAAGACGAGATGGCGGAATATATCAAAAACTTAAATATGTCTCTGTTTGTTTATGATTATGATTATAACGCCCCCGCTGTTGAACATCTTGAAAAAACTCATGAAAAAATGTTTCAAGCTATCAGGGAAAAACAACCGCTTTTGCCTGTAATCATGATGTCTCGCCCAAAGTATTATTTAGATGAGGATGAAAAAAAGAGAAGACGCATTGTTGAAACAACATATCGTAACGCGGTTTTGGCGGGTGATAAAAATGTATATTTTATTGACGGAGAGGCACTAACCGAACTTTGCAAGGATTCTGGCACCGTAGACGGTTGTCACCCAACGGATTTTGGGTTCGTTTCTATGGCTAAGGCGTTGGAAGATGTTATGAAAAAAATTAACTGCATATAAAATGATAAAGAGAAGGAGAATATTTATGAATCAGTACATAGGAAATACTGCACAGATTTTTGGAGTGGAGGAAATGAGACTTACCGGAGGCAAAGGCGACGGTATGCGCATGCTATATGTAAGAAACGGGAAAGGACTGGAGTTCTGGGTTTCCCTGGACCGTTGTGCAGACATTACAAGACTCAGCTTAAATGGTTCCAATTTTAGTTTTATTTCTGCTTGCGGATATGTTTCTCCCAATTACTATGATGACGAAGGGGTTGGATTTTTAAAATCCTTTACTGCCGGATTTTGCACCACATGCGGACTCACGGCGGTGGGAAGTCCTTGCATTGACAATGGGGAGCAACTTCCCCTTCACGGAACTATATCCAATACGCCTTGTGAAAGTTTTTCATACCAAATTGACGATCATAACATTTATATCAGGGCAACAATACGAGATGCACATGTCTTTGGGCACAAGCTTGTACTTGAAAGAGAATATGTAGTGTCTCTTGATGAAAACACATTTACAATGACTGATACTGTTAAAAATATAGGGTCAAAGGAAACACCCTATGAAATTTTGTATCACTGCAATATGGGCTATCCTCTTTTGTGTGAAGATACTGAACTGAAAATTCCGTCAATGGAAGTCATTCCCCGAAATGAACATGCTCGTACGGGACTTAATGACTATTTAAAGGTAGAGCGTCCTCAAGCCGATTATGAAGAAATGTGTTTTTATCATACGCTTCCGGAAAAGGCAGAAGTCAGCATCTATAATCCCAACATTCAAAAAGGGATGAAAATGAGTTTCAATACAAATGAGCTGAAATGCTTTACTCAATGGAAAATGATGGGAGAATATGACTATGTAATGGGGCTTGAACCGGGAAACTGCACTCCTGATGGCAGGGATGTAATGCGGGAGAAGGGAATGCTTGAATTTATAAAACCGGGAGAGTCAAAAAGACAGACATTGAAATTTGAATTTATTGGCTGACAAAACCATGAAAAGGTGGTATCATGAAAGAGAAACGATGGAAATGGTTTCCCCTTTTGGGAGCATTGCTGGTATTTTTGCTGTCGACGGTAGTATTAACCAAAGATACCGGACTTGCCAACAACGGGGATTTTTACCGTGTTATGAAGGTGAATCGGATTTCGTTTTCTGACGATACGAATCAAGCATGGCAATACCAATCAGATTATGTAATGGAGCTGGAGGGACAAGGGTTTTTTGAACAACTGGCTTCTACCTTTTCTGTTGCACAGGAGGAATTATACGATTCTCCTCAGTTTGTGTTGGTCAAAATGGCAAAGAGTATCAATTTTTTTATCAATTCTGTTACAAAAGCCCCCCTCGAAACCTTTCGGATTGAGATATTAAGCGGAATTTATTTGGCTTTGTTTGCTTTTGGTGCATGGGGGATTTTGTCCTTTTTCCAACAGTGGAGAACAAGGCTTTGCGCCTTGTTTTTGCTTTTGTTTATTTTTTGTGATATGGGGTATCTGCTGTATTTGCACTCCTTTTATGGAGAAGCATTACAGTTTGTTTGCATGATGATTTTAATTGGGGCATTGCTACACTTAACCCAAAAACCGTCAGCTGGATGGTTTTTTATGTTGCTTATTACCCTCTATTTTTTAGCAGGCGCCAAGCTTGCAAACATTCCGTACGCCCTTTGTATTTTGGGTGCGGGTATGTTGTTGGTGAGAAAAAGAAAATGGCTGTTTTTTCCCGCGTTGGTAACAGGAAGTTTGATTGTTATGCTTCTTGGTTCCATTCCCGATTGGATGAACCATGATACTACTTACCAATCCGTTTTTTTCGGAATTTTAAAAGAAAGTCCTACTCCCGAGAAGGATGTGGCGGAATTAAGATTGCCCGCAGAATATACGGTGCTTCAGAATACCCATGCCTATTTTGAGGAATATCCCATTGATATTACATCAGAAAAATTTCAAACCCAATTTTTTAACCAAATTGGGAAAACAGACGTGGTTTTATTTTACTTAAAGCATCCGGTTCGATTTATTCAAAAGCTGTCACGGGCCATTTCTTACAGCGGTTCCATCCGCCCTCCCTCTTTGGCAAACAGTGGTTCGGAGCGGATGGGAATGACAAGCCGTTACAGTCTGTGGAGCAATTTTAGGCTCCGTACGAAGGTGTTATATACGCCTTGGGTCGTATGGATATTATTGATTGGAATGGGTCTTGGGGTAGTTTGTTGGTTAGGTTTTTGCTTGAAGCAAAAACAGCTTTATCCCGGATTTCTTTTATTCTCGTTGTTGTTTGTGGGCTTGGGTGTTAATCTGATACTGCCTATTGCGGGAAATGGTGAGGCGGATTTGGCAAAGCATCTGTTCTTTATGATTCATTTAATGGATATTACAGTTTCTGTAGGTGCAATGGTTTTCGTTTATCAGGCACCGAAGTGGAAATGGAAAGCACTCCTTCCGATTGGAGCAGCAGTTTTACTTTGTTTGATATGCAATCGTTCGTTTTTTGGAAAAACCGTTTTCTTTGGCGGATATGAATGGACGGTGCTGAAGGAAACTGACACTTCAAAAACGTTGGTTTGTAACGAAATTACAGAAGTCCTTCCTTTTGATAAAGAGGGAGAATACGGGCAGAATTTATGGGAAATCAGTCAGCTTCGAACTTATTTAAATACAGAATTTTTGTCGGAGGATGATTACGAAAAGTTACTTCCAATGACTTATCAAGTTTGTCTGAGCAGTTCTTTTCGGGACAAGGCAGAACAAGGCTGGCATAGTATGATTTGGACGCATGAGCCAAATACAGTTGCCTCCCTTTGGCGGGATGCCTGGCGGATGAAGGTAACAGATAAAGTTACTTTGCTAACCTTACCTCAATACGAGGAGGGAGGGTTTCAAAGAGCTTTGGGTCAGAATTATTGGTTAGCGGACCCTTACGGAAACAATGATTCTATGGTACGATATGCAGATAAATTCGGGCAGGTACTCCATCGGGATGCCAATCAGCCAACAGGTGTCCGTCCGGTGATTACTGTCAAAAATAAATTTTTAAATTAAACCTTGACTTTTTTCATATGCTATGATATAATCTGTTCTTGGATGACAAAAGAAGTTCTGCTTTCGCCATCTTGGCGAAACGGAACTCTTTTCATGTGTGGTGATAAGCGGGCGTGGCGGAATTGGCAGACGCGCCAGATTTAGGTTCTGGTGTCTACGACGTGGGGGTTCAAATCCCTTCGCCCGCACCAATCAAAAGGCAGATTTCTGTCCGAATCTGTCTTTTTCCATGAAATTATTTAAGAAAGAGATGTTTTTATGAGTACACTTTTATCTGTTTCCATTGCTTTGCTTGCAGGCTTAATTATGACAAGAGTATTTAAGCCCTTGAAGCTACCCTCTGTAACGGCATATCTGATTGCCGGTGTCCTGATCGGTCCCTATTGTATCGGTGCATTACACATTGACGGTCTGGGATTTACTTCGTCAGAAGCGGTAAGCAAATTATCCTTAATTTCCGAAGTGGCACTGGGCTTTATTGCCTTCTCTATCGGAAACGAATTTAGACTGGATGACCTAAAAAAAACAGGAAAGCAAGCTTCTGTCATTGGTGTTTTGCAGGCATTAACAGCCACTCTTTTTGTTGATTTGGCATTGGTGGCGGTTCACATGATGATGCCGGACAAACTGACTGTTCCTCAGCTGATTACCTTGGGCGCTATTGCAACGGCAACGGCACCTGCTGCAACCTTAATGGTGGTTCGTCAGTATAAAGCAAAGGGACCGCTGACTGATTTACTCCTTCCTATTGTTGCATTGGATGATGCAGTGGGACTCATTGTATTTGCAGTGTCCTTTGGTATTGCAAAAACCTTGATTGTAGGGCAGGTAGACATGATTTCAATTATCATCAATCCTTTGATTGAAATTGTTTGCTCTTTAGGGTTGGGTGCTATTATGGGCTGGATTTTGACCCAGTTGGAAAAATTATTTAATTCCAATACCAACCGTCTGAACTTAACCATAGCTTTTGTATTTTTAACAGTTTCTTTGTCCATGCTGGATTTCCATATCGGATTGGTACACATTAGCTTTTCTTCTTTGCTGGTATGTATGATGCTGGGTACGGTTTTTTGTAATATTTGTTCTCTGTCTCACGATCTGATGGCGGGAGCAGATAAGTGGACTTCTCCCTTGTTTGCGCTTTTCTTTGTTATCAGCGGTGCGGAATTGGAGTTGAATGTGTTTGCCGATATTGCCATTGTGGGAATCGGTTTGGTTTATATTATTTTCCGTTCCTTGGGTAAATATTGCGGAACCTTTGCCAGTGCAAAGTTGGTAAAATGCAAACCGAATATTTGTAAATATTTAGGGATTACCTTGCTTCCTCAGGCGGGGGTTGCACTTGGAATGTGTGCCACTGCAATGCAATTAGGCGAACAAGGGAACCTAATTCGTAATATCACTTTGTTTGCGGTATTGATTTATGAAATCTTTGGTCCTCTGTTGACCAGACAGGCGTTGACGGCTGCAGGAGATATTAAACCTATGCCGGAAGAAGTGAAAATGCGTCGTCAGACCAAACTGGAAGATGCAAAGAGACAAAAAGAACAACAGTAAAATTCGGGGCGGTCTGATGACCGTCCCCTACATATATTATAAGTCTTTTGGAACGTTATTGGTAAGTGTCAGTTACAAAGGAGTAAAGTATGATGATAGAATTAAAAAACAAAATTGTAGAGTCTCTCTCTTACTGTAAAGTATTGTTAAAATGGCTTGTAATTGCCTCTGTGGTGGGTGTGTTTGGCGGTGTGCTGGGAAGTCTGTTTCACATCAGCATTGATTCTGCAACCGAGTATCGAATCGTGTATCCGTGGCTTATTTATTTCCTGCCTGTAGGGGGCCTAGTGATTACCTTTTTGTATCAGTTGGCAAAATCTGCCGGATGTTTGGATACCAACCGAGTGTTGGATTCGGTGAGGACGGAGGAAAGAGTTCCTACTGTGATGGCACCTCTGATTTTTGTCAGCACTGTACTGACACATCTTTTGGGAGGTTCTGCCGGACGGGAAGGTGCGGCACTGCAGCTGGGAGGAAGCGTCGGCTATCGTTTGGGGAAAATATTTCGCTTAAACGAAGGGGACTTGCACCTCATTGTAATGGCGGGAATGAGTGCTGTGTTTTCTGCCCTGTTTGGTACTCCTTTAACGGCTCTTTTCTTTGCTTTGGAGGTAACCACTGTTGGAGTCATGTACTATGCCGGATTTGTGCCTTGTGCCATTTCGGCTTTGGCAGGGTTCCTTATTGCAAAACTGTTCGGGCTTTCACCCGTACATTTTGAAGGGATTTTGTTTCCTTCTATATCGGCGGGGATATTGGGAAGGCTTTTGGTATTGACCGTTTTGTGTGCACTGGTTAGTATTTTGTTTTACACAGCCATTCATAAATGTGAGCATTACGGAAAAAAATGGTTGCCTAATCCCTATTTTCGCAGCTTTGTAGGCGGTGTGCTTTTGGTATTGTTGACTGTTGCGGTACAGACCCGTGATTATAACGGTGCGGGAATGGATGTCATTACAAGCGCCATGTCAGGGAACGCAAGACCTGAGGCATTTTTGTTGAAGATACTATTTACAGCCATTACCATTTCTGCCGGATTTAAGGGTGGTGAAATTGTTCCTGCTTTCTTTGTTGGTTCCACCTTTGGATGTGTGGCAGGAGGATTGCTGGGGTTGGACTCTTCTTTTTCTGCTGCAGTGGGCTGTGTGGCACTGTTTTGCGGTGCGGTAAATTGCCCTATATCCTCTTTGTTTCTGTCCTTTGAATTGTTTGGCGGGAAGGCACTCCTGTTATTTGCATTGGTGTGTGGTGTGAGCTACATGATGTCCGGATATGGCGGTCTTTACAAAAGCCAGAAATTTAAGTATTCTAAATTGGAAGCAAAGGATCTTGAGTAAAACAAAATCCGCAATGTGAAACCGCATTGTGGATTTTAGTTTGTACAACAACCTAAAATTCCAAAAAAGTCATCAAATTTATACAAATCTTTTAGATTTCCTTGACAAATCGTGGCTTTGGGAGTACAATAGATAGTGCGCAATTAAATGAAGGGAGGATGAAAGCGATGTATAAAATCGTAAAAAAACAATGCCTGAATCCTACTGTGACACGAATGGAAATTGAATCACCTGCCATTGCAAAAGTGGCAGAGCCGGGACAGTTCATTATCTTGCGTGTGGACGAAAAAGGGGAACGAATTCCGTTAACGATTGCGGATTTTGACCGTGAAGCAGGAACAATAACCATTATTTTTCAGATTGTTGGTGCTACAACTCAAAAGCTTAATGATAAAAAAGAAGGCGAATTTATTACCGATTTTGCAGGACCGTTGGGAGTTGCCACACATACCGAGGGGTTAAAAAAGGTTGCAGTTGTAGGGGGCGGTGTTGGTTGTGCCATTGCTTACCCCATTGCAAAGAAACTACATCAGTTGGGATGTGAGGTTCATTCTATTGTTGGTTTCAGAAATAAGGATTTGCTTATCTTAGAAGATGAATTTAAGGCGGTTTCCGATAAAATGGTGATTATGACCGACGACGGCAGCTACGGCTCCAAGGGCCTTGTGACTGATGCGTTAAAGGGTCTTTTGGACGAAGGGCACCAGTATGATCAGGTCATCGTTATCGGACCCCTGATTATGATGAAATTTGTTTGTAAGCTGACAAAAGAATATGGTGTAAAAACCATTGTCAGCATGAATCCTATTATGATTGACGGTACGGGAATGTGTGGCGGATGCCGTTTGAGCGTAGGAGGAGAAATGAAGTTTGCCTGTGTGGACGGTCCTGATTTTGACGGCCATCTGGTGGACTTTGATGAAGCCATAGCACGCTCCTCTATGTACCATGAATTTGAACAGCGTGAAAGAGAAAAGACTTGTAACTTATTTAAGAAGGAGGCAAGGTAACAATGGCAAATATGTCTCCAAAAAAAACTCCCATGCCTTCTCAGGAAGCATCGGTAAGAAACCGTAATTTTAAGGAGGTTGCCTTAGGGTATACCGAAGAAATGGCGGTTGACGAAGCACAAAGATGCTTGAATTGTAAACATAAGCCTTGTGTGAACGGTTGTCCTGTTTCTGTTGATATTCCCGCCTTTATTGCACAGGTGGCAAACAAAAATTTCTCAGGGGCATATGATGTGATTTCTCAGTCCAGTTCTCTCCCTGCGGTTTGCGGAAGAGTTTGTCCTCAGGAAAATCAGTGCGAAAAGAATTGTGTTCGGGGAATCAAAGGGGAGGCGGTAGGAATCGGCCGTCTGGAGCGGTTTGTTGCAGATTGGCACAACTCTCAGAAGGATGTAAAAAAAGAAAAGCCCCAGTCCAATGGACATAAGGTTGCCGTTGTTGGCTCCGGTCCTGCCGGCCTTGCCTGTGCGGGAGAACTGGCGTCAAAGGGTTATGAAGTAACTGTGTTTGAAGCTTTGCATCTGGCAGGGGGCGTGCTGATGTATGGAATTCCTGAATTCCGTTTGCCTAAGACCGTTGTACAAAAAGAAATTCAAGGTCTGAAAGAAATGGGCGTTAAGATTGAAACCAATATGGTCATTGGAAAAGTCATGTCTATTGACCAGCTGATGGAAGATGGCTTTGAGGCTGTGTTTATAGGTAGCGGTGCGGGATTGCCCCGTTTTATGGGGATTCCCGGTGAAAATTTAAAAGGCGTGTATTCTGCTAACGAATTTTTAACCCGTGTGAATTTGATGAAAGCTTATGATAAGGAAAATGCCACTACACCTGTTCAAAATGCCAAGCATGTAGCGGTTTTGGGCGGTGGAAATGTTGCTATGGATGCGGCTCGGTGTGCCCTTAGAATGGGTGCGGAAAGTGTTTCCATTGTATATCGTCGCAGTGAAAAAGAGTTGCCTGCCCGAGCAGAAGAAGTGGAGCACGCAATGGAAGAGGGCATTCAGTTTGAATTTCTGACCAATCCTTTGGAAATCAAAGGAGAGGACGGTTGGGTCAGCGGTATGGTTTGCCAGAGAACGGAATTAAGCCAGCCTGATTCGTCGGGACGTGCAAGAGCTGTGCCCATCCCAGGAAGCGAATTTGAACTGAGTGTAGATTGTGTGATTATGTCTATCGGTACCTCTCCCAATCCCTTGATTAAATCTACAACAGAGGGGCTTGATACAACTGATTGGGGCGGTATTATTGTAGAAGAAAAGACCGGTCTTACTTCCCGTGAACATGTATATGCCGGCGGGGATGCTGTTACCGGTGCTGCAACTGTAATTCTGGCAATGGGAGCCGGAAAACAAGCGGCAAAAGCGATTGATGAAAAATTAAGGAAAAAGTAAAGGAGTTACTCGCATGGAAATGACATTCAGATGGTACGGCAAAGATGACCCTGTTACATTGGAACAGATTCGTCAGATTCCCAATGTAACAGGAATTATAACCGCAATTTATGACGTGCCTGTAGGGGAAGTATGGCCCAAAGAAAAGATTATGGAACTGAAAAGAATGGTTGAGGATGCAGGAATGCACATTTCTGCTATTGAAAGTGTGCCGGTTCATGAAGATATTAAGCTGGGAAAACCCACTCGTGACGGTATGATTGAAAATTTTTGCACTACTTTGCGGAATTTGTCCGAGGCGGGAATTAAAATTGTTTGCTATAACTTTATGCCTGTATTTGATTGGACAAGAACAGATTTGGCATTTGATTTGCCCGACGGCTCTAATGCACTGATATATGATGATGATACGATTGCAACATGGGATATCACAAAAGAAGAAGTATCCCTTCCCGGTTGGGATGCAAGCTATACAAAAGACCAGATACGTGCGGTTATGAATGAATACAAGACGGTGGACGAAGAAACACTGTGGGAAAACTTACAATACTTCTTGGAACGGGTGATTCCTGTTGCAGAAGAGGTTGATGTCAAAATGGCAATTCATCCTGACGATCCCCCCTGGAATATTTTTGGTCTGCCCAGAATTATTACCAATAAAGAAAATTTAGAACGGTTTTGTAAATTAGTGGACAGTCCCTATAACGGTTTGACCCTTTGCTCCGGTTCTCTCGGAGCGAACAGCGAGAATGATATTGTTGATTTGGTTCGTCATTTTGGCGGTATGGGAAGAATTCATTTTGCTCATGTAAGAAATGTCAAACACACAGGAGGTCGCTCCTTTGAAGAATCTGCACATGCTTCAAATTACGGCAGTCTTGATATGTATGAAATTATGAAGGCATATCACGAGGTAGGCTATGACGGTCCTCTTCGTCCTGACCACGGAAGAATGATCTGGGGGGAAACAGGAAAACCCGGTTACGGGTTGTATGACCGTGCTTTGGGTGCTACATATTTAAATGGCTTGATTGAAGCCATTGAAAAGAATGACAGATAAAAAGACCTGCTAAAGTAAAATAAGAGAAAATTAAAACAAAATAAATGTATGACAAATAGACCGGCATTGAAAAGTGTCGGTCTAAATTGTTGCCAAAATAATTCTATGAGTTTGTATAAACATCCTTAACTCTTAAATAATAAAACCGCCATTTTAAACTTGAATTTAAGATAGCGGTTTTTACATTACATAATCATCTTAATAGAGGAATCAATTCTATTAGTTTTACTATTAAAATCAGGATAATCAAGACATCATAAAAATCCGAACCCTTTACCGATTGGTACAAGGTTCGGATTTCTACTGTTTGGTGCGGATAAGAGGACTGTTACTCTTTTTAAGGGAGTGCCCTGTTAACCTGCCTTTTCTATGTTCAGTTCGTTGTTAAATTCTACCGTTCCAACAAACTTATAATAAATATTTATATCCTGATAAGTTTCGCCTTGATATTCGTACTTTTCGCCGACTTCAATTCTCTCTATAAGCTCATGGAGAATCTCATATGTGAGTTCTTTAATTCCAATATACTTTTCAATTAAGTTTACAAAGTCTATGGCATTATCCTTTGACTTGTGGTATTCATTAAGCTCGCTTTCAATTCTGGATGCCTCGGCTTTTAATTCTGCCTGTTCCTCTTCATATCC
>JAZNAU010000003.1:0-2365 GCA_045586685.1 Clostridia bacterium
TTCTCTGTTCGCCCTTTTATGATGGCATAAATAATCACCCAGATTACCAAATAGCCAACAACAAAGATCACGGTAAAAATCAAAAGCGGCATCATACCTGTTTCCAACCAATCATTAAGCAGATAAGTGCCCAAATAGGTAATATATAAAACCACACCATGAATCAAAATTGCCACCATCAGCGGCAGGCGTTCCATTTGATAGACAACATTCATTCCGCCTGCAATAAAAGTAAGTGCAGATATAGAGAATACCCCAGTACAAACCTGATTTACCGTTAGGGTATCCAGAACACCATTTTGCTGTAAAATCAAATAAATAATCGCTAGAACCAGCGGTCCGAAACCACAGGCAATTAAACCGCGACGGAAAAATTCCAAAACAATATTTTTCATTTCCCTTCATACCTCCTTCTAATCTCCGCAAAACAACGTCTGGAAACATATTCCCGATAGCCGCAGTGGAATACGGCATCCACGCCACCGCTAAACGCCGCATTAAACCGCGCTATACAATGCTCATTGGCAAGGCTGGATTTATTAATACGGATAAAATAAGAAGGCAAAATCTTCTCCAAATCACGAAGCCTGTCTTGGATACGATACCTGTTACCGGCAGTATCAATGGCAATCACTTTACGTTCAAGAATGGTGATACACTCTATTTCTTCGAATGCCAGTTTTCGCATCTCATCATCCCTATACCCCATTATACTTTCCGTACCGGAAAAACTGCAAACAAGATTCTCTATCTGTTGTGTCAGAGAGGAAGGTTCATGAACAATGGCTATAATTTCTTCTTCCACATTTTTGTCAATAACCAGTTTGTATTTCATCGTCTCAATCCTTACTGTTTTTTCATTTGCCTGAGGAAACAGAACACAGCAATCACCGTTGTAACTATGGCATATAAAACAACCGGCAAGACATGTGAAGCTGCAGCCTCAAACTCTCCGTTAAACAACGCTTTTTCCATTTCTACTGCATGCATAAACGGAAGCGCTTTGGCTATTTTCTCAAAAAAACCTCCCACCAGGTTCAAATCGAACCAAACACCGGAAAGCCATGCGGAAAGGTTGGTAAGCAATGCACCGCAGATACCGCCAACCTGCTTCACGCCCAAAAGACTGCCACACAAAAGCCCCAATGAAATATTAAAAATAGCCATAGGAATCATCCCAATAACAGCATACAAAACATTCACACTAAAAGTCAATCCCAAGGGAATGGCAAACAAATAGCAAATAATGGCCTGCCCCAAAGCGATGGGCAAAATCGGAAGCATATAACCTATAATGAAATCAAATCCTGTAAGAGGTGTGGTGTACAATCTCTGCAAAAGAGCACTCTCCCTGTCTTTAGAAATCAATGTTGCGGAAAAAAGTGTCATAAATGATAAGCCGAATATGGTAATGCCCGGGGTCAGGGTATTGATTTCAAACAGATTCACGGGAACATTGGCCTGTATGGCACTGAGAAGAAGCAATAACACCAGGGGAAATCCTAGGCCAAAAGCCAAATTTAGTGGGTCCCTCAAAATCTCTTTGGTACCTCTTTTTGCAAAAGTCATCATTCTCATACCGTCCCCTCCTTTACAATAGACACAAAGGCTGACTCAAAATCCTTTGTATTAGCCTTTTGTTTCAATTCTTCCGCCGTTCCTACCGCCAAGAGACTTCCACTTCTTATAATACCGATGCGGTCTGAAAGTGCCTCTGCTTCTTCCATGTAATGAGTGGTTAATATAATGGTTATTTTGCCTTTTAATGTGCGAATTACTTTCCAGAGGTCGTGTCTTGCAATAACATCCAAACCAAGGGTCGGTTCATCCAAAAACAGTATCCGCGGTTTACTAATCAGTGCCATTGCAATGCTGACGCGTCTCTGCCAACCGCCGGATAACTTGCCGGCCTTTCTCTTCAAAACATCATTAAGTGTAAACTGTTCAGAGATTTCTTCAATCCTTTTCTTTGTTTCTTCTTTGGAAAATCCGTGAATGCCACAAATCAGCTCCAGGTTTTCTTTTACGGAAAGATTAGGGGCAACAGCGGTCTCCTGGGGGGACACGCCAATCAACTGCTTTACCTGTTTCGGTTCCTTTGTAATACTATAGCCGCCTACGATTGCATCACCTGAGGAGGCATGCGTCAGACAGGTTAGCATTTTAATGGTTGTAGTTTTTCCGGCACCATTCAATCCCAGCAGGGAAAATAATTCACCCTGCCCAATATCTAAATTGAGCTTGTCAACGGCAGTTAAATCTGCGTATCGTTTGACAAGCTCTATTGTTTTGATTTCTTGCATATGTGTTCTCCTCCATTTCTTTTGCTTGCGCACTCATCATAGCAAAAGAAATGGAAGAAATG
>JAZNAU010000004.1:0-18861 GCA_045586685.1 Clostridia bacterium
AAGAGTTTGCAATTCGACAAATATCTTCTTCCGCGGTACCACTCTTTTTCATCCCGAAAATGGAATGCACTTTAGAGGCCATTACCTCCTAACCCTGTAACGGGAGTCCCCGTCTGCATTTACTCTCCTAAGGATTTCACTGCAGCCACTCCATGGCGAGTTTCAACAAGTCTGTCCAATGTCTCGCACCAACCGACACCTCTCTGTAAGTACATGGCCTGTTTACTGTTCCATTTCTCTGTGTTTTAAATCATTATACCATTCCAACACCTATTTGTCAACACTTTTCTTGAAATTTTAATCCAATTCTTTTAAGCCGGTGTACAGCTCATAATATCTGCCCTTCATGGCAAGGAGTTCATCATGACTGCCACATTCAATAATTTCGCCTTGCTCCAGTACCATAATCGCATCTGCATCACGGACTGTTGATAAACGGTGAGCAATTACAAAGGTGGTTCTGTCCTCCATTAGACTATCCATTCCCTTTTCAATCAGCTTTTCTGTTCTGGTATCAACAGAGCTGGTTGCCTCATCCAGTACTAAGATGGGTGCTTTTGAAAGTGAGGCTCTGGCAATATTTAAAAGCTGTCTTTGTCCCTGAGACAAATTGGCTCCGTCCCCTTCCAATCTAGTTTGATATCCTTTTGAAAGTCGTTTAATAAAGCCGTGAGCACTTGCCATTTTCGCAGCTTCGATGACCTCTTCATCTGTGGCATCCGGTCTTCCGTAACGGATATTTTCCATTACAGTTCCACTAAACAAATGAGTATCCTGCAAAACCATGGCAATATTAGAACGTAACACATCCCGTTTGATATCACGAATCTCCACACCGTCAATGGTAATACTGCCCTTATCAATATCATAAAACCGATTCAAAAGATTGGTAATGGTGGTTTTCCCCGCACCGGTAGAACCCACAAATGCTACCTTCTGACCAGGTTTTGCATATAAACAAATATCCTTTAGAATCACCTTGTCGGGATTGTAGCCGAAGGTAACATGGTTTAAAACCACATGCCCTTTCATCCCCTTCATTTCAGACGCATTTTCATGGTCGGGAGTTTCCGGTGGCATATCCATGATTTTAAACACACGTTCCGCTCCTGCCAATGCTGAAAAAACAGTATTCATTTGCATGGAAATTTCATTTATCGGCCGTGCAAAATGGCTGGCATAGTTGGCAAAAATCGTTAGTCCGCCCACCGTTAATGCCAAAAAACTTTCAGCTACAATATTCCCTGCCAAAGTCTGATAACACAGGATTCCGCCTACTCCTACTGTAAGGGCATAGCTGACTTTACTTAAATTCCCCATAATCGGCCCCATAATTCCACCAAAGAACTGTGCATAAATCTGTTTATGACGAAGGTCATCGTTCAAAAGAGAAAATTCTTCAATACATTCTTCCTCGTGATTAAATACCTTTACTACTTTTTGTCCGGTGACTGATTCTTCGATATAGCCGTTTAAAGACCCCAGAGCCGCCTGTTGCGCAGAGTAAAATTTTCTGCTCCGCTTCGCAACAGCTGAACCTCCAAGGGCAAACACAGGAATAAACAGTACAGTTATCATCGCCAGCAATATATTAGTATAAATCATAAAGCATAAGGTGCCAATCAAGGTTACAATTCCCGATATAAGACTGACAATAGTGGTATCCAGCATCAGACCGATATTATCCACATCATTGGTAAAGCGACTCATGACTTCTCCGGTAGGTGTGGTATCATGAAACCTCACAGGAAGAGTCTGAACTTTATTAAACAAATCGTTTCTGATTTTTTGTATGGTTCCCTGAGAAATATACAGCATCAGCTTACTCTGACAAAAGGTTGATACAACACCAATCACATAAATGCAGGCTAAGCACAAAATTCCCACAAGCAAATAAGACGCCGTATCATTTCCCGTTCCGAAAAGCGGTTCCAGAAAGGGTTTCATTTGCTCTGTAATAGAAACAATCGCCCGATCTGCAAAATCGTTTTTCGAGGGCACTCCTGCCACCCGATTGATGATAGGAGAAAGCAGATAAGCTCCCAAAAGGGAGGTTACGGTGCTGAAAAACATGCACAAAAAAACCCAGATAAACCGATATTTATATTTTCCGATATAACTAAATAATCGTTTAATGGTATCGGAGGAGTTTTTCGGTTTGCCACTCATATGTTGTCCACGGGGGCCGGGTCCCCCTCTTCCCGGACCTCTCATAGGACCCATTTTTCCGAAAGATGCCTTGGAATTATATTGTTTTTGCAATTCCTCAAGAGTTCTTGCCATTTATGCCTCCTCCTTTCCGTCCATCTGCGAATAATAAATTTCCTGATATTCTTTATTATTTGCCAGCAATTCTTTGTGAGTTCCCAATCCCGTAATCTGACCTTCCTCCATAACCACTATCATATCTGCATCCATTACCGAAGTAATGCGCTGAGCAATAATGATTCTGGTAGAATCATGTAATTCTTGACGAAATGCGTTTCTTAAATTTGCCTCCGTCGCTGTATCCACCGCACTGGTAGAATCGTCTAAAATTAAAATTTTTGGTTTTTTCAGCAATGCTCTGGCAATACAAAGACGTTGCTTTTGTCCGCCTGAAACGTTCACTCCTCCCTGACCAAGCTCCGTCTGGTAACCATTTGTAAAGTTTTTAATAAATAAATCTGCCTGTGCATATTCTGCATTTTTATATAACTCTTCATCAGTAGCATTCTGATCTCCCCAACGAAGATTGCTTTCAATGGTTCCGGAAAACAAAACATTTTTTTGCAGTACGATTCCTATTCCGTCTCTTAAGTGCTCCAACGAGTATTCCTTTACATTTACTCCATCAACCAGCACTTCCCCTTCATCGGCATCATACAAACGGGGAATCAGAGATACAAGCGTACTTTTCCCGCATCCTGTAGAACCGATAATTCCCACAGTAGAACCGGATGGAATTTCCAAGTTAATGCGGTTTAATACCATTTCTTCACTATCTTTATAATAACGAAAGCTCACATCCTTAAAGGTAACCCTTCCCTGTTCGACCTTCCGTTCCTTTTGAGAGGCTTGCTCGTCTGTCAAATCAAGCGTTTCATCTAACACTTCGCAAATACGCCGACCCGAAGCAAGCGCACGGGAAGCGTTCATAAAGAGCATGGTCACCATCATAAGAGAAAACAAAATCTGGTTAACATAAGTCAAAAAAGCAGATAAATCCCCTACCTCCATACCAAAACCGGTTCGCACAAACTCAATTACCTGATTACCGCCCAACCAAAGAACTACCAAGGTAGTCAGGTTCATCAGAAGCATCATTAAAGGTTGCATGAAAATCATAATATTCATGGCATCGATTCCGGCACGTTTCAATTCTCCGTTGGCATCAGCAAACTTTTTCTTTTCAAAGTCTTCCCGTACAAAGGATTTCACCACTCGAACATTGGTTAAATTTTCCTGAACCGTAGAATTCAATGCATCAATTTTCGTTTGCATTCTGCTAAATCTGGGAAACCCTTTTCTGATAATCAAAAACTGTGTTATTAAAATAGCCGGAATTGCAACAGCCAAAACCGTTGCCAATCGTGAATTTAAGGATACCGCCATAATAACAGCGCCAATTAACATTCCGGGCGAGCGAAGACACAATCTGAGCATCATGTTCACAAAATTCTGAAGCTGAGTTACATCGTTGGTTAATCTTGTTACCAACGAACCGGTTGAAAATTTATCAATATTGGCAAAGGAAAATTTCTGCACTTTACGATAAATATCCCGTCTTAAATCAGCCCCGAAATTCACAGAAGCTTTCGCACCAAAATATGCACCGCCCACACCCCCTAACATCATAAGGAGTGCCGTTCCGATCATAGCGGCACAAACGGCTGCGATATACCCGTTTCCATTACCTGTATTTCCTGTCATCCCTACTCCTTCATTTATGACCTGCGCCAGAAATTTCGGAAGAAATACTTCTCCTACAACCTCTACAATCATGCAAAGAGGTCCTAATAAAAAATAAATCCAATAAGGCTTAATATAACGAATCCACCGTTTCATTTCAACTCTACCTTTCTCTGTCTTTGTTCTAAGTCCTTTAAATTCTGCAACACTTTCCCCAAAGTTTTTTGCACTTGCAGTAATTCCTGTTCGTCAATCCCCTCAAATATTTCAATATCCTTTTCCTGAAACAGTATCTTGGATTGTTCAACCACACATCTTCCCTTATTCGTCAAACCAATTTCGTGATACCGACCATCTTCTTGGTCAACATTCTTTTTGATATATCCGCTCTGTTCCAATTTTTTTATGGTCGTTGCCACTGCTGCAGGACTAATATCCAGCTCTGTTGCAATTTCCCTCTGGGAAGGCATTTCCGAATGTCTTGACAAAAACATTAGTAAAAAGTGCTGACTGTGATGAATCCCTAACTGCTGAATTTTACCATCCATCACCCGTCTGTTCAAACGTGATGTTTTAATAATACTTCCCATTATGTCTCGATATAATGTTTTCTTGCTCAAAATCTCACCTCACAAATAATAAACCACTTAACAGTTAACTAATTAACAGTATACCATAAACAACAACTTTTGTCAAGAAAAATGCATAACAAAAAGGGTGGCGATGAGCCACCCTCTTCAATCATTATTTATTTTACTTTCAAAATCACAGGTCCGTAAATAACAGGCATTGTCGGGTCGGAAGAAAGTGCATAATCCAAACTTACATCAATGAACAATTCTGTTCCGTTTGTCAAAACTTGATCCTGACCTTCGGTTGCGTGAAACAACTGATGATAAGTACCGCTCTTTCCATTCATATTCTTCACAGCCAGTTTCACACGGCTGGTAAATCCGTTATCGTTGTTTGCAACCAGAGAAGGATAATAGGTAAACTGAACATCGATACCAAGTTCATCATGAATTCTCTTGGTTTCCTGAGTCAAACGGCTTACAAACATACCTCCAAATTCCCGTGAGAAATCGTAGATACCAATAGGATTCCGTTCTCCGCTTTCTGCAAATGCAGGCATTTTGAAAAATTGTGCCGTATAAACGTCAGAAGGCATATCCTCTAAAACACAACGGAAATACTGAGCGGTTTGTGGATATTCCCAAGGATTTTGTTCCAAAGACATATCGTTTATTTCCGTAGTTTTATTCGCATCCCATGTGGTGGTATATGCAGTCTGACTGCCAATCAAGTGATCCAGTTGCAGCAGAACCAACGCAATATCATGCATAGTAGCGGTCTTTTCAGGGCGAATGTTACGGTCTGAATACAAAGCAACACCCTTCTTATTCGCATAAGTCAAGCAAGTATATGCAGAATTTTTTTCCACTTCTTTAACATCTGCATAAACAGGACTGCTGGTATCATAAGCGATTGTGCTGTGTGCTTTTTTAATCATACCAAAAGTGAGAGATGCAATCATATCCTGATTGTTTGCAGGCTTATCAATAAATGCAGCATTGATCACATCATCCCCTAAGCAATTCTTTCCAAGTACGTATAATTCCTTGGAATATTCATGCTCAAAAGGAATCTCAACTAAAAATTTACTGTATGTCAGGTTATTTTCCTCGGATGCCAGACGAATAGCAGCACAAGCCAATTCGCCATTGGTTACTGTAGCATTAGGGTCATATTCCCGATCAAACAAAGCAGTACCGTCGAACACCTTCTTTAAGATTTCATCAGGCACCATAGAAGAAAATTCATTCGCCTTGCTGGTGGTATCAATGGCTCTGGAACGGATAATCAAGGATGCCACTTCAGCTCTCGAAATCCCATCCTCCAGACGAAGGTTGAGTCCGTCATCACCAATCATAACACCATACATATAAATCCATGCAGCAGCATCTTTATTTTCTGCCTGATCAGTAATAATAGAAGGTGCTGCAATGCCTTTAGGACTTCCTGCACGTTTCCATAAAATAGAAATAACATCACCGCGGGTCATAGGTTCATCCGGATAAAAACAGTTGTTTTCATCCCCTTCCACGCCGGAATACATAACATATTCATAGCTCCAATGTTCCGTTGTTACATCAGCAAAATCCGTTTTTCTCTTTTTCTCTGTTTTTCCAATCATGCGGACAAACTCTGCTCGTGTAACCTTTTTATCAGGCTCAAAATAGCCTTCCGGAGTACCGCTTACTGTCTTTTCTTCAACCAGTTGGCTGACAGCTGCATACGCCCAATGGTCTTGAGGCAAATCGGGAAAGTTTGCTGTACCAAAAACGGTTACTGTTCCCATCACCAACACTACACATAACAACACTGCAATACCAATTTTTCTCATTTTTTCTTTTCTCCTTTTTGTTTTTTATTATTTTTCTACATAACGACTTTTCATATATCTTTTGTTGGACTGCAACAACACAGAACATATAATAGAAATTTGTAACAGCCATTCTGCAACCGGATAATAAACCGCTAACGTCCATGCCTTTACGCTCAATTTTAAAATACTTGCTAACAATGGAGTTTTTTCCAAATCCAACATTTCGGTCAGCTGCAACATATAAATTAAAAATAAAAGGCTAAGAATTCCAACTATCGCAATACTGTTGATACAAATACTGATGTTTTTCATAACCGTGCTTTTATACAAGCCTTTCTTTTTATTGGTTTGAAAAATCAGAATCCCTAAAATTGCCACATAAATCAAATTACATGCTACAACTTGATTGCTGACGTTAAACTGGTATCCTGTGGAAAGCCCCGTCTGTAAAGCCACTACCACAGACCAAGCAATACATAACACACCGGCAAAAATACTACTCTTTTTCACGTTGCTGTGAATAGAGTCCTGAAAAAAAGCAAACCCTTCAATAACAAACAATATTTGAAATACAAAAAAAGGTATATTATCAAATGCTCCCAATATTATGTACAAAGCAGCTGTAAGCAAAATGAAAGCTTTTCGTTCATACAATGTATGTTGCCTTTTTGGTTTTTTACTTTTTGTTGCTTGATATATTTTTTTGGATTTTAGTGCCATAGCGCCCTCCATTTATCTTCTATAACTTCATTATATAATAAATCAGAAGAAAAGTAAAGAGATTTTTAAAAAAAGAGACGTTTTTCGCAAAAACGAAAAACGTCCCGTTTTATTCTGATTATTCTTCTGCAGGAGCTTCTTCAACTACTTCTGCCACTTCTTCAGCAACCGGAGCTTCTGTAGGTTCAATTAGAGCACGGATACTCAAACTAATTTTTTGATTTTCCGGATCAATTTCCAAAATTTTCGCCTGAACTTCCTGACCAACACTCAGAACATCAGAAGGCTTTCCGATTCTGCGGTCAGCAATCTGAGAAATGTGAATCAATCCGTCAGCATTGGGAACAACCTCTACAAATGCACCAAAGGGCACCAAACGAACGACCTTACAAGTAATTACGTCCCCTGCGTGATACTGTTCAACCTTCTTCCAAGGATTGTCCTCAGGATCTCTGTAACCCAAAGAAATCTTTCCGGTTTCCTGATTGAAATCTATGATATAGGTATCAACAATATCCCCAACCTTCATTACTTCGGAAGGATGCTTGATTCTCTTCCAGGAAAGTTCAGAAACATGAATCAAACCGTCAACACCTCCGATGTCAACAAAGGCACCAAAACTGGTAATAGATTTTACAACACCCTGATACTTTTTACCAATTTCAATTTGGCTCCACAATTCCTTGGATTTTGCTTCTTTTTCTTCCATCAGAATTGCCTTAACAGAACCTACAACCTTATGACGTCTGGGATTCATATCAATAATACGAACGGGCAGCTCCTGGCCAACCAAGGGAGATAAATCTCTCATAAAGCGGTCGCTTGCCAAAGAGGCAGGAACAAACACTCTCGTGCCGCTTACAACCATGATCATGCCGCCGTTTACAACTTCAATTACATGACCTTTCAGATCCTTATTTTCTGCCATAGCCTGTTCAATTTCTTTCCACCCTTGAATGCTGGCTATCTTTTTCTTGGACAGTTGAATTGTGCCCTCTACATCGTTTACGCGAACAACGAATACATCAATTTCGTCGCCAACCTTTACGATGTCCTCCGGACGTGCATCCGGTTGTTCACTCAATTCTCCTACAGGGATAAAGCCATCAGATTTTGCACCAAGATCAACATAAACCTCGGTGGGCGTAATACTGATTACAGTCCCCCTTACGATATCCCCTGTATTTAAAGTTTTGAATGATTTTTCCAACTCATCTGCAAAATTCAATTCTGCCTGAGCTGATGTGTTTTCTGTTGCCATTTTATGAACAACCTCCTTTATTATATACGCAGGTGTCGATGCGCCTGCGGTAATACCAATGTTTCCGTCAGGTATATCGGGTAACCGATCTGCCTGTTCAATCAGATAAGTGGGACAATATTTTCCGCAAATATCCGCTAATTTTTTTGTATTGGAGCTGTTTTTTCCTCCAATTACGATCATAGCATCCGACTTTTTTGCCAATTCCTTCGCTTCGGTTTGCCGTTCTTTTGTAGCATTACAAATCGTGTCAAAAACCTTGGGATTCCATGGTTCTAATACAGTCAGCACCTGCTCCCACAGTGTTCTGTTCAGTGTTGTCTGTGCCACAATGCAAAGGGTTTTCCCGGTAAAATCCAATTCCTTTGCCCGTTGGGGAGAATCTAAAATAACAGCCTTATTATTGCACCAGCCGTTGATTCCAATCACCTCAGGATGGGTACTGTCTCCCACAATAACAATCTGCTCCCCCAATTTCTCATGCTCTTGCACAATTTTGTGAATTTTTTTCACAAAGGGACAGGTTGTGTCAATATATGAAATATCCTGTTGTTCCATAAGGTCGTACGCCGATTTTGGAACTCCGTGTGCCCGTATGACCACCGAGGTTTCATGATCCGGTACTTCCTCAAGGGAGTCGATCACAATCGCCCCCTTTTCCTCCAGGTCTTTTACCACCTGAGGATTATGAATAATAGGACCTAACATGCATATTTTTTGATTTTGCTCTATCTTTTCATAAACAATCCCTACTGCACGGTTTACTCCAAAACAAAAACCGCCTGTTTTCGCTACCGTTAGCTTCATTGTTCTGCCTCCGCCAGCATTAAAATGTGATTCATTAACTGATCGCTCAGGTTGTCTAATTGTTCTCCTTCCAGCCGTTGGCCGTAATACTCCTCAAAGGAAACCGGTTCACCGTAAGTAATCTTAATTTTAGAAAAAAGACGATATGTACTTTTAATTCCTACAGGAATAATAGGCACCTTCGCTCTCTGAGCAATCAAAACCGCTCCAGCCTTAGGCGTCATTTTCTTTCCGGTTTTGTTTCTCTTCCCTTCAGGAAAAATCAATGTTACTTTCTCTTGCTTTAAAATGGAAAGGGCGGTTTTTACAGCACTTAAGCTGTTGCTATTCCGATTCACGGGAAACGCACCCAGACTTTGGATTAACCATCTAAATAAGGGAAAGGAAAATAATTCCTGCTTTGCCATAAAGGTCAACTGACGGTTACTAAACGCCGCCACCACTGCCGGATCATAATTGCTGGTATGATTTGGACAAACGAGAAAGCCACCTGTCTTTGGAATGTTTCCCTTTACTTCCACACGAAACAGCAATCTTAAATATAAGCCCACAACTGTCTTTGCAATCCGGTAAAACAAGACGACACCCTCTTTACAGTTTCTTCCGGACAAGGTTCAGTACAGTTGCTATGGATTGCTCCAAAGTCAGTTCAGTCGTATCCACCAAAACCGCATCCTCCGCTTGTTTCAAAGGAGCTACTGCTCTGCCGGAATCCTGCTTGTCGCGGTACTCAATATCTTTTAAAACTTGAGAAAACTCAATTTGCTGGCCTTTTTCAGTCAGTTCCTTGCAACGGCGCTCTGCACGTGCATGAGCAGATGCTGTTAAAAACAGCTTCACCTCTGCATCAGGAAGTACAACCGTGCCGATGTCACGACCGTCCATTACCACATTTTCCTGTTCTGCAATAGTTCTCTGTTGAGTGAGCAATGCTGCCCTTACCGCAGGAATTGCAGAAACATCAGATGCGGCAACAGAAGCCTCCGGAGTTCGAATTGCTTCGCTTACATCCTCGCCGTTCAACAAAATCCGCTGAACACCGTTTTCGTATCGTAACCTTAGTTCAATTTTGGGAAGCAATTTCTCAATCTCAGGGATTTGCTCTTTAATTACGATTCCCTGTCTTAAGGCAGCCAGACCGATTGCCCGATACATTGCTCCTGTATCCACATAAATCCAACCTAATTCTTTTGCTACAGCCTTTGCAATGGTGCTTTTTCCTGCACCTGCAGGACCATCAATCGCAATTTTCGCCATAACTCACTTTAGCCTCCGAAAAATAACAGATATTTTGTCAAAACAAGTTTTAAAATTACCGTGCCGTTCTATTATACAACATTTTTTTAAAAAACGCAAGTAGTTTATTGAAATAAAATCCGTCCAATATAAAAAATTTCTTCTTTTCCTTCCACTTTTACATTCAGATTTTTACGTTCTATAAAATCCGAAAGCCCAGTAACCGCAACAGTTACAGTGTGATCTACGCCTTCCTTTTTTATCTGAATCAAACTGTACTCCTGTACAGAAATTGTAATCTTTTTGTTATAAAAACTTTGTAGTTTTTTTCCATTTACCAACAAAAAAACCCCCGGTTCGGGTCGGTCGGTTTCCAATGTAAGTTGTGCTGTTCTTTCTGCTACACTCAGACCCGCTGCTCCTTCAAACAAATCAGCATTTGTAAAAACAGAGCGGGTATCCGGTCGCAGTAAAAACATCTGTGCCAATACAACCGCTCCTAATAACAGCAAAACTCCGCTTACAGCCATCTGTTCTCCAATTTTTTTCATTTTCTTTCACCTTTTTTATTGTTACTATACGCAAAATCTCCTTTTTTCATACAATTTTGGTGGACAAGAGATAAAATGTATGCTATAATAAAGCTATTAAAGAGGTGAGCCAATGAAAAAAATTCAATTTTTTGATTCGACTCTGCGGGACGGAGCACAGAGCGAAGGAATATCTTTTTCTGTACAAGACAAACTTCATATTTTAAAAACATTAGATCAATTCGGAATTTCATATATTGAAGGCGGAAATCCCTCCTCCAATCCTAAGGACATGGAATTTTTTCAACGTGCAAAAGAAATTCCGTTACATAATGCGAAGCTTTGTGCCTTTGGCAGCACCGTCCGAAAAGGTATGATGCCCGGCGAGGACGAAGGAATACAAAAACTGATAGACGCACAAACTCCGGTTGTAGTTATTTTTGGAAAAGCATCCGTTTCGCAAGTAACCACGGTGCTTGGAATAACACCGAAAGAAAATTTACAGTTGGTAATCGACTCTATTCTTTTTCTAAAGGCAAAGGGAAAAGAGGTTATATTTGACGCTGAGCATTTTTTTGACGGCTACCAAGAAAATCCTGAGTATGCCATACAGGTCCTTCGGACGGCTGCAAATGCAGGTGTTGATCATTTATGCCTATGCGACACCAGCGGTGGCAGTCTTCCCCATACGATATATGAAATCACCGAATCTGTATGCAGTCAATTTGTGATTCCCGTTGGAATTCATACACACAACGATAGTGGATGCGGTGTTGCCAATTCCTTAGAAGCCGTTCGGGCTGGTGCCAGCATGGTACAGGGAACTTTTTTAGGATACGGAGAACGATGCGGAAACGCAAATTTAAGTATTATCATTCCCAATCTTCAATTAAAATATGGAATTGATTGCGGTTATCATTTAAAAAGCTTGACCAAAACCGCAGCAACGATTGCAGAAGTATCCAATATTTCCCTACCTCACAATGCACCATATACCGGCCGAAGTGCCTTTGCCCACAAAGCAGGAATGCACGCAGACGGAGTACAAAAGGTATCTTCCTCTTTTGAGCACATTGACCCATCTGTTGTAGGAAATAAACGAAAATTTTTGTTATCCGAATTTGCAGGAAGAACCACCTTGCTCAATAAGTTAAAAACCATTGCTCCCGGTTTTTCCAAGCAATCTCCTGAAATTGCGAAGTTGATGGATCGGATTAAAGAAATGGAGCATGAAGGATACCAGTTTGAGGGTGCGGACGCCAGTTTTGAATTACTGGTAAAAAAATTCTTAGGACAGTTTACTCCCCATTTTCAAGTTCTGCTTTATAAAACAATGGGCGAATTAACCTACAATAAAGAAGCGAAGCAGTCCTCTGCCATGATTCACATTGCAGTAGACGGAAAAGAGGAAATTACCGCAGCATTAGGAAACGGTCCTGTAAACGCATTGGATAAAGCTCTCAGAAAAGCTCTGATGGTATTTTATCCTCAAATAAAAGAGGTTTACCTGATTGACTACAAAGTTCGTGTATTTGACACTGAAAAAGCAACAGAAAGCCGCGTCCGTGTTCTGATTGAATCTACCAACGGAAAAGAAACATGGACAACCGTAGGTATTTCTACCGACATTATTGAAGCCAGTTGGAATGCTCTTGTAGATTCCATGGAATACATCCTGCAAGAAAATTAAATTGCATAGTGCTTCATAAACCAGAACCACCACAGAACAAATAAAATCATAAAAAACATAAAAAGAAAATACTGTTTTTTCATAAAAATACCCCCGATGCAATCTATGCAATCGGGGGTTTGTTTTATGATTTGTATTATTCAACAATTTTAATCGCTTTGATAATGCCATCAATAATATCAGCATTTTCAACAGAATCCCAAACGGGTGCTTCATCACTGATAATAATCAACCCCTTATCATCCCAGAACACATTTTTTCCAAGAGATTCGGAAATCACTCTCAAAGGAACCATGGTACGGTCTCTCATAGTGAAAGCTTCCACATCCATTTTCTTGCTTTCTCCATGCGCATGGTTTCTGAATCCAAATCTATCAACACTGTTCTGTTCCGCTTCATAATAGAAATTCAGTGCATGACAAAAGGATTATTCTTCCCCTTCCTCTGCTTCCCTATGCAATTTTTCAAAATAAAAGGTTGCAATGGAAGGATACTGATTGATTGCATTTTTCCCTTCCTCTGTCAAACAATACACTCCCCTTTGGGGTTGTTCAAACCAACCGTAATAATTTCGCCGAAGCATTGCAGAAACCTTGGCTTGTTCCATTTCAATCAAAACTGCCAGTTCTTTTGCGGAACCGCTCCCCATCTCAGATAATGCACAGCATAGAAATAATGCCTGTTCTCTGTATGCTGTCATGATCTTCGTCCCTGAGCTTCCACCCTGATTGATGTTGAACTGCCGTAATTCTAATTCTTTTTCCAGTGCGTTTCTTTTTTTCTTTCCCGTAGTCAAAACTTGTTTCAAATTCAAAGGCTGAGGGTGTAAAGCCACCTCTACTAACTGTTTTTCAGGACTAACAAAAAGAAGTCCCAATTCCAAACGTCTGAGCAAATGCAGTAATTCCTTATGCTTTTTATCATACTTATAACGGGTAGGCTTTGGAATTGCCACATAAACATCTGCCCCTAATTTTTGACGCTGTACAGCCTGAGTCAAAAGTCTGACAGAAAGATTCCGTTTCAGTTCCACGATAACCAAATCTTCCCCTTTTTGACCCACTACATCGCAATCCTTCACCTCTGCCTGCACCTGAAATCCCAAATCCTCTAAAAATAATTTTACACTTTCATATAATTCTTTTTCAAGCATTTGCCCATCCTCCAAACAAAAACACTCCAAAAGCAGGTTGCTTTCAGAGTGTTGTTGGCATTTTTATTCAGCCGCAGATTCTTCAACTTCTTCAGTTGCTTCTTCTTCGGGTACAGCTGCTTCATCATCAGCTGTTTCGGATTCTGCAGCAGCCTGTTCTTCCTGCATCTTCGCGTATTCTTCTTCGATGACTGCAGAAGCTTCTTCGTAATCCTTTTCATATTGTTCCACTACTGCTTTTACATCAATCTTGTCATAAGCCGAGGTTGTTTTCACATCTGCTGCTGCTTTATATTCATCCAACTTTTCTATAAACATGTCGCTCATAACCATGTTTTTTGCATTTTCTGCATAGGTGTCATAATCAGCATCAGTCAAAGCTTCTCTCTTAATGATATGCATACCATAGGAAGTGATAACAGGTTCACTGACTGCACCAACCTCAAGAGCTTTTGTTCCTTCATAGAATTCCGTAACCATTTCACCTTCGGCAAATACATAACCTTCAGGACTGCCTTCCATACCGGGATCTTCTCCATATTCCTTCACAAGGTCGTCAAAGTTTTCACCGGCTTTAATTTTGTCCTGAATTTCTGTAACCAAAGCCTGCTTTTCTTTCAAAGCTTCTCCCTCCAGCATAGCACCGGTTGCAGCATCCTGAGTAGAAATCAGAATATGCTTTGCCTTCAGATAATTTTCATTAAAATATTCCTTTGCTTCGGCATTGATGGTTTCTTCATCCAAACCCTCGGTAAAGTTCGCATACAACTTTTGAGAATATAAACTCAGTGTCATCAAATTCGTGAAAACTTCTTCTGTAAAACCTGCAGCCTTCATTTGTGCTTCATACATAACTTTCCCATAAGAATCCAGCATGCTCTGTTTTTGAGAGTCAATGGTTTCCTGATCCTCATCTGTTAGTTTCAGCCCCAGTTTTTCCGCCTCAATTTTATAAATATGGAATTCAACCGCTGCATCCATTGCTTTTTCTAAAGCAACTTCTTCAGCTGTTTTACCGTCTTCCCCTTCCAGCTCAGTGCTCCAAAAGTCTTTAGCAAGCTCACCGGTTACAGCATCAGCATGTTCAGTTTTAAGCTGAGATGCAGCCTGAATCAGGAAGTAATTCAGTTCATCCATTGTAATATCTTCTCCGTTTACGGTTGCAACAACCTCAGAAGAAGAAGTTCCCCCGCCGTTACCGCATGCCCCAAACATAAATGCAACAACAAGACAGAGAGTGAAAGCAAAAATTCTTTTCTTCATACTCTTTCAATTCCTCCTTAAAAAATTAGATTGTATATATTATACTACATTTTTGTACAAACTTCAAGCATCAAATTGTCTGTAATATAATTGTAACATTTTAAACAATGTACTATTTACGGATTTTCTATCATTTAATTATATAATACAATCCCAGTAATTGTACAAGAAAGAAAAGATTTCCCAAGGTAAAATATAGTAAATAGATACTTTTTCTTTCAATTTGACCTACGTATTTAAAGGAAATTAGGCTTGCCATAGAAGCAATCAACGTGCCCAAGCCCCCTAAATTAGTGCCAATTAACAACTCATTCCAATTATTAGTAAATCCCGACAATAAAAGCGCCGTCGGAACATTGCTAATTATTTGACTGGCAACAATACTGGAAAGCACCACCTTATCTTCCACCACCCATTCCAAAAAGCGACGGAATAATTCCATACGTCCCATATTTCCAACAAAAATAAAAAAAGCAAAAAAGGTAAGCAATAAAGAATAGTCTACACCCTTTAATGTCTTTCTGTCCCATACCGCCACCGTTAAAAGCAGTACAATAAGCAACCATTTATAATCTAAAATATTTGCAACTGTTAACAAACAAAGGCAGAACAAGATACCATAAAATAAAATTTGTTTTTTTCTTGCAATGATGATATCTGAACTTTGATTGATCTGTAATTCATTCCCTTTTCCTTGGACAAAAATCCAAACGACCAAAAGCATGAGAGAGACCGCAGTGTAAGGCAAAAGTAATTTTACAAAGTTTATCAAAGACATTCCCGATTGACTGTAAAGATACAAATTTTGAGGATTTCCAATGGGTGTAAGCATACTTCCCAAATTTGCAGAAATTGTTTCCATAACGACAAGCGAAATGATTCGCTTTTTACTGCCTAACAGATTGAAGATGGTAAGGCTGAAGGGTACAAACGTGATCAGTGCCACATCGTTGGTAATCAGCATAGAGGAAAAGAAACAAAGCAATACCAGAAGTAAAACCAAACCTCGTTCTGTTTTTACCCGTTTCACTAACTTTTCTGCAACAAACCGAAATATGCCTAATTGTTGTAATCCTGTCATCACCGTCATCAGGCAAAAGAGCAAGCTCAAAGTGCGAAAATCTATGTATCCCAAATAGCTTTTGTCAGGTGTGATAAAAAAACAGGAGATCACCGCCAAAATACTTGCAATACATAGTACAGATTCCTCTTTTAACAATCGAACAAACTTCATATTATATCGTACCCTCTTCTTTAGTGTTTTTGTCAATCATCTGTTTGCAATTCTATCATACGTAATCACTTCGGGAATTATAGGAACATCCCGCTGTTTTCACCCAATTTCTCCACGCAATTTTTATAGTAATATGAAAATTTATTTTGTTACTGAAAAAAATGTTTTGCTTCGGTATTTATGATCAAAAATGCAATTATATTGTAATGCTTCGTACAATTCTAACCACTCAAGCTCCTCTTTGTTCGCTTCCTCAAAGGGCATATAACATCCATTGATAAGCGAGTAAAATCCTATTGCATTTATGGAAGGTATTTTCTTCTCCATCTCCTGCAAAAATCGGTTGTATGGCGGTAAAGTGATTCCTGCCGCTTGATATACATATGACGACAGATAATTTAAGCTGGTACAGTCTACATATGCTTCTTCAATATCATAATTTGCCCAAATAAAGAACGGAACCTTGTAGCGTTTCTGTTTCTCATCCAATGTTGCCGCTGTTGTTCCACCCATAGTCTGATAAAATGATTCCCTTAGTTTGGGTTGATGATCGCCAAAGAACACAATTACTACATTATCATCTATATTTTGAAAATAGGAAAGCAAATATTCTACCGCTTTGTCTGTTTCATGAACCAGAGAAAGATACTGTTCCACATCCGGATATTTATCACCATATTGATTGAGCGAAATGGTTTTGGTGTAGTTTTTGCCGGTGTAGTTATAACTGCCATGATTTTGCATAGTTACGCCAAATAGAAACAATGGATTTTCTTTTTTTGTTTCATAAGTTTCAATCAAGAATCTAAACATTTCTTTGTCACTAACATATTCTCGGACAAAATTTTCCTGTGGAAAATCTTCAACAAAATAACATTCATCAAACCCTAAATGTTCGTATGCAGTGGGACGATTCCATCCTTCTGCTTGAAATGGATGCATGGCCACACATGTATAGTTGTGCGATGACTTAAGATACGACGCCATAGAGTAGGTTGACGATCGAATATATTGTTGGTAAGGAACAACATTTGGAGCCAACCATGCCATTGAGTTTCCTGTGAGAAATTCATATTCGGAATTCGCTGTATTCCCACCATAGACAGATGTTAAAGCATATCCGGAAATGGTATTCTCTTTCAGAGAAGAGATAAACGGAATGTCCTCCATATTGGTTGAAAATTTGCCAACAACACCTAGATCAGAAAACGCCTCATCCATAATGACAATGATATGTGGCTGTTCTGAACGTTTGGATTTAGTATGGTAATCATCTCCCTCATATCGATCAGCCAGTTTAGAAATCTGTTCTACACTATATTGATCGGGTTCGGATACAGAGATTTCCTTAAACTTGGACACAAAATCCAAAATATACCCATTAAAAAGCGCACCGTCATTATGCCAATGGTATGTTTTAAGAGTGGAAGCATAAAAGAAAATCGCAACAGAGCTGATAATACAGAGAGGGAACAACCCCAATCGTCCTTTGACAGATAGTTTTAATTTGACTTTACCGTTTATACGACAGACCACTGTCAACATAGCAATAAAAACACCCCAACCCACGATCATGCTAAAGGGCAACGGAAAGAAACTGTAATTCTCCGCTACATTCATAGCGGTACTAGCAGAAAAAATATCTACAGGCTCAAACAAACGTCCTCGAAACTTATACACATACACATTTATAGTGGAAATAATCATAAATATAGCTGTTCCGATAAAAATAGAGGGTACAATTCGTCCAAGCAAACAGTATAAAAACAAAATGACTACCAGTACAATCAGTACACCAAAAAAGAACTTTAAACTTCCCATAGAGAAGGCTTCGACCCCAGCCATAATATTGGCCAACATTACCATAATAACAGAAGCAATGAGGCTAGATAGTAAACATTTTAAAAATATATTTTTCGGGTTAATATCAAATAATTTTTTTGCTATAATCTGCAGTAAAACATCGAAAAAATAAATGGACAAGACCGAGATTATTATCGTGCAAATAAGAAGTATTGTTTCAAACGACGTATGAAGCATCGTTGCTATGGCCTGTATTTTAGAAGAAAGACTCCAATGATCATAAAAACAGACTCCTAAATATGCAACAACAAGCACGATAATTGACATACGAAAATATTGTATATTTTTCCAGAAAGGGACTTTGTGAACTCCCCTATAAACAATCAAACCTATACCAACGGCAAGCATCAAAGCTGTTAAAATAACACCGGTAATGGTTGGCGGCATCATCAAAACTAACAACGCCCCGCAAGAAATTATAATGAATAATAAATGAATGATGGGAAGCCCTCCTTTTTTGCTTTTTCCTTGCCTGTGAATTTACCAAAAATTTTTTTAAATTCCTTTGTAGGACAAGGGGCCGTTTCTGTTGATTTAAGAGAAAATTTTCCTTTTTTATTATATCATATTACCTTTACGATTGTCAATTATTGTCGTTCAATCCACCTTAAGTTACAAAAAAGAGTTGTCATTTTGACAACTCTTTTTAAAATGTTCCGGCAACTACTCTAATCAATTTTCGTCAGAAAACTGGTTGTTTCCGGTCGGACCGCCTTGCAAAAGTTCGTGTCTAAATTCTTTTTCATGTCGTACAAAAAAAGAGTTGTCATTTTGACAACTCTTTTTAAAATGTTCCGGCAACTACTTACTTTCCCGGGCGGTCTCCC
>JAZNAU010000005.1:0-7907 GCA_045586685.1 Clostridia bacterium
AATCAAAGGAGGAGATCATATGACAATACAACAGGCAAAACGGGAGCTTTTGGACTATCGGCAGGATGCGGAAGAAATCAGAAACAGAAAAGATGAAATCCGCAGCTTAGAGAGCAGACTTTACAGCGGATACAGCGGAAATTTGGAAAACGGTGTAATTGCACTGATTACATTAAAAGAACACTATGTCCAAAGAGTAGAGGAATTGGTCAACAAGCGAATTGAAATTGAAGAAAAAATTACTTGCCTTCCTCAACCTTACCGTAATGTGCTGTATCTTTATTACATACGGAATCTTTCTTTGATTCAGATTGCTGCCAAGCTTTATTATGAATATACTTATGTCAGCAAGCTCCATTCCAAAGCATTGGAATTGTATGCGGCAACCTATGCAAAAAATATAGCATAAAATTTGGTAAAACAACCGTCGAACCGGACTGTCGGTCCGGCGGTTTTTTTATTATATGAAAGTTCATGTCCTATAAAAAGGACATATAAATGTATTGTGGTTGGTTCGAAATAAATAGTTGACATTTTTTTGTAATCGTTATATAATTATTAGGATAAATTTATTATAACGAAGGACAAAAAGGAGAATTTTCATGAAGTATTATTTATTGGTTATTTTGGCAGCATTTCTTTTTTCGTTACAGTTTTTGTATCAACAAAAGTATGAAGAAAAATGCGGAACAAGTCTTTTTTCTGCACTTGTTTTTTCGGTGTATAAGGGTTTTGCTATTATCGTTATAATGCTGATACTTAGCCGTTTTGAACTTGAATTTACCATCTTTTCTTTCTTGTTGTCAGGAGTGTATGCTCTATGCTACATATTGATGAATTATTTCAGCTTAAAGGCATTTTCTGTTGCAAATTTGTCTGTTTATTCGGTTTTTACGATGCTTGGCGGAATGATAATGCCTTTTATCATAGGGGTTTCTCTTTTTGGGGAAACAATCAATATCTTTAAAATTATTTGCTGTCTGTTGGTGGTAGTTGCAGTTTTAATGAACATACAAAAAGGTGGCAGTAGTAAAAAAGCATTTTTGTATTATATGCTAGTCTTTTTATTGAATGGTACAATCGGTTCAACCACTGCAATTCATCAGAATTTAGGAATTGCCAATACTGACAGTACAAGTTTTATGTTTTATTCAGGTATATGGACGATTGTAATATGCGGTATATGGCTTGCTGTAAAAGGTGAAAAACTTCCTTTGCTTAAAGGGAAAAATCTTTGGTATACGGCTGGCGGTGGCTTTTTAAACGGTATAGGGGACTTGCTTCTTCTTATTTGTGTTGCTCCCGGTGCACTGGATGCCTCGGTACAGTATCCCTTTGTAACAGGCGGTGTTATGATTTTCTCTACTTTGATAAGTGCTTTAAGACATGAAAAAATAAGAAAAATTGAATACATTTCCACTATAGTTGCATTTGTTGCCTCTGTAATGATGGCTTTTTAAGAAAAAAGGAAGGATGAGCTTAATGACAAAAATAGACCTTTTTTCCGGCTTTTTGGGAGCGGGGAAAACCACGCTGATTAAAAAATTGATTCAGGAAGGATACAAAGGGGAAAAATTAGTGCTGATTGAAAATGAATTTGGCGAAATCGGCATTGACGGTAGTTTTTTGCAGGATGCGGGAATTACAGTAAACGAAATGAATTCCGGCTGTATTTGCTGTAGTTTGGTTGGGGATTTTTCTGATGCCTTGAAAAAGGTGCTGGACGAGTACAGCCCCGACAGAATTTTGATTGAACCATCCGGTGTAGGGAAGTTAAGCGATGTAATTCGTGCAGTGAAGGATTTGGGAGATGAAAGAGCAGAGCTTGGCCGTTGCTGTACGGTTGTTGATGCAAAAAAATGCAAAATGTACATGAAAAATTTTGGAGAATTTTTTAATGACCAGATTTATTCTGCTACTGTAATAGTGTTAAGTCATACTGACGGTGTTGACGAGGAGAAGCTAAATACATGTCTGGAGTTGGTGCGTTCTCAAAATGAATCGGCAGTTGTCATTACTACCCCTTGGGATCGGCTGACGGGAACACAGCTTTTGAAGGCAATGGAATATTCGCTGGAGAAGGAATTGGAAGAATTGGTGCATGAAACTCACCACCACAGCCATTGCGATTGCCACGAACATCATCATGACCACCTCGACCATTGCGATTGCCACAAACATCATCATGACCACCTCGACCATTGCGATTGCCACAAACATCATCATGACCACCTCGACCATTGCGATTGCCACGAACATCACCATGACCACGATGGCCATTGTGATTGTCACGGGCATCATCATGCAGAGGAAGTGTTTGCCTCATGGGGCAAAGAAACCGTTCGTGTTTTTACTCTTACAGAAATTCAAAATGCTTTGGAAACACTGGAAGACACCAAGTACGGTACGGTGCTTCGTGCCAAAGGAATTGTTCCCGGAGAGGACGGAACATGGATTCATTTTGACTATGTTCCCGGCGAACCGGATGTAAGAGTCGGCTCTGCTGTTGCGATCGGAAGATTTTGTGTCATTGGTGCAAATCTGGATGAACAGGCATTGGAGCAATTATTTTTTAATTGAAAAGAGTGATTATGATGGGAATTCCCGTTTATATTTTCACCGGTTTTTTAGAAGCAGGAAAAACCAAAAGTGCCCGTGAAACCCTAGCAGACGAGCGGTTTAATTCGGGAGAAAATACCCTTCTTTTACTGTGTGAAGAAGGAATAGAAGAATATGATATCCCATTTCCCAATACCGCCGTCACAGTGGTAACCGTTGAGGAAGAAGAACAGCTTACCGCTACATTTTTGGCTGAACAGGAAAAGAAATGTAAGGCAGACCGTGTGGTAGTGGAGTATAACGGAATGTGGAAGCTGGAGTCCTTGTACAATGCTCTGCCGAAAAACTGGCTTGTGTATCAAGAACTGATGTTTGCAGATTCGCGTACTTTTTTAAACTTCAATGTAAACATGCGTCCTCTTGTAGTGGACAAGCTACAGGGGTGCGAGTTGGTGGTGTTTAACCGTGTGGATGAAAATACGGATAAAATGGCACTGCATAAAATTGTACGAGGCGTGTCCCGCCGTGCATCTATTTCGTATGAATTGTGCGACGGAACTTTAGAATATGACGAAATTGAAGATCCGTTACCCTTTGATATCAATGCCCCTGTGATTCAGATTGAAGATAAAGATTATGCTTGGTGGTATCGGGATTTCACGGAGGAAATGGAGAAATATATTGGCAAAAAAGTGCGGTTTAAAGCCATTGTAGCAAAGGATCATAAAATGCCAGAGGGAACGGTTGTGGCAGGACGGCACATAATGACCTGCTGTGCGGATGATATTGCATATCGGGGGATTGTGTGCAAATATAAGGCGTTGTTTTCGTTAAAAACCCGTGACTGGGTTGTGGTGGAAGGAGAACTTCGGCACGAATATAATGCTTTGTATAAAGGAAAAGGACCGGTGCTGTATGCCTCACAAATTTCTGTTTCCACACCTCCCCAACAGCCGGTGGCAACCTTTGATTGATTTTTCGAAAAATAGTTGAATTTTTTAAAATTTATGGTATAATAAAAAGAAACGTACCGTTTGATACGGAAAAAACTTTTTGAAAAAGGATGTAGTTATATGTTAGATATGAAATTTGTTCGGGAAAATCCTGAGCTTGTAAAAGAAAATATTAAGAAAAAATTTCAGGATAAGAAGCTTTCCTTGGTAGATGAAGCCATTGCTATTGACACAGACCTTCGTGCCGCAAAGTCGGAAGCGGATTTTCTGCGTGGGGAACGGAATAAGATTTCTAAGCAGATTGGTGCTTTGATGGGACAAGGCAAACGAGAGGAAGCAGAAGAAGTCAAAAAAAAGGTTGCAGAATTTTCCGGCCGTCTGGCTGAACTGGAACAAAAAGAAACGGAATTGGATGAAGAATTGCAGTCCCGTATGATGCTCATTCCCAATATCATTGACGAAACAGTACCCATTGGGAAGGACGACAGTGAAAATGTAGAACTGGAAAAGTTCGGCGAACCTGTAATTCCTGATTTCGAAGTCCCTTACCATACAGAGATTATGGAAAAGCTAAATGGGATTGATTTGGATGCGGCAAGAAAGGTAGCAGGAAACGGATTTTATTATCTGATGGGAGATGTGGCACAATTACATTCTGCCGTGATTACCTATGCCCGTGATTTTATGATTAACCGTGGTTTTACTTATTGTATTCCCCCCTTTATGATTCGCAGTAACGTGGTAACAGGGGTTATGAGCTTTGCAGAAATGGATGCTATGATGTATAAAATCGAGGGAGAAGACTTGTATTTGATTGGTACCTCTGAGCATTCTATGATCGGAAAATATATTGATACCATTGTAGCAGAAGATACTCTGCCGCATACCCTGACCAGCTATTCTCCCTGTTTCCGTAAGGAAAAGGGTGCTCACGGATTGGAAGAACGGGGGGTTTATAGAATTCATCAATTTGAAAAACAGGAAATGATTGTGGTTTGTAAGCCGGAGGAAAGCATGGACTGGTTCCATAAGCTGTGGAAAAACACCGTTGATTTATTCTGTTCTTTGGATATCCCTGTACGTACTATTGAATGTTGCTCAGGCGATTTGGCAGATTTAAAGGTGAAGTCCTATGATGTGGAGGCGTGGTCTCCCCGTCAGCAGAAATATTTTGAGGTTGGCAGTTGCTCCAATTTGGGAGACGCTCAGGCAAGAAGATTGAAAATTCGCGTTCATGGAGAAGGGGGCAAGAAATACTTTGCTCATACCTTAAATAACACCGTTGTAGCACCACCCAGAATGTTGATTGCTTTCTTGGAAAACAATCTGGAAGAAGACGGCAGTGTTAAGATTCCGGAGGTTCTGCGTCCTTACATGGGCGGAAAGGAAAAGATTGTGCCTGCAAAATAAAAAAGATAATAACAGAACAAAGGGAGACGGGTGCCAATGAGCACTCGTTCCTTTTTTCGACAAAAAGAAATTCTTTTAAAAAAGCCTTGACAACCTTTGCAAAGTGTGATATAATTCTTTTTGTTCGTTGAAAAAGCGAATGTTGTGTGTTTTGTGGACGGGCAGCCTTTGCCGGCGAAAATTTTTTTAAAAATGATGAAAAAGTAGTTGACAATTTGGTAAAACTATGCTATAATAGGCTTCGTCGTTAAAAATATGCTGGTGTAGCTCAATTGGCAGAGCAGCTGATTTGTAATCAGCAGGTTGCGGGTTCAAGTCCCATCACCAGCTCCAACATATGGAGGGGTTCCCGAGTGGCCAAAGGGGGCAGACTGTAAATCTGTTGTCAGTGACTTCGATGGTTCGAATCCATCTCCCTCCACCAATCGAAGCTGTAGCGTAACGCTGCAGCTTCTCATTTTTTCAGGAGGTGAAGCATGTCCTTGAAAAAGTTTTTAATTACTTTTTTGGTTACAACAATTATGTTAGCAGGATTATCTGCACTTGTGTTATATCTTTCTTTTTCTCAGTTCTCTATTCCGGGCATCAGCCCTGCAAGGGGCTCTATGTCGGGCAGAACCAATATTCTGGTAATGGGAACAGATGTAGGCGGTCAGAATTCTGATAGTATGATGCTTGTTAGCATCGATCATAATGATAAAGCTGTAGATATTATGAGTATTCCCCGTGATACTAAAATTTCAACCTATGGTTATGATACAAAAATCAATGCATCTCATGCCATTGGCGGGGAAGAAGAATCCCTCGAAGTAGTAGAAGAATTATTGGGAATTTCCATTCCATATTATATATCCTTTGACCCTTCCGTGTTCCGTGAGGTCATTGATGCAATCGGTGGCGTTTATTTTGACGTTCCGGAGCGAATGTTGTACAGCGACCCTTTTCAGGATTTGTACATTGATTTATATCCTGGTTATCAGTTCCTTGACGGGGATAAAGCAGAACAGCTTGTTCGTTTTCGTCAGTACACCTTTGGAGATATGGACAGAACAGCGGTACAAAGAGATTTTGTCAAGGCGGTTGTGGAACAGAAGCTGAACATGTCGTTAATCACCAAAATAGATGATTTGTACGAGGTATTCTCTGAACAGGTAATAACCAATATGAATCTTTCTGAAATGATTAAAATTGCTTCGGATTTACGTTCTCTGGATATGAACAATTTCCGTACTCATGTGTTGCCCTGTGATTTGGCGGATAGTGATGGGGTTTCTTACGTTGAAGTTCGCCATAACGAATTGGAGCAGTTGATGGTAGATTTTTTTGGTGCACAAATTCCAGGTGTAACCAAAACACCTGATGAGTTGCGCGGAAACGGGACAGAGGGGAACGGTCTGAATTTGGAAGAGAATGCGGAAGAAACCTCTGAATATTATGATGAAATGTATTATGAAGATGACGGATACTATGACGAATCCGGAAATCTCTATTTGGACTCGGAAACCGATGTTTATTACGATGAAAATGGAGATTATTATATAGGAGAATAAAATCGGGGCTGTTCCGTGAATCGGAGCGGCCTTTTTGCAAGAGGTGAAAGTCGTGTATCACTGGCAGGAACTATATGACCGCTGTATGATTTGCAAAAACTGTGATCTCAGTAAAACAAGAAATACTGTTGTGTTTGGAGAAGGAAATCTTCGTGCAGATTTGATGTTTATCGGTGAAGGACCCGGTGCGGATGAGGACAGGACCGGCCGTCCTTTTGTGGGGCGTGCCGGTCAGCTGTTGGAAAAAGGATTGGAAGCCTTAGGAGTTTCCCGCGAAGAGGTGTATATTGCCAATGTTGTGAAATGCCGTCCTCCCAACAACCGTGTGCCCGAGGATGCAGAAGGTCAGGCGTGTATCGATTGGCTTAGGAATCAGGTTGCACTCATTCGTCCGAAAGTGATTGTGTGCCTCGGATCTACCTCTTTAAAATGGGTAGTATCCAAGGATGCAAGAATTACAAAAATCCGCGGTGAATGGATTGAGAAAAACGGGGTTTTTATTATGCCTACCTTTCATCCTGCAGCACTGCTTCGGGATGAGTCTAAGAAAATGCCCTTCTGGCATGATTTGAAAAAGGCAGTGAAAAAATATAAGGAGCTTAGCGATGAATAACCGTTTGGAAGAATTTTACCAAGAATATTGCCGTGTGTTTGAAGGAGAACAGTTGGTAATGGGTTTTGGAAATCCTCAAGCAAGACTACTGTTAATCGGTGAAGCACCGGGAAAAGATGAGGTGCGACAAGGACGTCCTTTTGTGGGAGCGGCCGGAAGGCAGCTGACTGCTTTTTTGGAAGGAGCGGGCTTGCAACGGGAACAGGTATATATCACCAATGCCATTAAGTATCGCCTGTGTAAAAAAAATCCTAAAACAGGAAATGTTGTGAACCGTCCTGCAAAAACAGAAGAAATTTCCAAAAATCGTGTATATTTACATCGGGAAATAGACATCCTAACTCCGGAATGGATTGTGACCTTGGGAAATGTTCCTTTTAAAGCTCTTTGTCCTGATGCTCCTGCTATATCTTTGGTGCATGGGCAGGAAAGAATTGTGGAAATCTTAGGGAAACAATACTGGCATTTTCCCCTTTTTCATCCCGCCAGTGTGATTTACCGTAAGCATCTGGCAGAAGAATACGAAAAAGATATGAAAATTTTAAAAAAACTCTTGACAGAAGAATAAGAATATGATATTATAATTGAGCATCTTTTGAAAGAAAGAGAATAACGCTAAAAAAAGTTTTGCAAAAAATGAAAAAAAGTGTTGACAAGTGGCAGAAGATGTGATATACTAAGTAAGCTGTCTTTGAGAGAGGACAAGCGAGCGGACATTGAAAACTAAACAGCATAATGACAATTAGTTCACGTTAATTCCGTGCAAGAGATTGCACAAAAAAGAAATTAACCAAGTAACGAACAACGTACAGGTTAAGAATG
>JAZNAU010000006.1:0-26386 GCA_045586685.1 Clostridia bacterium
TCCCCATAACACGAAGTGCCATTTCTGCACATGCGGTTTGGGAATTAAGGCAGACGCATTTTTCTATGCCGATCCACTTTGCAATATTCTTTTCAAGTTGTTTTGTTCTCGGTCCTGTTGTAATCCACCCGGATTTAAGAGCGTTTACGACTTCCTCAATTTCAAGATTACCGATGTCCGGAGGGCTAAACGGTATCGTTCTTTTATTCTCGTCCATAATGATATTTCACTTTCTGCAACTTATGTTTGTTGCGTTTTTTAAAGTTCAATTCTGAACTCCTTTTCTTTCTATTATTTTAATCAATCGTCGTCCATATCTGTTACATGCTCTGTCAAAAATACGGTTTGAGGATCATTATTTGTTCCTCCAAATTCCTCTTTTACTTAAAATTTTTTACACTTCATTTTATTATACAACATTTTAATATTTTTGTCAACTATTCACAATAGGTTGTTTTGTTAAGTATAAAAATTTTCTTTTATAGGAAGGAAATCTCAAAAATAGCGGCTCAGCCGGTATTGTCATATCTACAAAAAAGACCCTTGTACGAGTCTCTATCTCACTTGCATTTTTTGTGTCTTCCTTGCTCCACCCTCCTTAAATTGAAAGGCATTCCCACTTACAATAATGAAAATTCTTTGAATCAATACCGCCGAATCTATGAATAAATATGAAATTCTTTTTACCCATTGACAAAATAGAAAAATAGCGGTATACTATAATTACCTACTAAAAAGATATGTAAAAGAGAGAAGGTGCCATCTTATGAGTGATATTTATACATCAGTTGACCAGTTAATTGGGAAAACCCCCCTTCTGGAGCTGACAAATATTGAAAAAAAACTGAATCTAAATGCAACCCTCTTAGCAAAGCTGGAATATTTTAATCCGGCAGGCTCGGTAAAAGACCGTGTTGCAAAGGCGATGATTGACGAGGCGGAGCAAACGGGAAAATTAAAACCGGACTCAGTCATTATTGAACCCACTTCGGGAAATACAGGAATCGGGCTAGCTTCTGTCGGGGCAGCAAGAGGATACCGTGTTATTATTGTAATGCCGGACACTATGTCTGTAGAACGTAGGCAACTGATGAAAGCCTACGGGGCAGAGCTGGTGCTATCAGAAGGAGCAAAAGGAATGAAAGGTGCCATCGACAAAGCGAACGAGCTGGCAGTCGAGATTCCCAACAGCTTTATTCCCGATCAATTTGTCAATCCAGCTAATTCACAGGCACATTTTCTCACGACCGGTCCCGAAATTTATGAGGATACTGATGGAAAAATAGACATTTTTGTTGCCGGTGTAGGCACCGGGGGAACCATTACAGGAGTCGGCACCTATTTAAAATCTAAAAATAATGACATTAAAATTGTGGCAGTTGAACCGGCCACCTCGGCGGTTTTGTCAACAGGTATTGCCGGCACCCATAACATTCAGGGCATTGGTGCAGGATTTGTTCCCAAGGTACTAAACACAGATATTTATGACGAAGTCCTTCCCGTATCTGACAAAGATGCCTTGGAAACAGGAAGATTACTGGGAAAAGCAGAAGGTGTTTTGGCAGGAATTTCTTCGGGAGCAGCACTCTTTGCCGCCATTCAACTTGCAAAACAACCCGAAAATAAAGGGAAAACCATTGTTACATTGTTACCCGACATCGGAGACCGATATTTATCCACTGCCCTGTTCTCCGAATAATAGAAAGGATAAGGAAGAAAACCATGATGATTTCCACAAGAGGCAGATATGCATTGCGGATTTTACTTGCCCTTGCCGAACATAAGGATAAAGGATTCCTCGCCATGAAAACAGTTGCACAACAGCAGGAACTTTCGTTAAAATATATTGAGCACATCATGCCCGTTCTTTCCAAAAACAAATTGGTGGAAGGGATTCATGGAAAAGGAGGCGGATATCGCCTGTCAAAGGAGCCGTCTGAATACAAAATAGGAGAAATTCTCAGACTGACAGAAGGAACTCTTGCACCTGTTTCCTGCTTGGAGTGTAACGAAAAGAAATGCAATCGTGCAGATTACTGTCTTACCCTTCCCATGTGGAACGAATTTCACAGGCTCATCAATGACTATTTTGACAATATTACTCTTGAAGATTTGCAAAAGGGAAGTCTGAAAAACTGACAGTTTCTTATGATTTTTATAAGAATCTTTTTTTTAAAACAGATTGGAATATTGTAAAAATATCAAACAGATAAAAATAAAAAAAGACCGATTGAAACCGGTCTTTTTTTATTAAGAATTAAAACTTTTCTCGCCTCAGGAATTGGAATTTGCTCCAAAGCTATCGATTTGAAAAGATGTCACTACCACGTTGCCAACACCTTCAACAGCTTCTTGCTTTACAGTTACTTCGCTGTAAGGACTGTTAGCAATGGTTTCCTGAGTTGTAAAACGAGCTACCGTCAAAAACGGTTTTTCATAGCGTTTCATTTCTCAGTCCTCCTTGTACAAGATAGAATTATAATTCAAGTTGATTATATCACGCTGAAATCATTTTGTAAAGTATTTTTTTAATTTTCGTGATATTGCCCAAATTTATTAAAATAAATTTGCTTGCTTTGGTTAATTATCACTTTAAAATCTTGTCGATTTCATGACGGAAGGTTTCCACATCCTGAAAATCACGGTAAACTGAAGCAAACCGCACAAAGGCAACCTGATCCAATTTCCGTAGCTTTTCAATCAGCATTTCCCCAATTTCGTTGGTTGAAATTTCTCGTTCCAAAGAATTATAGATAGCAGTTTCAATTTCGTATACAATCGTTTCAATTTCGCTGGTGGAAATAGGACGTTTTTCGCAGGCACGTTTCAGCCCGTTCAGAATCTTTGTCCTATCAAAAGGCTGACGGCTGTGATCCTTTTTAATGACCATAATGGGCACATTCTCCACTTTTTCATAAGTGGTAAACCGTTTTCCGCAAACCAGACATTCTCTTCTTCTGCGAATGGATACTCCTTCTTCCGTAGATCGAGAATCAATTACCTTGCTGTCAGCTTCGCTGCAATAGGGACATTTCATACATTTTCCTCATTTCTTTTTTAAAATTAGAAAACAAAGCAAATCTCGTTGAGTCAATCATTCTTTCCGGCAAGTATTTATATGTTTATTATATCACATCTTTCGACATTTGACCAGTTTTTTTTGCAAATAATAGGGATATTTTCAAAAACAGATTTCTTTTGCACTATTTTTTGGTAAAAAAGCCAGTAGAAAAAATTTGCTAAAAGCAGTATAATAAATAAGAAATGTTAAAAACAACGAGGAAAACAAAAATGGAACCGATAAAAATTTTAATTGTAGATGATGACAAGGATTTTTGCACCTGTATTGGTGATATGATTAAACTCCATCCCCAAATGGAGCTTACAGGAATTGCACATAACGGTGAAGACGCATACCAAAAAGCAACATCGCTTCATCCGGATTTGATTTTATTGGATAACTGTATGCCTCTTCTTGACGGAATCGGTGTTATCGAACGGTTGCAGACATTGCAACCCCATCCCTATATTTTTACCATGAGCGCATGGGATATTGAGCAGATGATTCCCGAGCATCTCCAGAAGGATATTACCTATGCAATAAAAAAGCCTATTGAATGGGAACTGCTTTCCAAACGAATTCTCCATCTTATTGAAAAGGAAAACCATGAAGAAACAGAACAACGTCACCGCATCAGCCTTTTGTTGGAGGAATTTGAAATCCCCGTTCATACAAACGGACATCAGTTGCTACAGGAGGCTCTTCTGCTGATTTATCGAGAAAAAGAAGCCGTTAAAAACCTGTCCGGTCTTCTTTATCCAAAAATTGCCCATCAATTTAATATAAGCATCAAAACAACCGAGCGGAAAATTCAGTATGAACTAGACCGAATTTTCACTTATGAAAACAGCCCTCGGATTCAAAGGATATTTTATAAAACCTCTCCCTCAAAGGGGAAACTGACAAACAAACAATTTCTCATGCTTTTAGCTCAGGAATTGGGATATTTATAATGCAAAAATTTCCCCCTGCCCTTTTCATCATTTATGATAGGGCTCTCCTTGATTGATTTTAAATCCCCGATAAATTTGTTCTGCCAACACTACCCTCATCAACTGGTGGGGAAATGTCATTTCAGAAAAGGAAAGACGCCATTCTGCTTTTTGTTTCACCTTATCCCATAACCCGTGAGAACCGCCAATGACAAAACAAAGGCTGTCTCCCGTCAATGTGCTTTTCTCCAGAAACTCAGCAAATTTTTCTGAGGTCATCTGTTTCCCTTCCACGCACAATGCAACAATCTGCCGTTCTCCCTCTAATTTTTTGAGAATGGCTTCCCCTTCCTTTTTAAGCACCTCTGCAACCTGAACCTCCGAAGGTCGATCAGGCACACTCACGTCAGGCACCTCCACCATATCAAATTTACAGTATCGACTCAGACGTTTCTCATACTCCTTAATGGCATCTGTAAAATGTTTTTCTTTCATTTTTCCAACACAAACTATCTTTATTTTTTGCATATTATACTCCTACTTGATATCGTCGGCTCACGCCCTCACGGGGTGCCACTTCGATTTTCACCTGTTCAAGCATGGCGTGTTCCTGCAATTCTGACAAGACCGTCTGATAAGCAAGCTCGGGCAGATTGTTATGCTGACTTAAATGCCCAAGCAGAAATTTCTTCGTTCCGCTTTTTGCCAGACGGGCACAAAGCTTTCCCGCATTTTCATTGGATAAATGCCCCGATTTCCCTAAAATACGACGCTTCAGAAGATAAGGATAAGGTCCCATTCTGAGCATTTCCTCATCGTGATTGGCTTCTAACAACACCACATCACTTCCCATAAGATTTTCTTCCACCTCGGGAGTAACGATTCCTAAATCTGTTGCAACCGTCACACTGCAATCTCCTTTGCTGAATCGATAGCCCACAGGATCCGCCGCATCATGGGGAATGGAAAAGGGATTTACCTCAATTTCCCCTATCTGAAAAGGCCGGCAAAAAAAATGCAGGCAAGAAGAATCTATCTTGCCTACAACCGACTCTGCAGCTTTCCAGGTCAGGTTATTGGCATAAAGATTCCACCCATAGCGACGGTGCAAAATTCCAACCGAGGCAATATGGTCACTATGCTCATGAGTGAGCAAGACTCCATGAATCTCCTCCGGTTTTACACCAATGCTTTTCAATCCTGACTCTATCCGTTTACCGCTTACACCGCAATCAACCAGAATACGGGTTTCCCCGTCACTGATATACACACAATTTCCATTACTGCCACTGAACAGCGTACACAATTCCAGCACAGCTTACTCCTCCATCTTCATCCGTACCAACTGAGCACCGAGATTACGCAGTTTCTGTTCAAAGTTTTCATAACCCCGGTCAATATGCTCTAAATTCTGAAGTTCTGTTGTCCCTTTTGCCATCAATCCCGCAATCAGCAATGCTGCACCGGCACGAAGGTCGGTAGAACGAACTGGAGCACCCGTCAGATTTTCCACTCCTTCAATGACGGCAGTTTTTCCATTTATGCTGATTTGCGCACCCATTCTTTTCAATTCACTGACGTATTGGAACCGATTGTCCCACACGTCCTCTGTTACCATACTCGTTCCTTCAGCAACAGAAAGAAGGGTTACAATTTGAGGTTGCATATCTGTAGGAAAGCCGGGATAAGGTAATGTTTTCACATTTGCTTTTGTAATTTTCCCGCTTCTTTTCACCCGAATTGCATCATCCATTTCTTCAATTTCCACATTCATTTCCACAAGCTTTGCAGTAATGGCATCCACGTGCTTTGGAATCACGTTTTTTACCAGAACATCTCCGCCGCATGCCGCTGCAGCAACCAAGAAGGTTCCCACCTCAATCTGGTCGGGAATAATGGAATAGGTACCGCCGTGAAGCTTGTCCACACCCTTAATTTTTATCACATCTGTACCCGCGCCTTTGATGTTGGCTCCCATGGAATTTAAAAAGTTCGCCAAATCTACTACATGGGGTTCTTTTGCCGCATTTTCAATAATCGTTACACCGTGAGCTTTGGTAGCTGCAACCATAACATTGATGGTTGCGCCTACAGACACCTTATCCATATAAACTGATCCGCCCATAACACCATCCACCGTGGTAGCATATACATTTCCATGCTCCACTTTCACCATAGCACCCATGGCTTCGAAACCTTTAATATGCTGATCAATGGGACGCCCGCCAAAATCACAGCCTCCCGGCAAGGAAACCTCTGCTTTTCCAAAACGGCTCAAAAATGCTCCTAACAGATAATAGGATGCTCTCATCTTACGCACCAAATCAGAGGTTGCCACATGGGTATGTAATTTAGCACAGTTCATCTTCAGTGTTCCATTTTCCTGCAATTCTACTTCAGCCCCAAGCTGACGCAAAATTTCTAAGATTACATTGACATCCTTGATAATCGGCACATTTTCAATGATACAGGGTTCTTCCACCAAAACAGCTGCCGCCAAAATGGCAACTGCAGAATTTTTCGCCCCGCTGACAGTGACTTCGCCGAACAACGGATTTCCCCCTGTTATTACAAATTTATCCAATTTGATTCCCACCTTTTGTGTATCTATCAAAACAAACTCATTCAGAGTTGAAAATATCCTATAATTTATTATACCATAAAAAGCACATAAAGAAAAGTGTTTTTTTTAAAATCACAAAAAATTATTGCTGTGGGTTTCGGGCATCATAGTAAAATTTAGCACCGGAAGCTGTTGTGACCTGAAAACCGGGTAACATCTGCATCACTTTATGGGAGACATTTTCGTCTAACTCACTAATGTAATATCCGCTTCGGATTTCGGTAATCCGAACAGGAGAAGTATGGTTTTCTTCTTCTGCAAATCGAACTAGTGCTTCTGTAGCAAACAATGTATCTTGCTTCTTTGACTGAATATTGACCGATTCCATCCAGATTCCTGTTATCTTTATAATATCAGCGTCTTTGACCGTAACCATCAGTCTTGTTCCGAAAATCTCATAATTTTCATAAGTCTGCACATATTCCAGCCGTTCTCCATCTTCCATTTGTTCGATGGTTTTCAGCTTAATTCCTTCCGTATTCAGGTTAATCTTCCTCAGATGTTTTTGCACCGCTTTAGAAAGTGCTTCCCCTGACAAGCCTTTCTCCAACGGAATCTTTCCGGTATAAGTAAAGCTTTCGTCCTCAAACACAATGGTTTCGTCTCCCCGAAAAAAGCCCTGTTCTGTTTTTTTCCAATCAGACACTTTAAGGGAGGCAACAAAAGAGGAGCTATCCTCCACTATATTTTTTACCGACACCTCACGCATTTTGTGATTGCTTTTTGGAATCAGTGTTCCCTCTATCAATACATTTCTTTTTTCCAATATAGAAACCACATGAGCAATCGTCTCTTCGCTGATACTGGTGGCCTGCCATTGAGACTGATACAACAAATATCCCAAAAACAAATTTATAAACAAAAACAATATCACAAAAACCCATTTAATTCTGATTTGGTTCATGACTTATTCCTCACTAATGGCTACTGCTTCACCGTCGGACAACACCACACTCCAACAAGCCTGTACCCATTCTTCTTTTCCATTATCAATAAAACACAAGGAAACATCCTCCGCCTCATAAGAGTTCTCTGCGGATGCAGAAAATGCATCCAAAGCAGACACAAGAGGCATATTGGTAATCTGTTCCTCGGTCGTTCGGTAATCCCGAAGTAAAATCCTCATAGAGACAATCCGGTCATCCTGAATTTCAAGCACCGCACCGTGATGCAAGGGATTGACCATTTCTGATCCGTCATAATTGACCGCCACAGGACGGCCGTTCACCTGATAATCCATAGTAAAAGAAAAAGTTTCATAATGTTGCTCGGAAATATCAGAGGTTACCCTCATTTTAGGCATTTCCTCCAAGCCGGCTATCTGAAACAACTTAAAAATCCAGTCTGCAGTATGGTCCACCGACTCTAAGAAGGTCTGTGCATCTCCTGTTCCTTCCATATCATGTAATGAAATTCCGTAGCGGGCTTCAGTAGCATTGTATTCCAACAAACCATCCGGATACAAACGCAAGGTAGAACGGTCTGATACAAACACTCTGGCATCCGAAGCTTCTGTATATCTCCGAATGGTATTGGGGTTGTATCCAAACAGTCTTAACAATTCCTCCGCCTGTTCCATAGCATCAAGATTTCCAAAAGGAACTCTTGCCTCCAGCACTTCCGTTTTCTGACTTTGATTGGAGGTGTCAAGCATCACGAAGGGATTTAAAATCAATTTCGGTACCAGCTCCGAATCCTCCGGCTGACGGTAAAACCCCAATTCATAAGCCGAAAGCATTACATTGGAATTTCCGGTTCCGTAGCGATTGATTGCCTCTAACAGTTCTCCTCCGTCTGTTCCCAGAAGATAACGGTACACTGTGCCATCTTTTTTGTCCATCAGAAGAAGCTCTACATTGCTTTCCTTTGGCACCAACACAAGCTCGGTCACGGAAGAAACGGTATGATATACCGCTGATTCGCTGATTTCCACCAGTTGTCCCAGCACCCGCACCGGCATTTCTACGGGATACTGCAGTAAGAGGGAACGGGTTTTTAACGTATCATAGTACAATTTTTCCTCTATTTTTTCCATCTCAGCCTGTCCCTCTTTTAACCAGCGGGTCAGATTTTTCTTGGCAATTTCATAAACGGTGGCAAACTCCTGATTCCCTTCTGTGTAAATAGACCTCCTTGATCCCACACAATTTACCACCACTCTGTCCGGCATAAAAAGCTCCTCATGTCGGGGAGCGGAAAACGCCTGCCGTTCAAATGGTGACATAGAATTCCACATAGAAAAAAAATTATAGCCTTCCGGCCATAATTTTTCTGCAAACCATAATCGAAATGTCATTACAACACTGCATAATACAAGAATTGACAAAAACCATGTCAAAAATTTCTTCATACTATCACCACATTTTCTTTTATCTTACCGGGAAAGAAATACCCTGTCCAATCAAATTTACATCACAGCGAATCTGGCAGTACTGCCCGTCCAAAGTTTCTGCACGGACCAGCATAGAATTTCGCCCTGTGTTTAACCACAGAGGCATAAAAAACATTCCCGATTCGCCTACAGCAATACCCCCTGCAACCCATTCAAACACACCGGCATAATTGGCTCTGTAAAGGCTGACCACTGCACCAGGCACCGCCCAGCCGGACACTGCGCAATAGGATTCTGCCACAGTTCCTCCTGAAAAGGAAGGATTTGTTACATACACCAAACCGCTTGTATTTCCACTATCCCATCCTGATACCGTTGGGGGTACAGCAGAAACGGAATATATACTCGTGAATAGTAAAAGCGCAATAATCAGTATCGAAACGGTTGTCTTCATAGTTTTCCGAATCCGGTCATGGCCGTTTCGGTACACCACCTTTCTCTTTTTGCTTACTACTATTATACACGATAAAGGTTACAATATGATTACATGGGAATTAAAAGAGAATTAAAAATCAAATTTCACCATTGGTCCATATCCTCCAGCAGTTCGCTGGCATCATATCGACTCTGGGCTTGCTCCACCACAACCTCGCTTCCCTCCTGTTTCACAGGCAATGTGATGGTCACTGTAGTCCCAACCTGTACCTTACTTTCAATGGTAATTTTACCTCCGTGGGCATCTGCAATTTCCTTGGCGATAGAAAGCCCTAAGCCTGTGCCTCCCTTTTCTCTGGACCGTGCCTTATCCACACGATAAAACCGTTCAAACAAACGTTCCAAATCTTCTTCAGGAATCCCGATTCCGTTATCCTTCACTTGAATCTGAACTTCACTGTCTTGATAAGAAGCAACAATCCGTATGGTACCCCCCTGGGGCGTATATTTAATCGCATTTGACATAATATTAATCAACAACTGCTGAATTCTTCCCCGATCCCCTTCAATGTCCGGAAGATTTTCAGGAGCCATATACGTTAGAGTGTGCTGATGTTTTCTTGCGGGAACACTAAGAGTTTCTGTCAATTCGCTCAGCAGTTCATCAATGGAAAATCTGGTTTTACGCCATGAAATTTTATTGTAATCCATCTGAGAAAGAGTGAGCAAATCACGAACAATACCATTCATACGGTCTGTTTCCCGATTAATGGTTTCCAAAAAATTTATCGCCATATCCCGATTTTCCAGATTGTCGTCTAAAATGGTTTCAGAATAAGTTTTGATGGTAGTCAGAGGAGTTTTCAGCTCGTGAGAAACATTAGCAACAAATTCTTTTCTCAAATCATCCAACTTTTGCCGTTCGGTTATATCCCGCCAGGTCACAACCACACCTGTATTTTTTTCATCCTCTTTTTTAATGGGTGCTAATGTTACCGCAAGATAAGAGCCTTCAAATTCCACAGTTCTCTCCACTGTGCCCTGAGTTTCCAAGTATAAAAACTGTCCTAACCGCACCCCTACTCCAATGGAACGGAAAAAGCTGTCAAACATCACAGTTTCGTCATCCGCCAAATGAAGCATTTTTCTCGCAACGGAATTACAAAGAATCATCTTTCCATCACGGTCAAAGGACATAACCCCGTCAGTAATATTCTGAATAATGGTTTCCTTTTTGTCTTCTTCCTCTGCTTTTGCCTGTTGGGTGCTTCGAATGGTCTGTGCCATATCATCAAAAGCATTGGTCAGTTCGCCCAACTCGTCCGAAGCAAAAACTTCTCCCCGAGAATCATATTCCCCCATAGCAAGCTTCTGAACCCGCTTTGTAAGAACCGTTAAAGGCTGAGTAATGGCTTTGGACATAACAAGTGCCAGCAATACGGCAATCAGCGCCCCTGCCAGCAACGCCTGAAGCATTACCATAAAAATACTGCTGGTAATTTCATAAATTTCTTCCTTGGTGTCCCGAAGGTACAACAGAAAACCCGTGTCCTCAACAGGGTAGGCATAATCCATCGCCCTCTGTTCCACCTTAACCACATCACCTGTTATTCCGTCCATTGCGGCCAAAATGTTTTCTGTCCGCTCCAGTTGTTCTCCGTCGCCGTCACCTGAACCTGCCAGATAGGCTCCGTTTTTATCTAAAATATAATAATTGCGGTAAGAATCAATTCCAAACCGAGAGGAATAGATAGACATACATTCCATCATTTGCTCCACCGGCGAATCCGACCTTGCCGCAACCTTAAGCTGTTTTGTCACATCCTCCGTCAGACCCTTCCGGATTTGTTTGACAAAATCCTGATGGTAAAACTCGGAAACGCTGTTAATCATCACCGTACCGCTTACCACAATAACGGACAGCACCAACAGCAGAAACACACCCACCAGCTTCCATTGAATACTTTTAAACATTGACTAACCTACTTCCATCGCCTCAGGACTTATCAAAATAGTACCCGACGCCTCGTTTCGTAATAATATAAGTAGGAACGCTTGGCTGATCCTCAATCTTTTCTCTCAGCCGACGCACCGTAACGTCCACCGTACGAACGTCACCGTAATATTCATAGCCCCATACCTTTTCCAACAGATTTTCACGGGTAAAAATCCGTTCCGGTTGGGTAGCCAAAAATTTCAATAATTCAAATTCCCTCAAGGTTAAATCAATAATTTGATCATTCTTTCGAACTTCATAACGGTCGCAGTTAATGGTCAATTCCTTGGAACGGATGATATTTTGTTCATCGCCTTCCTCATTATCCCCTTTGGCTTTCTGATCGCTTCTGCGTAAATTCGCACGGATACGTGCCATTACCTCACGCACGGAAAAAGGCTTTGTAATATAGTCATCTGCACCCAACTCCAATCCCAGAACCTTGTCCACCTCTTCTTCACGGGCAGTAAGCATCAGAATAGGAGTTGACATTTTTTCACGAACCTTACGGCAAACCTCAAACCCATCCATTTTCGGCAACATCAAATCAAGTAAAATCAAATCGGGCTGTTCGGAAAGAGCTTTTGCCAGACCGTCCTCTCCGTCATAGGCTTCTATCGTATGAAACCCTTCCTTTTCCAAATTGAATTTGAGAATATCTACGATTGTCTTTTCATCGTCTACAATTAAGATTTTCTTATCCATGAGGGAACCTCCCTTTTCTTTATCATTTCTATTATATCAAAAAATTTTGGCAATTACAATCCCTAATTTTAAAATTTTTAAAATTCCTATCAATGAAAATTCTAAAAAACGGTGCAGACATTCAATCCGCACCGTTTCAGAAATCATTTTCACTTTTTAAGAAGAGGATTCATAGCATCATCCCAGATAAACACTTTCATTTCTTCCGTTCCGGAAACCGCATCAAAAGTATTGGTTTCAGTAAAATCTTTTTTCGTAACAGTCTTAAGAGGTTTTCCGTTTTCCCCATAATATGCCACATACAACACTGCCTTTTCGTTCTCTTCCTCGGGGAAGATTACATCCACCTGTACAGACTCCACGTTTTTCGTTACTGTTGCATGGTAAAAAGTACGATGTGCCCGAAAACCAATCAGACTGTAAACGGAAAATTTCTTTGCATATACCGTTACAGAATCCTCGCCTACTTCAATATATTCTCCATCAGCATTTGGAGTAGCTGTAAGGGACTCCAAATTATCTCCATGTTTACGAAGCACCACATATTCCGCCATTCCCTTTTGTTCTGTAGGAATGGGGATACTGATTTCTATTGAAGAATCGGTTTCATTTATTTGCACGTTTTTCTCAATTTCCCCTGAAGTAATCTTCGTCAGCGTAATATCCATTTCGGCTATTTCTTCGTAATCAGAATAGTTGGATGACCGATATTCGTCCATTGCGGTGTCTTCAGGAGCATAACCGGAGCTTAACTGCACCGAAACGACGTTTCCTTCCATTGATGCATATGCATAATCCGCGTCTGTCAGCAATGCATCCAGTCCTTCTACCCATTGTAACGGTTTTGCCCCTACAATATTTACTGCTGCCGATTCAAGTTCCAGTGTTCCCAATTCGTTTTCTTCTCCGTCGAAAAAGAAGGTTTGAGTCATTCCCTCATAATAAACGGTCAACATCAATTCTCGGGGGAACGTGTTGAAAGAAAAGGTTCCCTGTGCATCTGTCAAGATTTGCGAGCTGTTACCCACAAAAATCGTAGCATTGGACACCGGCTCATCATTATAAACCAAAGTTCCTGTATAGGTTTCCTGCTCGGGTAATACCGAAGCCGAAACGGTAATATCATAATCCGGCATCGTTTTCGGAAGCCCGATCCAACCCTGAAAACGCACCCCCAAATTAGGCACCGTAGGAGCAGTGATCGTCTTTCCGTATCCCACCGTTTGGGTCTGATAAACCTCTCCGTTCAGCAAATAAGTAATAGTATGCTTATTGTCAAGTGTAATATAATAGGTTTTCTTTTGTGTCAGACTTTCGTCTTCTGTGGCAAAGGTGAAGGTTGCGGTTTTCCTTCCGTCCGTTCCATCCGTCATCCAGTATATGGTGTCTTTTGGAAGGGGTTTATATTCCCCGTCATTCATCTTATACTTGGTAAACCCATACACTTCAAAATCAAGAGAAACACTGTCATTGGTTGTAATCGTTTCTCCTTTCTCCAATACAACTTCTCCGTCATAATATTCCAATCCGCACAGAATCTCGTTGTTGGAAACATACAATTTCATGTCCGTATTTGTATAATTTAAAATATCAAGATCCTTCACAGTAAGGGTTTTATTGCTGACAGCAGTTCCGGTCAAATTGTCGTCGTTATAGTACTTGCCGCTTACCTTTGCCTTAGTATTGTTGTTGGCAAAGTTCACATGAGTGGTATATAACTCCAATCCCATGTCGTTTAGCAACAAGGTTTTATCAGTTATCTTATAAACTTCTTGCCAACTACCATATTGAAATTGATATTCCACTTTCATTATTTTTGTTTCCAGTGCATTTGCCAGAAGTTGAGCTAACTGTTCGGTAGTCACGGCAGAATCTTTCGACAAACCTGTAATACCTTCTGCAATTCCCTCCCTGCTTACGACGTACATATAACCGGTAGGGAATCCACCTTTGTACTCTGCCATTGGCCCATATCCTAAAGCATCTACCAGTACTTTGCAAATTTGAGCATAGGTTACTTCATCGTCGGGAGAAAACACGCCGTTTTCGGTACCGGATAGCAGACCGCTTTGATTCACAGCATTGATACAGCCGTTTAATTCCGTTCCCTTTTCCACATCAGAAAAGATGGTTAAATCTTCCAGACCTTTTGCCATTTCTTTCATTCCCGTAATAGCAGTCAGTGCAACGGCTAACTCCCCACGGGTAACCTCTTTTTCGGGTTCGTCGTAAACCCAAGACATAATTCCTAAGTCATACACTATTTTAGCAGCCTCGTAGTATTCCTTGCTGACACTGCTTCGGTCAACAGGCTTTTCTTCTTCCGGTTCTTGGGAAGAGCCTGAACCGTTTTTCTTTACAATAATCCAATCGGAATATCCGCTGGGTTGATAGTCTCTGATATCCTCAGGCAATGCTCTAACTCTAATTTTTACTGTTGCCTCATTAAAAGGAAAACGCTCGGGATCATTTTCCTCAAACCATTTTAAAGTTTCTTCCAAAACTTCTGCAAAGGAATAACTGTTGTCCCAATAAAAGACAGGTGCATAATCAGGATCATAGGTTTCGTCCGGATATTCTACAAGGGTATCCACAATATAATGTGCGGTTCCATTGTGGGTTCCTTGCCAGGTTACCTCCCCGTTTTTGTTGGATACAACCGTAGGTGCCGTTAATGCCGAGGATGGTTGTGTATAAATAAATTTACCGCTTGTCTTGGTTTCGATAATCTCAGCTTCGTCAATATCCCAACCGTCTCCTTCTAAACTGGATACGGTAAAATGATAAGAACCGGAACCATTTTCTGCAAATTCCGTGAGGAATACAGTTTCTTCCTCCCACCAGGAATCATCCGTCAGACCTTCTTCAATTCTTTCGCTAAAAACCTTTTGGTTGTCCTTATACAGTGTAAATTCATAGTTGGTGATTCCTTCCTCATGATAGAACATAACGGTACAAGGCAGGGGCGATTCATCATCATAGGGATAGTCCTGCCCCCAATATACTTCTAATCCGCTTGCTCCGACTCCAACGGGCACAATCTGCATCACCATCATCAATAAAAGAAGTATGCCCACAATTTTTCTTGTTTTTCTCACCATAAAACACCCTTTCTGGAGTTTTTCATGTTTTCATTATAACACAAATGTCAAGAAATAGCAACAAAAAAATACCGAGTCAAAGACCCGGTATTGTATTTTCAGATATGCTTCGTCTGTTCTACACTCAAGCCAATATATTCGTACCGTTCCAGATAATCTAACACTTCCTCGCTCTTGTCAAAAAAACGATATAATTCTCTGCAGGCGGGTGCCATAAAATGTCCCTCAATGGTTTCTTCCAGCATAGCAATCATGGTATCAAAAAAGCCGTTTATATTCAAGCAGGCAATGGCTTTTTTGTGCCGTCTCAGCTGTTTTAAGGTCAAAATCTCAAAAAACTCCTCAAAGGTTCCGATTCCTCCCGGCACCATGACAAAAGCATCCGCTTTATCTTCCATAATCTGCTTGCGTTCCCGCATGGTTTCAGTATAAATAAATTCGGTACAATCCTGATACAAAATTCCGTCCACATTAAAAAAGGAAGGAGCAACACCTGTGATATTTCCGCCACCCTTATGAACGCCTCGTGCCGCCGCACCCATCAATCCTTCCGAACCGCCGCCAAACACCAGATGATGCCCCCGTTTTGCCAGTTGAAATCCAAATTCTTCCACCACTGTAATGTAAGACCGATCCAGCTTATTACTGGATGCACCATATACACAAATATTCATCATCCAACCTCCTTCATAGCAGTTTATTCTGAATTTTATTATATCATGCCTGTTTTCTTTTTTCAATGCTTTTTTAAAAAATGCCCATCGTCATTTGCGATGAGCATTTTCTTTTTATTTCACTTATGGTTCCTATCCCGCACAAAGTTGTTTTTCGTATCAATATATTGGTGTCGTGGGGTCGACGCATATTTTATCAAGGCAGTATTTCCCTTCCACAATCGGCTCCCGATTGATCCACTTTCCACGGGTGAAATCCGGCACTTCCACCGGAGCACCCCCATTTGCTATAGACATTTCGGAAAGGGGCGTAATTGCCATCCACAGCACTGTGTCATAAACGTCAATAGGTGTATTTACTCCTCGTTTTACGCTTTCAACAAAGGCTCTGCAAATCAGCCAATCCTTCCCTTCATGACCGCCTCTTGCCCCTAGCACAGCGTATTCCTTATGGAGAGGATGGTCGTATTTTTCATACATTTCATTTTCATTGTTCTCTGTTGGTTCTTCCATTCCTTCAAAAAACAGTGTATGCCGTTCTTCTGCATACATTCCTTTTGTTCCTCTCACCGTAAAATTACGGCTATAATAAGCTCTGGGCAGAGTGGTATCAAGACAAAGATGAACCGTTTCGCCGTTACTGCAGGTGATAATGGTATTGATAATATCCCCCTGTTTGTAATCAATATTAGCATACGGACTATCTTCTCCCAGAACCTTTTTTGCCCCTTCCTTAAGACCTACAGCTTTTGATGCAAAGGAACTTAAGGTAAGCATTCTGTTTCCTCTGTTCAGTTTTAGAATTTTTGATATAGGGCCAAACTCATGGGTAGGATATTGATCGCAGTTTCTGTGTATGTACGAGTGAATACGGTAGTGAGGATGTTCTTCGTTCACTCTTACAAATAGCTCTCGTTCGGGCAAGTAATGATGGTAACCTCCCGCACAATGAACAATTTCGCCGAACATTCCCTCCAGTGCCACATTCAGCACCATCATTTCAGGACGTCCGTAGCAAGTGTTTTCGAGCATCATCAGAGGCGAACCGCTTTTTTCGTATGAACGAATAAGGTCATAACAACTATTGATATCAAATGCACCGCCAACCTCAATCGCCGTATATTTTCCCGCAAGCATGGATTTGCAAGCAAGCTCTGCGCGCCCGTCCCAACCGGTCAATATTACAACAGCATCTATCTCTTCGTTTGTTATTATGTCATCAAAATTTGTTGTTGTCGCCGGCACTTTGCTATGATTTTCTTGAAAATATTGAGCCATTCTCTCCACATACGGCTTATATGTATCGCAAATCATCGCAATTTCAACATCCTTCATTTGTGCAAAACATTCGTTCACAAGATATTGCGCTCTTTTCCCAAGACCGACAACCCCAAGTTTGATTGTTTCTTTCATAAGCACATTCGCTCCTCCAATGTGTTTTAGTCTCTTGTCTGTTGAACGAGTTTATTGTACTATAATATTCCCTGTATGTCAATATGATTAACCAAATTTTATATATAATTTAATAAAACGCTCTGTCCATTTAACGGGCTTTTCTTCTGCTATAGAAACGTTCATTTAAGAATAATCATTGTAAATATTTCTGAGCATCTTTAAAAAAGAACACGCCCATCGTCATTCGGATGAGCGTTTTCTTTTTTATCCCACTTTCTCAGTCTCAGCAAGCATATTCTCAATAAATATTCCATAACCGCGGAGAGGATCGTTAACCAGCACATGGGTAACCGCACCAATCAACTTGCCGTTCTGAATAATGGGTGATCCCGACATTCCCTGAATAATACCGCCGGTTGCTTGAATCAACGTTTCGTCCGTTATTTTGATAATCATATCACGGGTTAACTGTTTTGGAAAGGGGGACACTTTTTGAATTTCAATTTCATAGGAAGAAGTTTCTGTCCCGTTGATACAGCACAAAATTTCTGCCTTCCCTTCTTTGATTTCATGTTTTTCCGCTACAGGAATAGGCTCATGTTCAGGAAACTTAGACGCATCCGTTGCAGTGCCGAAAATACCGTTTCGGTTATTCACTGTAATCCAGCCTGTCGGTTCGCCAAAGCTTCCCCGCAGCTCCCCGGGTGAACCTGCCTCTCCTTGTTTGACTGCTATAATGGAGGCAGAAAGAACCTCGCCTTGATAGACTTTTAAAATATCGTTGGTATCCATATCGCAGATCGCATGACCCAAAGCACCAAAATTACCGGTTACAGGGTCATAATAGGTCATGGTTCCGATTCCTGCAGTGCTGTCCCGTACCCATGCACCCATATAAAAGCTGTTGTCAACATTGCTTTTTTGGGGAGTTACAGTGAGAGTCAGTTCTTTTTCGCCTCTGGAGATCCCCACTTTCATGGACTTACCGGAGGAATCTTGGACAGCTTGGCGAAGCTCTTGCATATTCCGTATTGGTTGACCGTCCACAAATCGAATCACGTCACCTTGTTTTATTTTTGCGTCAGCTGAGGGATTTTCCATTGATTCTTCTGTTTCAAATTCAGAAATCCCGATAACCAAAACCCCATCCGTTTCTATTTTAACACCAATGGGATTCCCGCACGGAACCAACATTTTAGGACCGGTTGCCACTACTGCTGCCGGAGCGGAAGGCAAGGAAAACGCAACCAAAAGTCCTGTAATCATTACTGCCAAAACAAAAAATTTGGTTTTGCGGTACAAAAAACCACGCTCCCTTTTTTAAAAAATAGAGGATACAGGTTTAAGTTGTCCGAAAACCAACTGTTCTATGCTGATGATTCTTTGGGTTTGTATGAAAATTTTCGCTTGTTTTATTATTTTTTGAAAAATTTAAAATTTTAAACAGGAATTTTTATCCACATCAAGCTAGTACGATGCCTATAGTGTGAATTGCTTTTTAAAAATTACCAAATTTTTTTATTATCCAAATATAAGAATTCGGACAAGATTTAAAATTCTCTTTTGGGATGATCGGTTGACAATTATGGCTTGGTTCTATATAATATAAAGAAGGAGCTGAAAAAAATGAAAACAAAAGAAATGTTGTTAAGCGGATTGTTCGGGGCACTGACTGCCATTTTTTCTCAAATTATTATACCGATGGGTGTTGTGCCTGTAAGTCTTGCTACACTAAGCGTTATGCTTAGCACGTCATTTCTTGGTAAAAAATGGGGCACCTTGAGTCAAATTGTTTACTTATCACTGGGAATTATGGGACTTCCGGTGTTTCACGGAATGCAGGGCGGAATCGGTATTTTAATGGGTCCTACAGGTGGATTTTTGATGGGTTATCCCCTTTTTGCCTGGATTATGGGTTGGATGATTGAAAAGAATTGCCCTATTGTTTTTTCTATGATTGCGGGAACAGTTGGTTGTTATCTTTTAGGTTGTATCTGGTTTTGGATATTGACAAAGGGAACGATATGGAGTGTATTACTTTCTTGCATGATTCCCTTTTTGCCGATTGACGGATTAAAAATAATGATTGTATGGTGGATTTCCAAACGATTAAAAGGAAAAAGTTTTTTATAAAAACAGGAGGTTTTTTATTGATGTTGTGTTTACATTGCTTTTATAGATATCCCAAAGCAGCCAAATGCCCTAAATGCGGATGGAGCGAAGAAAAAAGGAACCCCGAGGGCACCTTGCCCCTTGGAAAAATATTAGCAGATCGTTATCAAATTGGCGGTGTGCTGCATCAGAAAGGGGAAAGAACAGTATATTCCTGTTGGGACAGTAACGAAAAAAGGGTGATTGAATTAACAGAAATTCCCACAAAGCATCCGAACAGATGGAAAAAATGGGGTGGGTTTTTGTATAATGGGAAGGTATATGCCGTAAATCCTCCTGAAAAACTGCCAAGAAGGAAATGGCCTGTAGTGGCGGTTCTGATTTTGTTGTTGGGAATTGGCAGTGCGGGATTGTTTTATTTTCTAACCCGTCCGGTTGTCTGGCTGCCGGAATCTGCTTTTACTTCTTATGAGCAGGTATTAAAAGGGGTTCGGATTACAGTCATTCCGGACGAAGAATACACGTCCCGTTTACAGGAAGCAAGCAAACTGCCTGATGCTTTTTATCGGGAAGGTTTTAGCGGAAATTTGAAAAGCGTTGCCAAACAAATTGATTTTGAAAAGCTTGGAAAACAAGAATTTTCCAAAGCATATCCTTCGGGCCTTGAGATGCCTACCGCTTGGTATGCCACCGTTTTATATACTCACACAAAAAAGGAAACCATCTCCCCTGAGCAGTTATTTTCAGGCAAAGAAAAGGTTTGTGTTGCAGAAGATAACTGGGACGATTTGATGATGGTATGGACAAACGATTTTAAAGGAACAGAAAAAGAACTAAACCTTGTAATTTCTGTTTATAAAAAACAAAAGTTTACTCCCCTTAAGGACAATCATACCGATTGGTTTACAGCCAAAAAGATCGATTGGCTTGTTGACGATACCTTGGAACGGGGCTATTTGACCCGCTTTGGTTCTATGATTCCTTTGGAACGGCAAGGAAAAATAACAGGATGTTACGGTGCTCATTGGTGTTTGGGGACAGAAGATGGATATGGAATACTAAAGCTATTGTTAAGTGACGAAGCACAAAGTGACGTATTTGCCGATTCCAAGTTGCTTCCTCTATCTGAAAATGCTTTAATATCCATCGTAGAGAAGGAACCCGCTCTTGGATTTTTACTGGAAAAAGAAAGGGATTTGTTTGGAGAAAACAGAGCAGAGGCTTATCAGGAAAACAATAGAATCTATAAAAAAATAGAATCCCTTCAAAAATAAGAAGGAATTCCTATCATTGATCCAACGAAATCAATTTATCAGTAAGTACCATCTGGGCAAAGGTGACGGTCATGGAGCGAAGGAGCGAAAGCTCTGGCTGCTCCTTTTTTTCATACGTACGAGGAGGAAATTTCTTTGGCTCAAAAGCACTTTTTAAGGCATATTCCATTTCCTCACAAAAAAGGTTATATGCGTTTTCCGTCTGATACACCTTTCTCATTCGGGTAATAATTTTTCCTAAGGCAGAAATATTCATCAATCGTTTCATTGTAAAAATAACAAAAAAGCACGCCAAATGCTCTCTGGAATATTTTTTCTTTGTGGGTGGGGACACAATTTTTTGTTTTACATAATTGTTAATCATGGTAGGGGTCACCGAACCCTCTTTGTCAAAAGGAGAAAGCAGTTCTTGTAAGTATAGAACCACCTGATCAATATATAAATCAAGTTGAGGAAGCTCCTCCCATCTGGGAAAGTGATACTGTATCATTTGTTCGGTTAATTCTTTCATTTTCATCACCCAAGGTTATTATATCAGCTTTTTCTTTTTTCGTCAAGGATTGATTTTTTCATAAAAATAGTATATAATAAAAGTAAATAATTCCATAAAGGAGGAATTGTAATGGATCAGACCATGTTTTGGTTTTGGTTAGTCGCCGCAGTGGTACTGTCGGTGGTGGAGGCGGCAACGACCAGTCTTGTAACCATCTGGTTTGCAGGAGGAGCGGTGCTGGCAATGCTCTGTGCCTGGGTAGGAATCGGTTATGCGGGACAGCTGGCAGTGTTTGTGATGGGCAGTCTGATTCTTTTGTTGCTTACAAGGCCCTTGGCAAAACGTGTCCTTCATCAGGACGGTCAACCTACCAATGCAGACCGTATTATCGGCCAAAAGGGTGTTGTTACAGAGGAATTGAATCAGCTTAACGGAACAGGAAGAATTACCGTGATGGGCCAAAGCTGGGCTGCGGTATCTGAGGACGGGGCAATTATTGGTCCTGAAGAACAGGTAGTTGTAAGCGGAATCCAAGGAGTCAAAGCGATTGTAAGAAAAGGAGAATGAAAATGGGTATTTTAGGCTTTTTGTTTTTATTGATTGTTGTTTTAATCATTGTTATTTCCAACATTAAGATTGTATCTCAGGCAACCTGTATGGTTGTGGAACGGTTAGGGGTATTCCATGCCGCATGGGGAACAGGCTTTCATTTTAAAATTCCTTTTTTGGAACGGATTGTAAAAAAAGTTTCCTTAAAAGAACAAGTGGTAGATTTTGCTCCCCAACCGGTGATTACCAAGGATAATGTTACCATGCAGATTGATACGGTTGTGTATTTTCAGATTACCGACCCCAAGCTTTATGTCTACGGAGTTGAGCACCCCATGGCGGCCATTGAAAATTTAACCGCTACCACCTTGCGTAATATTATTGGTGATTTGGAGCTGGACGAAACTCTTACCTCCCGTGATTTGATTAACACGAAAATGCGTGCCATTTTGGACGAAGCCACAGACCCTTGGGGTATCAAAATCAACCGTGTGGAATTAAAAAACATTTTGCCTCCCAAGGAAATTCGGGATGCCATGGAAAAGCAGATGAAGGCAGAGCGGGAACGCCGTGAATCTATTTTAAAGGCAGAAGGAGAAAAGAAAGCAGCCATTTTGGTAGCAGAAGGAAATAAACAATCCATCATTCTGGAAGCAGAAGCAGCAAAAGAAGCAGCAATCCGTAATGCAGAGGGTGAGGCACAAGCTATTTTAGCGGTACAAGAAGCAGTTGCCCAGGGAATTCGATTGATTAACGATGCCGCCCCCGGTCAGGGCGTGATTGCCTTAAAGAGTTTGGAAGCATTGGAAAAACTGGCAAACGGTACTGCAACCAAAATTGTAGTTCCTTCCGACATTCAGTCTTTAGCAGGCTTAGCAGTCAGTGCTCAGGAATTGCTTTCAAAAGAATAAAATAGACAAACAAAGGGGAGCGGTCAAAAACCGCTCCCTTTTTGCTTTTATTTATTGTTTTCTCCAGTCATATCATCTTTGATATCTTTGCCGGCATCTTTGATTGCCTTCCCCGTGTCTTCCACACCTTTTTTCATATCTTCTCCTATGTTTTCTGCGCCATTTTTCATATCCTTCCCTGCGTCTTCAATGCTGTCCGGAAGATTTGGTGCGGGAGAATTTGTTACAGCGGGATTAGGAGAGGTGGTGGTAGAGTTATTATTTTTGTTTCTGTCTCCGCATGCCGTTAACAGTCCCAGCAAGAGCAATGTCACAATTGCAATATTCCATTTTTTCATGGTAATCTGCCTTTCTGCCCACAATCATATTTTAGCGCTTACCGTGGGCAGATAAGTCGCAGCCGACTGTTTCGGCTGATTCTATTATAGGCAGATTGGAAAAAATTATGCATCTAATGTTAAACTGCAATTCTGGTTGAACAGTTCAACAATCTCTTCTTCGCTCACGTCCGTAGGAACTTCAATAGAAAATTTATAGGTTCTGCTTTCCAAATTTTTGGAAATATATGTATCCTGTACAATAATGTTTTTGTTTCTTAATAAATCGGTGGCATATTGTTGAAAACCAGGCTCCGTCACGTTGTACACCGACAGAGTCTTATATTTGGGTAAGGACACCCATTTTGGATTTTTATGCAGTAAAATTTGGGCAGACAATAAAACAAATGTGGAAGCAACGCCAATCAGATACAGCCCCGCACCGATTGCCATACCGATTCCGGAGGTTGCCCAGATACCTGCAGCAGTGGTCAGACCCGTAACCGTTTTTTTCTGAATAAAAATAATACCGGCGCCCAAAAAACCCACACCGCTGACAATCTGTGCCGCCACACGGGCGGGGTCTAATTTAGTATCTGTCAGCTCCAAAAAATCTGTCATATCAAAAAAGCCGTATTTGGAAATAACCATCATCAATGCCGCACCGCAAGCCACCACACAGTGGGTTCTGATGCCCGCTTCTTTTGCTCTGTTTCTCCGCTCCATTCCAATAAATATTCCGCAAATTGCGGCAACCAAAATGCGAAAAATCATTTCTAAATTCATTGCAATATTCATTTTTCTACTTCCTTCCTTTGACATCTCCTCGAGCAGTGACCACTCGATACCCTGCCTCTTCTACTTTTTTGACCAGTTTTTCTTTTCCTTCTGCCGCCTCTTCTCCCGTACTGATTTTGTTGTCGTATAAGGAATACAGCTTTCTGAGGCGTGTAGGAGAAAGATTTGGCATTACCACATTGGCACCCGCTTGCAATCCTAACTCTCTGCCTTTGGGATGTAATGTTCCCAAAGCGGTGGTTGCAGGAAGCAGGACATGAGGAAACATAAGCCGTAAAATGGAAATCAGCCGTAGGGTCACATGTAAATCTCCATTTGGTTCTTCTTTAAAAGGGGTTTGCCCATGATGAAGAAACGGCCCGATTCCAACCATGTCAGGCTGCAGCTTTTGTAAAAATAGCAAGTCCTCTGCCAGATACTCTTTTTTTTGACCGGGGGAACCCACCATAAAGCCACTCCCTACCTGATATCCTATTTCCTTTAAAGCAAACAAACATTTCGTGCGGTTTTTTAAACTTAATTCCGAAGGGTGCAAATGACGGTAATGGCAGTCCACTGCTGTTTCATGCCGTAACAAATAGCGGTCAGCTCCGGCATCAAACAGTTGTTGATAGCTTTGTCGTGAACGTTCTCCCAATGAAAGGGTCACGGCACAGTCGTGATATTTCTCTTTAATTTGAGAAATCGTACCGCACAACCACTCATCCGTATGAGCACCATCCTCTCCCCCTTGCAAAACAAAGGTACGGAATCCAAGCTCATATCCCTTTTGACAACAATCTAAAATGTCCTCTCGGGTTAAACGATATCGTGCAATCCCCTTGTTGTCCCTACGGATACCGCAATAATAACAGTTATTTTTGCAGTGATTGGAAATTTCAATCAACCCTCTGATATAAACATCCTTGCCATAGTGTTGCTGGCGAACCTTATCCGCTAAAATTCGCAACTCCTCTTCCGCTTCTTCTTCCCATATTAACTGAATCAGTTGTTCTTTCGGTAATGTTTTTTTCTCGTAAAGCTGTTGTACAAGTGAATTCATACGGATTCCTCCTGACTTAATTCACGGATGACCTGTCCTGCTAAAATCAGCCCCGCCGCAGAGGGAACCCAGGCAACACTTCCCGGAAAAGAAGTTTCGGTTTTGATTGCTTCCTCTGTGGAAAATACCACTTTTACATCTTTGATATTTCGTTGTTTTAATTCCCGTCTCATCACCCTTGCAAGAGGGCAAACCGAGGTTTTAAAAATATCAGCTACCTGAAAACAACAAGCATCCAATTTGTTTCCTGCACCCATAGAACAAATGATTTTGGTTTCTGCCTTTTTCGCCTGTACAATTAGTTCAATTTTTCCCGTGACCGTATCAATGGCATCAATAATATAATCATACTTGGAAAAGTCAAAAAGACATGCCGTTTCGGGGGAATAGAACACAGAATGACAAGTGACCGTACAATCCGGATTGATGTCGGCAATACGCTCCTTTGCCACGTCTGTTTTGAACCGTCCCACTGTGGAATGAAGAGCATAAATCTGACGGTTTAGGTTACTGACGCTAACCTTGTCATGGTCAATTAAATCCAATGCGCCTACACCGCTTCTTGCCAATGTTTCCGCCGCATATCCGCCCACACCCCCAATGCCGAACACTGCTACACGGGAGGATTTTAACCGTTCCAATCCTTTTTTTCCTAATAACAGCTCCGTTCTGCTGAACTGATGTTCCATTCACTTTCTCCCCCTTTCCTAAAAACAAAAACGCACCAAAAACTTGCAACTTAGGTTTTTGACACGTCTCCTATATCATGTTCCTATTATAGCATTTTTATGCCTGATTGTCAAGGAGAAGAATTGTAAAAATGTGTGCCTGTTTGTAACTCCCTTATAATTTAAAAAAATGCAAAAAAATAATTGACATCAGCTCTTATTTGTGTTATAATGATTAAGCACGATTGAGATAGGGGTATAGCTCAGTTGGTAGAGCATCGGTCTCCAAAACCGAGTGCCGAGGGTTCAAGTCCTTCTGCCCCTGCCACTTAAAAAACGGCTTAAACACTGCGTTTAAGCCGTTTTTTTGTTATTAATTTTTGATATATCATTTATCAAACTAGCCCAAAATAAGCATCAACTTCTCATCTGTTTCCTTCCGTTTTCAAACATTCCGTCTGCTACATCATCATTTTAGCATCAATTCTGCTTCACAAATGCAAAATCGAAAATGTAAAATGCAAAACTATTGTAGGGAAATCGCTACTCGATTTCCCTATTTTCAATTTTCCATTTTCAACTTTCAATTTATCATATCTCGGTAGTGGTGTGCCCGAGGATGTCAGCTACCGCTTTGATATTTAGTGTCTTTATGCTGCCATCAGCACACTTTGTTCCATTGATTACCTTGGTGGCGAAGGTGTGTCTGAATGCATGGAGTCCTTTTGTTTCTATTCCTGCAGCATCTTCTATTCTATATAGTCGCTTTCGCAGGTTGGTTGGGTTTGTATAGTCGCCGTTTGCATCACACACCAGCGGAGTATCCTCACCGAAGTAGTATTCTTTTCGCAGGTCGTGTATCATTTCTATTGCTGTGTTGTTTAGAGGTACGACTCGTTTGCTTGTAGCGGTTTTGGTTTTGCCTACTTTTTTAACGTTACCGCCTATGAGCTTTGTTCCATCTTTTT
>JAZNAU010000007.1:0-2615 GCA_045586685.1 Clostridia bacterium
AGAAGGACTTGAATTATGCAATTTAAACCTTTTGAGAAAAAAATATGGCTCTCTTCTCCGACGATGCACGGGGAAGAACAAATATTTGTAAAAGAAGCATTTGACACGAATTGGATTGCACCTTTGGGAAAAAATGTAACAGAGTTTGAAAAAGAGATTTCTGTATTTGTAGGATGTAAGGCGGCGGCTGCTATGACCGCAGGCACTCACGCATTACATATGGGAGTGAAATTGGCAGGAGTGGGGCAGGGAGATATTGTTCTTTGTTCTGATTTGACCTTTGCTGCAACAGTAAATCCTATCAGTTATGAGGGCGGAACTCAAGTGTTTATTGATTCGGAATATGAAACATGGAATATGAATCCTGATGCATTGGAATCCGCTCTGAAAAAATACGGTTTAAAAGTAAAAGCGGTAATTGTTGCCAATTTGTATGGTGTTCCGGCAAAATTGGATGAAATCTTGGAACTTTGTAACAAATACCATGTTACCTTAATTGAAGATGCAGCTGAATCTTTATCGGCTTCTTATAAGGGGAAGCAAACCGGAACCTTCGGAAAATACAATGCAATTAGCTTTAATGGTAATAAAATTATTACCACCTCTGGTGGGGGGATGTTTTTATCCGATGACGAAGAGGCGGTACAAAAAGTGCGATTTTATTCTACTCAGGCAAGAGATCCTGCTCCTTGGTATCAGCACAGCGAAATCGGTTATAATTATCGAATGAGCAATGTTGTTGCGGGCATTGGCAGAGGACAGCTTTTACACCTGAAAGAACATAAAGAATTAAAAACAAAAATTTATTATAGATATAAAGAAGCTTTTTCGGATTTACCTGTAGAGATGAATCCGTATTTGTCGTGTTCTGAACCAAATTTTTGGCTTAGCTGTATGCTGATTCAGCCTGATGTTGCAAAACGGGTAACACCGGAAAAAATCAGATTGGCATTAGAGCAAGAAAATATTGAATCCCGGCCTATTTGGAAACCAATGCATTTACAGCCGGTGTTTAACGGTTATGATTTTGTTTCCGTTGAAGGAAAAGATGTAGGTGCTGATATTTTTAAACGGGGTCTCTGTTTGCCTTCGGATATCAAGATGACAGAAGAACAGCAAGATAGGGTCATACGGATTATCAAGAGGTGTTTCGATGTATAAAAAATACGGAAAACGGCTGATGGATATTTTGTGTGCATTGGCGGCAATTATTGTTTTTTCTTGGTTGTACATAATCATAGCGGTTCTGGTTCGGGTAAAATTAGGAAGTCCTGTTTTGTTTAAACAAGAAAGACCGGGGCTTAATGGGAAAATATTTATTCTCTATAAATTTCGCACAATGACAGATAAAAAGGATGAAAAGGGAAATTTACTTCCTGATGATATTAGATTAACGAGATTCGGAAGATTGTTAAGGAGCACAAGTCTTGATGAGCTTCCCGAGGCATTCAATATTTTAAAAGGTGATATGAGCGTGGTAGGACCACGACCTTTGTTGAAAGAATATCTTCCCTATTACACGGAAGAGGAAATGCACAGACATGATGTCCGTCCGGGTCTTTCCGGTCTGGCTCAGATTAAAGGCAGAAATGCTATTACTTGGGAAGAAAAATTTCAATATGATCTGGAATATGTTGAAACAGTTACTTTTATAAAAGATATCAGTATTATTTTAAAGACAGTTATCAAAGCCGTTAAGCGTGAAGATATTTTAATCGGAAAACAGTTTAAAGTCGGAAAACTGAACGAGGAGCGTTCCAAGACGCTCGAAAGGAGTCTGTGATGCACTTAAAAAACGGCAATATATCAATTAGAAAATTTATCAGAGGCGATATAGAAAAAAAGATTGACTGGATTAATAATCCGAAAAATAATATATATTTGCACTATGATACTCCGCTTATTTACGAAAACACCGTTGCATGGTATGAGCGGATAAAGGATGTTGATACACGTTTTGATGCAGTGATAGAATATAATGGTGAGCCCGTTGGGCTCATTGGGCTTTTGGGGATTGATTCAACCAATAGAAAGGCAGAATATTATATCTGTTTAGGAGAAGAGAATTATAAAGGTAAGGGAATTGCAACCATTGCAAGTAAACTTCTTATTGAATATGCTTTTGAAGAACAGAACCTAAACAAAATCTATTTATACACGGAAGAAGAAAATATCGGTGCACAAAGACTCTTTGAAAAACTTGGATTTAAACAAGAGGGACATTTAAAACATGATCTTATTTTTAAGGGCAGAATTGTAAACCGATATATCTATAGTCTATTAAAAGAGGAATTTAACAAGTTGATATGATAACTCCAATTCATAAATTACATACAATTACAAATGAAAATTCATTTTATATGAAAAGGGACGACTTATTGCCGTTTTCTTTTGGTGGAAATAAGGCGAGAAAGGCTGCCAATTTTTTTGCTGATATTAAAGCGAAGAGTTGCAATGCAGTAATCACTTACGGAAGCTCAAGTTCCAATCATTGTAGAATTGTATCAAACGAAGCAGCGGCAAGGGGAATAAAATGTTGTATTATTTCTCCCGAGGAAGACTATGAAGAAACTTCTAACAGCAGAGTAATTAGTCTTTTCGGTGCTGAAATTATC
>JAZNAU010000008.1:0-20419 GCA_045586685.1 Clostridia bacterium
AAACTATTAAAAAATATGCTGAACAAGAAACTCTTGTTCAGCATATTTTTTTACTTTATCTCAATTCCGTCTGCGTTGGATATGCAAGGAATTTCATTGTGCTGAATGTTTTTGCACAGTATAGCACCTTTTCCGTGACCGCCGAAAACAGAATCCATGGCACAAGCGCATCTCATATTTTCAAACAAAATATTTTCGGTTTCCATGCCATTAAAATAGATGCAAGAAAACCCGTCTGATTTTGTTTGGTTCCAGTCAATGTAAATATGTTCGTCAGAGGGGAGAGGTCTGCAATCTTTATCGTAAGAAATATTAGAAAATCTTACATTTTCCACCTTTCCTTCTCCAAAGTATACAGCCATAAAACCGTTGCCAAACAAACGAATATTATCAAAAGAAGAGTCTGATAAAGTGTTGTTTAGAAAGAGCGCATATCTTGCGTGGGTCATTACATTTGAAACAGATATGCCAAAGGTTTCTCCGTGCTTTGCCTTTTCTTTGTTATACCAATAGGATTCTCCGATGATAATAGCCGCCTCTGTCCGATATCCAATTTCACCGGGAATAATTTTTTTCCACGGAATGATGTTGCCTTCGTTATCTGTCTTAATAATCAAATCTGGATTTTGTGCAACAGATGCATCCTGCTCCGACCAAGGGGAGGTTTCAATTACATTATCAATTCTTATATTATAAATCTTATATCCGTCATGGTTTAAAAGCCTGATTAAAGCACATCCGCCAACTCCATAGCACATAATGTTGCGAATTGTAATGTTTCGAATATCACCGTCAGAAAGCTTGTTTACCACCTTTTGGTAAATGGCATCTTCTGTTGCAAGAAGTGCAACCATGTTATCTCCCACACAGCCTGTAATATTTTCTACAATAACATCATGACAGCCTTTGCAAACATCAACGCCGTCCTGATTGGGCACATTGCTTTCGCTTTCAAAATGGATATTGGCGATACGACTGTATGAAGTGGTGTACATACAAATGGCCCAGTAACGATGATTTTTAATGGTAAGGTTTTCTACTAAAAGATGCTCCACATTACGAAAATACATCATACAGTTTTCAGAAATGTGATAGGGATATTGTTTCATAACCTTTCTGGAGATGCCGTTGTCTTCATACATTCCATTATGAATCCCACCGTCCAACACCACATTACCCATACCACGGATGGTAATGTTTTTTTGTGTCTCCTTTTCACCGATTGCATCGGGAATTTTAGAATTTTTATTGGCGAATATATTGCATACGGCACCATCGCCCAGTCTTAAATGACAGTTTTGCAGTAAAACAGTACTTTCACTGTGCAGTAAAATTGTTTTTGTAATATCCCAGATTGCCTTTCCTGTTCTTTGATTGATTTTTGGAATCAAAACGGCCTGTCCTGTTTCCTGTGCCTTGTCCAAGGCTGCCTGAATCATATCACTATCGCAAGATAAATGCGAATAATTATTTACATTCAGATACATAATTGCCCTCCTATAATAACTTGTATATACAAATTATTATATCATAAAAAAGAAAGAGTGTCAATAAAAAGGACAGCAACAAAAAGATTTTGTTGCTGTCCTGTCTTTCTTTTTATTCTTCCTTATTTTGTTCCGGGGCGTTTGCTTTCTTTGCTGCCTCCAATGCTTCCACGGGGTAGGGAACATAAATGGGTTGCAGCTTTAAATATTCAGGCTGATAAACTTCATTGGGATGCTCTTTTGCAAATTGAACTGCTTTTTGAATTTCATCATAAAATGCTGCCTGAAGCAATCCGATAAACAGGGGTGCAAATAACACCAGAAGCAATGTAACCAAAAAGAGTAAAAATCCGAATACCATGCTGAGTACTTCAATAGCAGTAAGCATTGCCAGTATAAAGCATACAATCCAGACCGCAACGCCAAATACCAGATAGGTCAGAAACATATTTCCTTTATAACCCTTTGTCAGAGTCATGGAAAGCTTTAATGCATCTGTTGCAGAAACCTCAGGCTGGGTCATGAGAATGTAGGGAGTCATGCTGTAAGAGAGTGATTTTACAATCAGGATAATAGGACCTACAATGGGAATCAATGCCCACAGAATCAGCCAGAGAAGCATCCAAGCCATACCGCCTGCCACATGAAGAAAATTAGAAAATCCTGCAAATAAATCCTGAGACACAAAAGTTTCTCTCCGATAGCCTTTGACATAAATAAGCGACATGGATGCCCCGAGTACCAAAGCAATCGGTATAAAAATAATAGGTAATGCGGAAAAGGCAGTTGCCAGCAAGGTAAGAAGCATGCTCAATAATGAGGTTCCCCACAGAACAACGGGCTTTTCTTTGATTACGTTAAACACCTTCTGATAAATAAATTGAATCATTGAAAACTTGCCTCCTAAAAATAAACATCATTTTAATTATATCTCTTGTTGTCGGAAAAGTCAAGGGTTTTTCGACATATTATTCAGTTTTTTGAAGTGATGCCCTATAAGAAATGATTCCTGTACAGTATTATGAATCAGTGCATCCATATATTCATAGGAAAAGGCGGAATCAAAGGCACGGACACCGTGATTGTTTGCAATTTCCGGACTGTATTTCTCAAATGGATAGACGACATAATTGCAGTATCCAGCATCAAAATGATTGATTAAAGGAGTAAATTTTCCATAGGAAACCCGCATATCTCCTTTCACCCCTGAAAATTCTACCTCTAACATTCCCTCAAGCATGGAATTTGCCATATCTTGTGCAGAAACAAAATTTCCAAGGGAATAGGCAATCAGCATTTCTTTTCCGTCAGGACGGGTAATACTTTTTACCGGTTGAATGACATGAGGATGATGACCGATAAGTAAATCTACATTTTCTCGGGACAGCCTTGCTGCCAAAGCTTGTTGCTCCGGGCTTGGCTTCATTTGGTATTCGTTACCCCAGTGAAGTGATACAATGACAAGGTCTGCTTGCTCTCTTGCCTCTCTTGCTGCCTCACAAATGGAATCTTCTTCAATCAGCCGGACAGAATATGGGCTTTCTTCCGGCAACGATAAGCCGTTTGTTCCGTACCCGTATCCTAACCAGGCAATTTTGATTCCTTTGGTTTGGGTGTACTGAATTTCAGGATAGGTGCCGTCGTCAATCCCAAGAACGGTCATTTGGGGATGCTGTTTCCAAAAGGAAATGGTATTGCCAATACCTTCCTCTCCACGGTCAAAAATATGGTTGGTAGCGTGATTGACTACGTCGAATCCCAAAGTAATCATATCCTCGCCCAACTCTTGAGGAGAATTAAAGCAAGGGTAATCAGAAAGACCGATTTGAGTCCCGCCAAGAGGGGTTTCTTGATTATAAAAGGCAATGTCTGCCCGTTTGATTTTGTCTGCTAAAAATTTATATATTGGCAGAAAATCATAGTCCCGATCAGGATTTTGTTCAGCATTTTTTGCCGCGTCAAGATAAACGGTGGAATGAATCAGGTTATCACCTGCCGCAACCAAAGAAATTGTTACAGGGGTAGGGGCAGGGGTGGATTCATTTTGCTGTGTACATCCGCACATAAGTAAAAGAAAAGAGAGAATAAGTAATAATTTTTTCATATAAAGTAAATCCTTTTTCGTTATTCACTAAATTGATTTAGTCTGTATCATTTATTATAAATAAATTATGGCAAATTGTCAATTATGTATTGACAAAATTATAGAAAAATTATATGATATATAAGGATAATTTTGTCCATGGAGGTAATTATGTACTTAAAACGATTGGAAATGCAAGGCTTTAAATCTTTTCCCGATAAGGTATCTCTGGATTTCAGTCAGGGACTGACCATGATTGTAGGACCTAACGGAAGCGGAAAAAGCAATATTTCCGATGCCATTCGTTGGGTGTTGGGGGAACAAAGCGCAAAGCATTTACGTGGAAGTAAAATGGAAGATGTCATTTTTGCAGGAACTCAGGACAGAAAAGCACTGGGGTTTGCAGAGGTGTCCATTATTATCGATAACAATGACCGAAGAATGGAGATTGATTTTTCGGAAATAACCGTAACCAGACGGGTGTTCCGTTCGGGTGAAAGTGAATATTTTATTAACGGTGCTGCTTGTCGCTTGAAAGACATCCACGAGGTGTTTATGGATACAGGCTTAGGGCGGGACGGTTATTCCGTTATCGGACAGGGAAAAATTGATGAAATCTTAAGCAATAAGGCAGAAGACCGTCGTCAGATTTTTGAAGAAGCAGCAGGAATCTCAAAGTATAAATACCGTAAATTGGAGGCAGAAAGAAAATTAAACGGGACGGAAGAAAATCTGACCCGTCTTTATGATATTTTAACCGAACTTGAGGACAGGCTGGGTCCCTTGGAGCGTCAGTCGGAAACGGCAAAGAAATATTTGTTGTTGCGGGAACAGTTAAAACAGCTGGAGGTCAGTGTTTCGATTGAAAATATTGCAAAATTTAAAAAGACACTATCTGAAATTGAACAGAGCATTTCAACCGTGAACAGTCAGATGACGGATGCCCGTCAGCTGATGGAAACCTTGGAAAAAGAAGTGGATCAGTTGTACCGTGGCAATGCGGAAACTGATGAAAAGATTGCAGACCTTCGTGAGAAAATTTCTGCGGAGGAAGGAAGGATTCAACAACATTTAAGCGAAATTACCATTTTTCAGGATACCATTAGCCAGAATCAGACTTCAATGGAACGTCTTGGCGAGGAACAAAAGCAGTTTGAAGCTTCTGTAGAGGACAACAGCAAGAAAAAGTTGGAAAAGGATGAAGAATTAAAGCTGATTGAAGGGCAAATGCAGCAAACAAAACAAACTGTGGATGCCCGCCTTTTAGAATTTGGAAAAGCTGAGCAACAGGTAAGACAAGCGGAAGGTTTGCTGAAAGAAAAGAATGAAGATTTGGTAGGCGTGACGGCAGAGCTCGGTGAACTGAAGGCGGCTCTTTCTCATGTGGATGCATTGGAGCAAACTTATCAAAGCCGTTTGGACGAATTGACAGCTTCCTTGGCACAGAAAAAGAAGGGGGCAGAGGAGCTTTATAAAAAAGCCGAAGAAACAGAAAAAAAGGCAAAAGAATGTCTTTCCCGTAAGGACCAACTGTCCGAACAGTTAGCCTGTGCAAAGCAAGAACTGGAAAAGAAAAACAATCAGGTTCAGATGTTATTCGAAAAACAGCAAAGTCGGGAAGGTTCGTTGCGTTTTAAACAAGACAGAATAAAAATGCTTTCGGATATGGAGCGGGAATTTGAGGGCTATCAAAAGGGTGCGAAAAGTATTCTTCAAAATAAAGAAGGTGCTTTGAAACAATTAAACATTCACGGTTCTCTTTCTCAGTTAATTTCTGTTGAAGGAGAGTATGTAACAGCGGTGGAAACCGCTTTGGGACAAGCTCTTCAAAATATTGTAACCGAAACAGAGGAAGATGCCAAAAAGGCAATCGCTTATTTAAAGGAGCATAAGCTGGGTCGGGTCACCTTTCTTCCTGTTTCCTCCGTAAAGGCAAGGGAGTTTGGGTTTGAACCTTCCAAATCCAAGGGGTTTTTAGGGATTGCTTCAGAGCTTGTCAAGTCGGATAAAAAATACGCTGGCATTCTTTCTTCTTTGTTGGGAGCAACCGTTGTTGTAGATACTTTAGACCATGCTATTGCCATGGCAAGAGAATTCCGGCACAAATTTAAAATTGTTACGTTAGAAGGGGATTTGTGTAACGTTGGCGGATCCATGTCAGGAGGATTTGTCAATAAACAGGCAGGGATTCTGTCCCGTGCCAATGACATCCGTCGGCTTACCAAGGAAGCAGAACAGCTTGAAGGGCAGTTGCAAGAATCTCAACATGAATTAGTTCAATTACGGCAAGAGTTACAGGCTTGTGAGCTGGAGCAAAACCGTCTGGCACATGAGGAACAAGAACTTCAAGGACAGCTGATTTCTTGTGCGGCAGAGGAAAAACATCTAAAGGATTTATGTCAGGCAGAACAGCGTGGCATGGACGAGCTGGAAGAAAGCCGTAAACAGGTTGTTCAAAGAATGGAAAAAATAAAAGAAGAAACGGAACAAAAACGGGCAAGATTGGCAGAGATTCAGGCAGGCAGCACTGCTTTGGAACAGGATGTTGCTCATGCACAAGTAATCTATGAAGATGCGGTATCAGAAAGAGAAACTCTGTCAGGTCAGATAACACAAAGTCGGATGGACTTACTGGATCAGGAAAAAAATGCAGAGCTTTGTAAAGAACAGATGAATTCTCTTGACAGCAGAATTCGTTTTGATAAAAACGAATGGGAGCATCGGCGCCGTCAGATTGAGGCTGCACAGGAAAAAAATGAGCGGTTGGCGTCTGATATTGAATTTAAACAGCACCAGATTCAGGACTTGACACAAGAAATTGATGAAAAACGAAACAAAATTACCCAGCTTGAACAAGGAAAGCAAGGGGACCAGACCGCTATTACGAAGAAACAGGAGCAGGCAAGGGAAAGCCGTGAGAAAATGCTGTTGCTTCAACAGGAATACGGCAGAATCGAAAATAAAAAAGCAAAAGCGGAATTTGAAATTGATGCAATTATCAACCGCTTGTGGGAGGATTACGGTCTGACCCACACCACCGCAATGGAATATAAAATTGAGCTGGAAAGCATTTCGAAGGCACAAAAGGAAATTAGCAGTCTGAAGAAGGAAATTTCAGCTTTGGGGCATATTAACATTGATGCCATTGAAGAATTCAAACAGGTGAAAGAACGATTTACCTTCTTAAGCGGTCAGCGGGACGATTTGCTGGAGGCAAAGCAATCTCTGGAAAAGATTATTAAAGAAATGCAAGAACTGATGAAAACTATCTTTTCTCAACAGTTTAGCTTAATTAACGAGTACTTTTCAGAAACCTTCCAGCAGTTATTCGGTGGCGGTAATGCAAAGTTATATCTGTCCGACCCTGACAATGTGCTGGAAAGCGGTGTGGAAATTGAGGTACAGCCACCGGGAAAAAAACTACAGAACATGATGCTGTTGTCAGGTGGAGAAAAAGCAATGTGTGCGATTGCGATTTTGTTTGCTATTATTAAAACCAGACCTGCACCTTTTTGTATTTTTGATGAAATTGAGGCAGCGCTGGACGATGTGAATGTGTACCGTTTTGCAAACTATTTGCGTTCCTTCAACGACAAAACCCAGTTTATTGTTGTAACTCACCGCCGTGGTACCATGGAAGCGGCAGACAGACTTTACGGTATCACCATGGAAAAAAAGGGAATTTCTCGCATGATTATGCTGGATATGGACGAATTGGAAGAATTTAATAATAAAAAATAAGGAGAATTTGAATGGCTTTATTTGCAGGATTAAAAGATAAGTTATCAAAAACCAGAAATAATTTTTCTGAAAAGGTGGAGGAAGTATTTAAATCCTTCCGTAAAATAGATGAGGATTTATTTGAAGAATTGGAAGAAGCGTTGATTACAGCGGACGTGGGGGTAAATGCTTCTATGGAAATTATAGAACGCCTTCGTATCGCTTGTAAGGAAAAGGTTCTTCGGGAATCGGAAGAATTAAGGGAAGAATTAAAGTCCATTATTTCCGATATGATGTCCCAAAGTTCCTGTCAACTGGAGCTTTCCAAAACACCTGCAGTGATTCTGGTGATCGGCGTTAATGGTGTAGGGAAAACCACCTCAATCGGTAAAATTGCTGCAATGCTGAAAAATGAGGGCAAAAAGGTGCTGTTAGCAGCTGGGGATACCTTCCGTGCGGCAGCCATTGACCAGTTGCAAATTTGGGCAGACAGAGCGGGAGTGGATATGATTAAACATCAGGAGGGTGCTGATCCTGCGGCAGTTATATACGATGCGGCTTGTGCGGCGAAATCAAGAGACGTGGATGTGTTGATTTGCGATACGGCGGGCAGACTTCATAATAAAGTCAATCTGATGAACGAACTCCATAAAATCTTTTCTGTACTGGAAAAGGAATTGCCCGCATCTTCCCGTGAAGTGTTGCTGGTGTTGGATGCAACCACAGGGCAGAATGCATTGTCACAGGCTAAATTGTTTGGCGACACAGCAGATATTACAGGGATTGTGTTAACAAAGCTTGACGGCACTGCCAAGGGTGGTGTTGTAATTGGAATTCAGTCTGAGCAACAGATTCCCGTTAAATTGATTGGTGTGGGAGAGGGAATGGAGGATATGCGACCCTTTGATCCACAGGAATTTGCCAAAGCATTGTTTGAAGAATAAAAAAGCTTGGTACAAGTAAAAAATGCCAGAAAAACAGTGAGTTTTTCTGGCGTTTTTTATGTTATATTGTTATCGCTTTGGATTGATAATATCTCTCCAACTGAAATCGCCTCTGGCAAGACCTTGAATCAAAACTTCTGCGGTAGCCAGATTGGTGGCATAGGGAATTGCATGAATGTCACATAATTTCAACATATCATCTACTTCCGGTACAATTTCTGCTGACGGGTCGCGTAAAAACAACAAGAAATCAACCTCGTTACAGGAAACTCGGGCAGAAATCTGCTGGAATCCGCCGGAGGGATCTGATAAAGTTTGAATTTCCATATTGGTTGCATCACTTACAAGTCTGCCTGTTGTAGCGGTGGCTAATAACGTATGATTCTCTAAAATTCCTTTATAAGCAATGCAAAATTGAACCATCAGTTCTTTCTTTGTGTCTTGTGCAATCAATGCGATATTCAATGTAATTCCTCCTTTGATTTTTTATTTTAAGTCCCTAACACGGGAATAACAATCATGTTTGCTTAAAGGCTTGCCTTAGGCGTTTTAAGAGGGGTTCTTTTGGAAAAACAGCCAACGGAATCTCCTGTCCCAACAGTCGTTTAGCAATGTTTTTATAACAAACCGCACCCTTTGAATCAGGGGTCAGAAAAACGGGTTGTCCCGTATTTCCGGCTTTTATCAATGCTATATCCTCGTGAACAATACCCGCAAGAGGAAGTTTAATGGCATCCATGACCTGTTCGATACTTAACAAAATCCCTTCTTGCACCAAACAGGGCTGATAGCGGTTAATGATCAATTGAATTTGAGAAATACCTTGTTCTGTTAAAAGCTGTGCAATTTTATCTCCGTCACGCACCGAACCTGCTTCACATTGCACCACAATCAATGCCTTATCTGCACCGCAGATTGAATTGTAAAATCCTTGCTCTGCACCGGCAGGGCAGTCAATCAATACAAAGTCAAACTGCTCTGCAAGTTGAGAATAAAGCGTTTTCAATTCTTCTGTATAATCCTGATGAGGTTGTCCTTGAGGAGCAGGGAGGATGGATAAGGATAAATAGTGCGGGTGGGGAATCAAAGCATCTTCCAAAGAACATTGATTCCGAATTACATCGCCCCAATGACTGCTGCTCCGGTCAGAAACTCCTGTGGTTAAATCAAGCTTACGAAGCCCCATATCCAGATCGATAATCACTGTTTTTTGTTCCAACAGAGAAAGTGCAGCGCCTAAACCGGCGGCAGAGGTTGTTTTTCCCACGCCCCCTTTACCGGAGGTGAGCACGATGACCTGTCCCACGTTTTATTCCTCCTAAAAGATACAGATAAAGTGCTTAAAATTTGCCTGATAGGGCATTATCTCATTACACTTATGCTTATTATATCATAAAATTTGAAATTCGTCTACTTTTTTTTAACATTTTTTCTAAATTTTTATAACTGAAGTTCTTGTAATTTCCATATCAAAAGTGCAAATAGGAAAGCAACTGTCAGAACTAATATCCATACTCTGCGGTTCATCATAGTTCCATCGCCTCCAGTTCTGCCATAATACGACTGACGGGAAGTCCGACCACGTTAAAATAGTCTCCCGTTATACCACAGATCAGCAGGCAACCCTTTCCTTGAATTCCGTAAGCACCTGCCTTATCAAAGGGTTCTCCGGTATCAAGATAGTCTGAAATCATTTTTTGAGAAAGGGTGCGAAACCTGACTTTTGTTTCTTCTGCTCCGATAATGCGTTTGTTGCCTTTTAAAAGACAAAATCCGGTAAAAACACTGTGTTCGCGTCCGGATAAATTGCATAGCATTCCCATGGCATCATTGCGGTCCACTGGTTTTCCTAAAATACGACCATCAATTGTTACGATCGTATCTGCTGCAAGTACCAATTCCTGTTCCGTTCTGGGGACAGCCATCGCCTTCTGTTCTGCCAGCCGTTTTACCATTTCTTCCGGATCGGTACAATTTCCCGCATCCTCAGGGGAGTTACCAGGGCGAAGAATCACATGAATTCCCAGCATTTCTAAAATTTCTTTCCGCCTGGGAGAGGCAGATGCCAACACAATTTCATTTATCATAGCTTGCTCCTTTATTTCTTTTTTGCATAAAAATTATTTTGCTCAAGCAGCGTAATTGCATTTTTTACATCCTCTTGTTTTTTAATGCGGACACGAAGCACACCGCCTTCAAATTCACGGCTGTTTGAAATGTTGATGTTGGTAATATTGATCCCGTAATTTCCCAGCAATGTGGCAATTTGGCCAATAACACCGGGTTTATCCTCAACATCCATCATCAATTCGTAACCTTGTTCATTTTTCAGACCGCCTTCAATTTCGTCCCGATATTTCTTGGCATGTCGGAATAATTCTGTAACCGCTTGGTTTTTCTTTAATTTATCTGAAAAATCACCAAGAAAATGTGCAGTTTGTTTCAATAAGTCTGCAAGAATATCACGGTTGCTGCTGCAAATACTGTTCCAAAGCTCTGGGTCAGAGGAAGAAATCCGTGTAATATCCCGAAATCCGCCTGCGGCAATTTTTTGTAACAGATGATTGGGACTATCTTCCTGTTTTACCAGATTAACCAAGGAAGCGGAAAGGATATGAGGAAGGTGGCTGATTAGTCCTACTGCCTTATCATGTTCTTGGGGGGTTAACTCCAGAGGAATGGCATGGAATAATTCTTTCGCAATGCGGGAAACTAATTCGATTGCGTCTCTGTCCTGTTGAGAAGCGGGCACAATTAAATAGTAGGCATTTTCCATCAATCCTGTATGAGAGGCACTAAATCCGCTTTGCTCACTTCCTGCCATTGGGTGACCTCCTACAAAACGCAATCCATAATCACAAGCACTTTTCACAATTTCTCTTTTTGTGCTGCATAAATCGGTTACCACCGTTGTTCTCCCAACATAGTTTGCCAAATCCTTACAAAGACGGCAACAAATATGCACAGGAGCTGCCAAATAAACAATCTTGCATTGAGAAAGTCTATCGTTTGGTTCAAGATATCCTTCGCAGATAATTCCTGTATCCAATGCAGACTGTAACGAAGCCTGATTTGGTTCGTATCCAATTACCTGATATTCTTCTTGTAAACATTTGGCAGCAGAGCCGCCAATGAGCCCCAGACCAATAACTGCGGCAAAGGGTTTTTGATTCATTGTCATACACCTCTGTAATAATGTCCTCTTGTTTTATCCCCATTGTAGGAAAGACCTTCCATTATTTCCCGGGCAATAATGCCACATTCGGAAGGAGATTCTACTGTAAATGCCATTCTGCCATAAGAAACGCAAGTGTGTTTTAAATCTGCAAGCTTATCTCCCATATAAAGTGGAGTGCTGTTGTATAAGATATGCTCTCCATTTACACAACGGGTCGGAAAATGGGTTCCTGTTCTGTCTGTCAGCATACATTCACCCTTACAACTTCCTCGGTTACTTTTGATAAAGCAATGCTTGGTACGCATCAAGGGCAATCTTCCGTAAAGATAAGCTTCGCATGGAATGTTGCATTGGAGCTGTCTGATTTGCCCTATATTTAATTCAGGAGATAAGCAAAGAGAAGATGGATGTTCTTTTGCAAGGGTTGCGATTGTGGTACTGTTATAAACCCACAATGTCATATCTCCCTTTTTATCCCAATCCGGAAAATCGTAAAAATCGCCTAAATTACCGCAAAGAAGGCGGGAAAATCCAAGGGCATGCAACTGCTTTAACTTTTGTTTTATTTCATCATGCCTGTTCTCGTGAGAAACAGCAGGCAAACGGATTGCAACGGTATGTTCCAATTCCTCTTTTTTGTTCCAGACAACATCAAGGGGCACGCCAATCCATGCAAAGGATAAATGACGGATTGCCTCATACTGCTCGAAGGTATTGACAACTGCGGTCCATTGCAGAGTATCATAAACCGTACCCTTGGGCAAAGATTCTATTTCAGGAATCTCCGGTTTTGGATGCTTGTATGATTTTACTGTTAGGTCGGTCAGTTTATCACAAACCAGACGTTTTACTCGAGCAAGCTCACCCAGAGGAATCATAACATTTCTGTCAACGGTTATTTTACATTCTGCCAAGGTATAAGGAGTTTCACCCAATTTCCCCAGCCGTTCTGTTATGGTGTCCTGATCTAAGGGGCGTTTTTGTGCAACAAAGGCAGGAGTTTCTCCTTGGGCTGTTGCCTGATTTCCCTGTAAATCTGTTGCTGTCAGAGAAAATGTCTGATTTTCTTTTAATGTGGCTTCCATAAAGATGGGGATTCGTTTTGGAGAGGAGGCAGGCATTTGTTGTGAACGGTAAGGCGTTTCGGGCTTTGAGTAAGCAAACATATTGCCTTTTTTTGTAAAATATCCGTCCGTGTAACCGCCTCTGTCAAACACTCTTTTCAACTGTTCTATTTCTTCTTTTGATATTGTTTCACCATCTAAAGCTCGGCGGTAAAAAGAGGTGACCAGACCAACATATTCCGGCCCCTTCATCCGTCCTTCTATTTTTAAGGATGCCACACCCATTTCTGATAAGGTTTGTAAATGAGGTAGCAATAAGTTATCTTTTAAGTTCATTAGCAGGGAAGGTTTATTATGATCAATGGAATAGGGAAGACGGCAGGGTTGAGCACATTTTCCACGATTTCCGCTGCGTCGCCCAATCAAACTACTCATTAGGCAGAAACCGGAATAACAGGCGCAAAGGGCACCGTGAACAAATACTTCGATTTCCATTCCTTTTTTACATAATGCAGATAGTTCATCCATGGAAAGTTCACGTGCCGCCACGGCACGGACACAGCCTAATTGTTTAACTGCCTGCAGTCCAGATGTGTTACAAACACCTGCCTGTGTACTGGCATGAAGGGGAAGAGCCGGAAGATATTGGTGAAGAAAATCCATCACACCGGCTTCCTGAACAATCACTCCGTCTGCTCCGTTTTCGTACAAAAAAGAGGCATAAGAATACAGTCCCTCCATTTCTCTGTCGGACAGGAGAGTGTTCACTGTAACATATGCCTTAACATTACGGCTGTGGCAGAAATCAACTGCATCAACCAATGTTTCTTTTGTGAAATTTTGTGCATTCATTCTGGCATTTGCAAAATCGCTGCAACCTAAGTACACTGCGTCTGCTCCGTAATAAACGGCGGCATATAGTGCATCCAGTGATCCTGCAGGTGCCAGAAGTTCCGGGATGTTTTTATTCATAATCAGTTTAAGTCGTCAAAGGATATATTGTTGTTTTTCAGTCCCAATCGGAATGTTTTCAGGGCATCCTCAAGCTCAGTTTCTTTTTTCGCATAGCGAATCTGCAATGCATGATACTGTTGCTTTAATTTGTCCAGCTCCAGTTCCAGATTTCTCAATTTTTGTTTTTCGTGATTCAGGGCTTCTTCATTGGTGTCGATTTTTTCATTTAGTCGACTGATTTCCTCTCGTCCTTTCAGGCATTCTTCTCCAATGTTCAATGATGTTAGAACTGCGGACATGGAAATGCTCAGCCTTGGATTTGTCTGTTCCACTTCTCTCATTTTTTGGTCTACATAAAAAGCTACCCGATGAATATGTTCCGGCGATTCTTCGCTGACCAGAGTATAGTCTCTTCCACAGATGCGCACTTCTAGTTTCTGTTTTTCGTTCATAGTTTCATTCCTTTCCCTGAGTCCCTTTCTTCTATTATACAACAAAATTTTAAAATACACAACTCTAATTTTTAAAAATAGTTGGTTTTTTTATCAGATTATGGCAAAATAAATAGGAAATTGAAGTGAGAGGGAAGTTAATTTTTCCAATTTAACAAAAAAGCAATAGAATTGTAATATTACAGTTCTTTACACCGTTCGACTTTTTTGATATACTGTATAATATCAGGAGAAGTATCAAGCGAGAGGTGAAAATATGAAAAGATGGATTACAATTTTACTTTGTGTTTTGATGGCTTGGGGATGGCTGGTTCCTTGTTTTGCTGAAACGGAAGAGCAGACAGAGCGTTTTCGTACAGAGGAAAGTGAAGATAAGGAGAAGGAAAAAAAGAAAAAACGGAAGGATTTTTCCTCTATTGTTGCACCTCATGCTATTGTGGTGGATTTGGAATCCGGCTATGTTATGTTTGAAAAAGACAGTACAGAGCGGGCTTATCCCGGTGACCTTGTAAAAATGATGACCGCTTTGCTTGTAGCGGAAAATTGTGATATGAACGATATTATTACTGTGTCTCAGGCGGTGCTTGACAGTGTGGATATATACTCAGATACTACCATTTCGTTGGAAGCAGGAGAACAGGTGGCGGTACAGGATATGCTGTATGCAATGCTTTTACCCTCTGCCGATGACGCAGCCATTGCTTTGGCAGAACATGTTTCGGGTGATGAAGCAGCCTTTGTGAAATTGATGAACGAAAGAGCCAAGGAGCTTGGTATGAATCAGACTGTGTTTACCAATGCTTCGGGTATCTTTGACGAAGGACAGGTTACCACTGCTCAGGATATGGCAATTTTAGCACGAGCTGTTATGGACAATAGTTTGCTGGAGGATGCTGTCGGTACTGATATTTTTGAGTTTTCAGCCACTAATACAAGACCCGACCCTTCTACGTATTACAACAATAATTATTTGGTAAGTGCTTATATTACGCCTCACTATTTTTATGATAATGCCTTGGGCGTAAAAAATGGTTATACGGAAGAAGGAAAATATACTCTGGCTGCAGCGGCAAGTAACGGTGCAGGTGAAATTATTGCGGTTGTAATGGGAAATGAGCGGGACAAGGAGACGGAAGAAATTACAAGCTATTTGGATTGTACTACGATTTTTGATTATGTATTTGAAAATTATTCTTATACAACGGTTATAAATACCAATCAGATTATTGCTGAATATGATGTACCAAACGCAAAAGGGGACGGACACGTTTTGTTACTTTGTCCCACCACTAAAGAATCATTTCTTCCGAATGATTTTTCCGTAGAGGATGTTACCTATGAAGTGAAGCTGAACCGTGAGTTAACTGCTCCCATTCAGAAGGGAGAGGTTTTGGGAACCGCTGAGGTGGTTTATAAAAATCAGGTAATCGGAACCATCGAATTGGTCAGCGACCGTGATTTGACCAGAAGCTTATTTAAAAAATTAGGATTTTTAAAGTATGTGGTATTGTTCATTGCGCTGTTGTTCCTTGCAATGCTTCTCATGCGTGCTTACAATATGAATAAACGAAAAAAACGCAGAAGAAGACTAAATGCTCAGCGTGCAAGACAGGAAGAACGCTTCCAATCTACACGTAAAACTTTGGTTGAGCGGGATTTTGCAAACAAAAGACGGGAAACAGAGTTGCGTCGTCAAGAATCCTTGGAGAGGACTGCAAAAAACTTAGAACGAAGTGCAAGGTTGACCTCCGATCGTGCCAAAATCAGAGCTGATATAAAAACCAGCCGTGAATTAAGCAGACGGCGTACAGAAGAAAATAATGAATAACTACGAAAGGGCTACAGCAAAATCATTTTGCTATAGCCCTTTTTATAAAAGTCATTCTTGACAAACATATGGATTTATGCCATAATTATGATATAAGGAGAGTGAACAAAGCATGAATATTTGGCATGACATCAGTCCAAAACGGATTCACAGTAATGATTTTATGGCTGTGGTAGAAATCTCGAAAGGAAGTAAGAATAAATACGAGTTGGATAAGGAAACGGGATTGTTACGGTTGGACAGAATTTTATACACTGCCACCCATTATCCTGCAAACTACGGCTTTATCCCCAGAACCTATGCAGATGACCTTGACCCGCTGGACGTGTTAATTTTGTGTTCTCAGTCTGTGGCACCGTTGACCTTGGTGCGATGTTATCCCATCGGTGTTATTTCCATGATTGACAACGGTAGATTTGATGAAAAGATTATAGCCATTGCTTTTGATGATCCTACCTATAATACTTATACCGATATTAGCCAGATTCCGGGCCATATTTTTGAAGAAATGTCCCATTTCTTCAAAGTATATAAGGAACTGGAGGGGAAAGAAACTGTAATAAATGAAACCAAAGGCAGAGAAGCAGCCATAGAAATTATCGATAAATCCATTGAAAGCTATATTGAAAATTACTGCAAATAATGTCATTTTTTGTTCTATGGTTTTGTTTGACTTTTTCAATGATTCGGGATATAATAAACACAGAATGATTGGAAAGGAATGAACCGAATGACTTTTTTGGAACGTTTTACAGAAGTAAAAGAACGCATTGAAAAGAAAGACACACAAAAATGTGATGAACGGTTTGCTATTCAGGTTACCATGACTGATGAGGATTGTTGTGGCGTTTTTTACATTGCAAACACAGAAGAAGGATTTTCGGTAGAACCGTATGATTACAAGGATTTTACTGCTCATGTAACCGCGGATTCTCAAGTTTTAATGGAGATTCTGGACGGAAAAACAGATCCCGTTACAGCATATCTGGAGGGCAGAGTAAAGGCGGAAGGGAATTTGGAGCATATTAAACTGATTGCTGCTTTAAAGGATAAAACCAAACGAAGACCACCCGCCAAAAAAACAACAGAAAAGAAAACAACTGCAAAAAAGAAAGAACAATAAAGAAAGGTCTGCTAAACAGCAGACCTTTCTCTATTTTAGTTTTAAATTACAGCTTCCGGTAATATCAGCATCTTCATCCATGACCATCGTAGAATATGTAATATCGCCCTTCAATTTTCCTTTTGACATCATGCTGACTTGACCTTTGGCAATTACATTTCCTGTAACAGTTCCGGCAATTAAAACATTGTTCGCCTGAATGTTACCGTTTACTTCAGCTTTCGTATCCACGATGACATCACCTCGAGTTTTCAGATCGCCCTTTAATTTTCCGTCAATTTTAACGGTACCGATCAGTGTAATATCACCTTCAATACAGCAATCTTTAGAAATCAAGGTTTTTACATCCAATGTTTTTCCTGCCATAATAACCTCCGGAAATCAATATGCTTTTGCCCAATAAACCATATGCTTTGCGGGTTTTCCGCAGCAAACACATGTTTCGCTCAACTGTTCTTCGTCAAAGGGAATACAACGGGAAGATGCCGTTGTTTGTTCCTTGATTTTATCTTCGCAATCTTTTTCGCCACACCACATTGCTTTGACAAAACCACCTTTATTTGCGATTGTGTCAGCAAATTGCTGGAAGCTTGCAACGGACGTGGTTTTTTCTTCTAAATTTTTCTTTGCGTTGTTGTACAGAGTGTTCTGAATGTCTTCCAGTACTTCTGCAACCTTTGTTTCCAGTTCATCCAAAGAAACAAAGATTTTTTCACGGTTGTCACGTCTTACCAACACAGCAGTATTGTTTTCCAAATCTCTGGGGCCGATTTCCAGACGCAGAGGAACACCCTTCATTTCATATTCGCTGAATTTCCAGCCGGGCATCTTATCAGAAAGATCCATTTTTGCACGAAATTTCTGAGACAGAGTATTGTAAATCTCTGTTGCCTTTTCCGTAACACCGGGCTTATGCTGTGCAATGGGGATAATCATCAGCTGTGTAGGTGCAATTCTGGGAGGCAGTATTAGACCGCTGTCATCTCCGTGAACCATAATGATTGCGCCAATCATACGGGTAGAAACACCCCAAGAGGTTTCGTGAACATATTGGAGTTGATTATTCTGGTCAGTGTATTGAATATTAAATGCCTTGGCAAATCCGTCCCCGAAATTGTGAGTGGTACCTGATTGCAATGCCTTTCCGTCGTGCATCAGACTTTCAATGGTGTAAGTCGCCTCGGCACCTGCAAACTTTTCTTTTTCCGTTTTCTGTCCCTTAACAACAGGGATTGCCAGTGTGTTTTCAAAGAAATCAGCATAAACATCCAGCATCCGAAGGGTTTCTTCCTGTGCCTCTTGGGCGGTAGCATGAACAGTGTGACCTTCCTGCCATAAAAATTCTGCTGAACGCAAGAAAGGACGGGTGGTCTTTTCCCACCGTACTACAGAGCACCACTGATTGTAAAGCTTGGGTAAATCACGATAGGAGTTGACAATTTTTGCGTAGTGGTCACAAAAGAGGGTTTCGGAGGTAGGGCGAACACAAAGGCGTTCTGCCAACTGCTCACTTCCCCCGTGGGTGACCCATGCAACCTCAGGTGCGAAGCCCTCTACATGGTCCTTTTCCTTTTGCAACAGACTTTCAGGGATGAACATAGGCATGTAAACATTTTCGTGTCCTGTTGCCTTGAACATACCGTCCAGCACTTTTTGAATATTTTCCCATAAAGCATATCCGTAAGGACGGATAATCATACAACCTTTGACAGATGAATAATCCATCAGGTCTGCTTTTTTAACAATATCGGTGTACCATTTTGCGAAGTCTACATCACGGGATGTAATTTCTTCTACAAATTTTTTCTGTTCTGCCATAAATTTAAACACTCCTTGTATAAGCAAAAATACTACTTATTATATCATAAAACAAAACGGCAGAAATGTCAAGGAGTTTTACGCAAAAAAGTCCTCAGGATTCAAGGATTTGTTGTTTTTCCACACTTCAAAGTGAAGGTGTGTACCTTCTGCTGCCTCGGAAGGAGATGCTGTACCGGTAAGTCCAAGAATATCGCCTGTTACCACATTCTGATTCAATGTTACATAGGTTTCCTCCATGCCGTAGTATCTTGTCTGTAAACCGCCGGGGTGGTCAATGATAACGCAAGAACCCAACAGTCCGTCTTTTTTTATCTCAGTTATAACTCCCATAGCCGCTGCCTTTACTTCGGTCTGAGGACCACTGATGTCGATTCCACAATGGATGCTCCAGTCACCTGTGGTTTTTGAGTAGCTCAGTTTTTCTGTGGAATGTGTCTTTGTAATTGTTCCCTCGGTAGGAATAATCAGGCTTGTTACCGCCTGGGGTGAAGGGGTTGGAGTAGGCTCTGGAGTGGGAGTTGACGAAGGGACGGTGGTAGGGGTAGAACGAACAACGGGTACCATTCCTTTGCTTTCGCTTTTCTCAGGTGTAGGTTGTTGGACTGTTTCTACCTGATAATTCGTGGAATAGCGGGTTAACAAAAAGGAAGAAAAGAACATGACAATAAAGGCAAGCGCCAATAACAGAAAAAAGGATTTTGATGATGACATCTTTTTCATAGAATCACTCCTCAATATCAATTTACTGTTATTGATTTCCAAATAAAAAGAAAATATTCCCAAAAAAAGGGGGTGTAGCAAAAAGGATTGTTTTACTACACCCGATATGTTATTTTTCAATGCCAAGTGCTGTCTTCGCAAGTTCGTCAGCCAGTTCGTTATAATGATTTCCTGTATGTGCGGTTACTTTGACGAAGGTGACAGATAGCTTGTCTTTGACAGAATCATAAAATTCTTTATAAAGCTTTGTTCCTTCCCGCTCTGTTTTCCATTCTCCTCGGCACCATTTTGAAATTCCTTCATAATCATGATAAATAATCAGTTTTGGAAAATGATTTTTCACTGCGTATTTCATTGCCATTACAGAAGCGGTAATTTCTCCTGCCACATTCCGCATGGAAACAAGGGTAGGGTGTTCCCCTGCCTTGTAAAAGGTTTTTTCTTCTCCCTGATAAATTAGTACCATGCCGCTACCGTAACGGTTTGTTCTTGCATCAAAGCTACCGTCCACAAAGGCGCACAAAACATCGGAAGGAATTTCTAAGGTTTCAATCATACTTTCACCCTTGATGTAGCTTTCTGCCTCTTTTCGGGTAGCGAAGGATTTATATTCTGCTCCGCTGAATCCCTCAATTTGTTCCTTGCAATCTTCCCAGTTTTCATAAATGCCGATTTGTTTTCCGTTTTTTACAGCATAGTATTTTTTCTTTGCCATGGTAAACTCCTTACGTTTAGTAATATGCCGCCAATGCAAGCAAAGGCTTGTTTTTTTGATACAGCTCCTCTAATTGAGAAAAGGGGAGAGGGTTATGTCCCAAACCTGCTTCTATAGTAAATGCCGGTTTTTGAAATTCCTGAATAAACCAATCCTTATAGCCTCCGTGAGAGGCAATTTTTGGGGGCGATGCCAATTTGTAGCCGGAAACAGATGCAAATGCTTTTGCTAAAGTAGAAGAACGTCTGGGATGGTATTCGCCGTATTGATAGTAAATTTCTTCGCCCTGCGTATGATAACAGATTGCTAAATCAAATTGCTCGCGACGGG
>JAZNAU010000009.1:0-102634 GCA_045586685.1 Clostridia bacterium
TTCTTTTCTGACGGTTGTTCATTGCCGCAACCTCTAAAATTACTGCCAGATTACGGCCGGGACGAACGGGAATTTTCAAAGAAGGAATATCAAGTCCTAAAATATTGATATATTCATTTTCCATGCCCAATCTGTCATACATCTTTTGCATATCCCATTCCTCTAATTGGACAACCATGTTGATTTTTTCTGTATCCTTTACAGCTCCCATACCGAAAATCCGCTTTACATCAACAATTCCGATACCTCGAAGCTCAATAAAATGACGAATCACCTCAGGGGCACTTCCTACCAAAGATTTAGCAGACACCCGCTTGATTTCCACCGCATCATCCGCTACCAGACGATGGCCCCGTTTTACCAGTTCGATGGCAGTTTCACTTTTTCCGATGCCGCTTTCTCCTAAAATCAAAACCCCTTCCCCATAGATTTCCACCAACACACCGTGGCGGGTAATACGGGGAGCAAGAACGTTATTCAGATAAGCAATCAATGCTGCCAAAAAGCTTGAGGTTGTTTCGGCTGTGCGAAACACTGGAGTTCCGTATTTTTTTGCCGCTACATACAGCTCAGGGAAAATTTGCTGATAACGGGTAATCACCACGGCGGGAATGCCGGTGGCAAACAGCCTGTCAAAGCTATCCAATCGTTGACGACTGGTAAGCCTTCTTAAATAATTATATTCTACCTTTCCGAAAATCTGAATCCGCTCCGCATCAAAATCTTCAAAAAATCCGATAATTTCAAGTCCCGGACGGTTCACATTATTAGAAACAACCTTTCTATCCTTCATTTCTGAGGAGTACCAGATTTTTTCTAATTTTAATTCTTCTATAATTTCACTTAGAGTCACTGAAAATACTTCTTTTTCCATAAGTGCCCCTCCTTATGCAAGTATCGTTTCAATCAATTATATAATAAATCCGTTCAAATTGCAAGCATTTCGGAAGATTTTTTACACACGATGAAAACGGCATTCTAACACTTATGGTCAAAATGCCGTCTCTCTTACTTTGTAATTGTTATTTTTTCCGTATCTTCTGTCCATTCCACTGTTGCGCCTAAGCTTTCTGCAACAAACCGAAGGGGAATATATGTTCTGTCGTTTCTTGTAAATGCAGGAGAATCCAATTTTACAGGCTGGCCGTTGACCTCTGCATAATGCTCACCAATCCGAATGACAATCACATTATCAGAACCTGTTATCGTAACCGTTTCAGTTTCTTCCGTCCATTCCACAGTTGCTCCCAGATTTTCAGCGACAAAACGGATAGGAAGCATAGCGCGGTCATTCACCTTCACAGGTGCAACATCATTGAAAACCGTTTTCCCAAACACAACAGCCTCTCTTTTTCCTATGTACAGAATCATCTGCTGTTCTTCTGTTTCTGAAACCTGCACCCATTTTGCATATAAGGTAACGCTTTTAAACAATCGCTGGCTAAAATCATAAGGTTGGGTCAGACCTTCATCCGCATACCATCCCCCAAATGCATATCCCTCTTTTTTCGGGTCAGCAGGGGGAACAATCGACGAATTCCGATTCACCTTGCGCTCTTCAATTTGACTACCGCCGTTGGTTTCAAAAAACACATTGTATCTTGCGGGTCGTTTGTATATTTTATCTTTTTTATAATACCTTCTTGCAATTTCGCTCGGGTTACATCCATCTTTCACTGCAATGGCTCTCACCGTACCTGCGGTATTGATAGAAAAAGGGCCGATATATTTTTTTGATGCAATGGTAGGAACGCTTCCGTTGGTGGTATAATAGATGGTTGCACCTGGTGTTGCACAGGAAATACTCACTGTAAGAGTATCATAAAACCCTTCCACATCAGGAGAAATCACAGGTGTTTTTACTGTCAGCTTAGGAGTAGTCTGAGTATTCGTAACCACATCACTTTCCTCATACTCACCGTTTGCCGCATATTTTACAAACCCTGTATACATGGTATTGGGTGTACAATCCGTTTTTTTGTTATTTTCAGAATAACTCACCCCGTCAAAGCTATATAACCCATTGGGTACCTGTGGGATGGTGGCAGTAAAGGTTTCGCCGTCGTTATTCAAAGAAAAAGTGAGGGTAAATGCTGAAGGTGCCTCCTGAGAAACGGACCCAGTAGGTGATACACTCGGTGACGGACTTTCAGACGAATTCACGGGAGCAACGGGAGTTTCATTGTCAGCCCATACACCAACCCATGACACTGTCAACAACAAACACAATCCTATCAAGACTATTTTTGCTTTCATTTTACATACCTCCTTCTTGCTGTCTGATTTAATTATATTATAACATAAATCCCCAACCCTGTCAACCAGACCTTTATATAAAAAACACCTCCGGAACTCCGAAGGTGTTTTACGATTTCATCAATCAGTTGTGAAGGGCAACAAGGCAATATGACGTGCTCTCTTAATCGCAACGGTCAACTGTCTCTGATGCTTTGCGCAAGTGCCTGTGATTCTGCGAGGCAGAATCTTCGCACGGTCGGAAACATACCGACGCAGCTTTGCAACATCCTTGTAATCGATAGAATCTACTTTATCTACACAGAACGAACAAACCTTTTTCTTGGGTTTGCGGCTGTGAGGTCTTTGTTCTCTTTCAGACATGGTTATAACTCCTTTCAAAGATTACTGTTACGTTGATTAAAACGGTAAATTGTCATCATCTACGGGCATAAAGCCGTCATCATCACTGAAATCAGGTGTTTGCACAGGAGCAACAGGTGCGGTATAACCGCTGTTCCCAAAGGAATTGTCCTGAGAAGAACCATCCCGTTCTCTCTTGCTGTCCGCAAAATAAACCTCTTCAGCAACAACCTCAATCACAGTACGACTCTTTCCTGTTTCATCGTCATACCTACGAGACTGCAGGCTACCCACTACGGCCATCTGCTGGCCTTTGACAAAATATTTGCTGATAAATTCAGCGGTAGAACGAAAAGAAACGCAGTTAAAAAAATCTGCCTGACGTTCTTCTCCTTGCTTGACGAAACGTCTGTTCACCGCAAGCGAAAACCGGGTTACAGCAACTTGACTTGCACTATAACGGATTTCAGGATCGCGGGTCAGTCTTCCCATCAAAATTACTTTGTTCATACAAAACTCCCCTTTCCCAAGAATTTATCTCTTGATTACGAAGCTTCTCATAACGCCGTCTGTAATTCTGTAAATTCTTTCAAGCTCTGCGGGGAATTCGGGCTTCGCAGTGAAATTAATCAACACATAGTAACCCTCATTCAAATCGTCAATCTCATAAGCAAGTCTTCTTTTACCCCATACGTCAACTTCCTCGATGGTACCGTTTGCTTCGATCAATGATTTGAACTTCTCAACAAGCGCTTCTGTGTCTTCCTCACTCAAAGTAGGATTCAACACAAATACTGTTTCATACTTGTTAATGATTTCAACCATTCTTTTCACCTCCTTCTGGACTTTGGCCCCGAGCCTTTGCACGGAGCAAGGAATCGCCCATTTTTGGGCACTATAACATTATAACCCATTTTCTACAGGTTGTCAAGCCTTTTTTTCAATTTATGGAAACCAGCCGTCGAAGTGAGGATATTAACAATTCATCCTCTATCTTAACAGGGTTTTTCCCTATTATAATAATACCTGATGCTTCCCAGGTAACAGCAAAGCCAAGATTTTCGGCTACTGCACGAAGGGGAATCATGGTTCTGTTATTTTTGGTTGTTGCAGGAATATCCAATATTTTTTCTTGTCCGTTTACCGTAATCACGGGACTGCCGATTTTAAGTGAAATCACAGAATCCTCCTGTCGAATGGTGATTCCTTCGGTTTCTGCCTCCCAAGTTACCTCCGCACCCATACTTTCTGCAATAAAACGAAGGGGAACCAATGTTCTGTCCTGTTCTAAAAAGGGCATTACCTGATGATTGTCAGAATCAATAAAAGTCCTCTCCCCATGCTTGACTGCCTGCGGAAAATCCAGCATCAGTACCACATTTTCCTCTAAAAGCTCTTGCAGATTTCTTCTTCCGATGGACAAGAAATCCCGTTGTTCCATAGAAAAATCATCCCCCTCAAAATCTACAAAAACAGAGGGGTCAGTCAGAATAATATCCTCCTGAAAAGCACCATTTGCCTTTATCTTCTCTTTAGCCTGGGTTTCCTTTGTTTCAAATACAAAATTGTCAAAAACCGTATTATTCTTTGGAATGGCAGGGGAATCCTTTAAAAAAGAAGAAAGGGACGGATAGGTGCTTAACCAGTTCCCTTCATCATAAGGCACCTGCTTCAAATCTGCCTGAACCTCTTTTTTGACAGAATGAGGAAACTCCAAAATTTCCAACACCAGAGAGTTTTCACAATCAATGCTTATATTTCCGCAAAACACATTATTTCTTCCACCCAGCATCCGTACTCCTTCTTTTAATCGGCAGAAAAAGTTGTTTTTTACAGTAATTTCGGAAGAAAAATCCTCTAAAAGAATCCCTGTCTGCGGACAATCTGCAAGAAAATTGTTTTCTATGATGGTTCCGCGGGCAGTCACATTTCCGTCCAATCCGATTGCAGCATCCCCTGTTACAAACTCAATGCGGTTATTTTGAATCAAATGCTGATTTCCAAAAACACTGATACCTCTTCCTTTTCCTTCTGAAAGTGTATTATTGGCAAAGGTAATCCCTACGCCATCCAAAACCACACCGGGTTTGGTACTGTCTAAAAGAGCAAATTGAGAAATAAAATTATTTACAATAATTGAGTTCCCCTGCTCTAAGCTCTTTCGGTTGCCTGAGGTGACTCTCAAGGCAGTTCCTCCCATTTCGGTCAGCTTATTACCTTCCATTCTTGCATTTCCGTCTATCTGCACGCCCTCAGTCATTTCAGAAAAAGTACAATCAAAAATCTGCACATCAACACATTGAGAAATGGTAACGCCTGTTCCCCCGACAAAGGAAATCCCTTGAATTGTAACAGTACCGCAATTTTGCAGGGAAGCGGCATTTTTGCCATGTTCAGCCAGAAGCGTCACCTGTTCTCCCGGATAAGCACGGTATACAACCTCCGTATCCTTATCATTCAAAAACAAACCGCCCTCATAGCTTCCTTCCCGAAGAGTAACGACCGCTTTTTCTTCTAACAAGCGAACTGTTTTCACTGCCTTTTCCAAAGTGGCAAAGGGCAGTTTTTCAGAACCGGGATACTTGTCATTCCCATCAGGTGCTACATACAATTTTACTACATCCGGCGCTTGGTGTGCAAAAACGCAGACAGGACACAACAATAAACAAAGAAGCAAAATAAGTACTTTTTTCATGGTAACGGTCAACTCCTCCTTTCGGAAAATTTTTCCATACAAAGCGAACAAACCGCCCTAGTTCATACACAGGCGGCTTTGGATTTGCAATCTATTTACAATGCAAACTATTTCTGTTCGGTTAAATTGTACTTCTTTCTGAATTTATCAACTCTGCCGCCGGTATCAACCAACTTCTGCTTACCGGTAAAGAAGGGATGGCACTTAGAACAAATTTCAACACGAATGTTTTCCTTTGTAGAGCCAGTTTCAATCACCTCGCCGCAAGCACAGGTAATGGTAGTAGCCGCATAGTCGGGATGTATTCCCTGTTTCAATGGAATTCACCTCTTTCTCACCAAAAACAGCATACCTCCATTTAAGCATACTGTTTTACTAATTTCTTCACCTATTATAACACAAAGAATTTAAAAATGCAACACTTTTTTTCAAAAAAAGAAAAAAAAGCATTTTTTTCTGAATTTTGCAGAAAACAAGTGTAAAACTCTTGACTTTGGACCATGATTTATATTATAATAAGAAGATACAGGAAAGTTTTGAAAATTGGAGAGTTAATATGATTACAAGTAAACAAAGAGCCTATTTAAGAGAATTGGCAAACGGGCTTGACCCTATATTTCAAGTTGGAAAGGGTGGCATCGGTGCAACCTTTCGAAAACAGATTTTTGATGCTCTGGAAGCAAGAGAGCTGATTAAAATTAAAGTACTGCCAAACTCGGACATGACAGCGGCAGAAGTATGTCAAGAATTATGCGAAGGAGTCGGAGCCAATCCGGTGCAGGTTATCGGAAACAAGGTGGTGCTTTATAAACGTTCCCGTGAGCATAAAAAAATTGTTCTGCCCGGAGAACCAAAGCCGAAAGTAAAGCCTGCATACAAAAAGTCTGTTCTTGATAAAAAGCAAACCAGCAAACAAAAGGGGTTGAATCGGCGATGAAACGAATCGCCTTATACGGCGGAGTGTTCGACCCGGTGCATATGGGGCACGTTGCAGTAATGGAACAAATTCTTTGTGAGCTTCATCCGGATGAACTGATTGTCATTCCCTGTGGGAATCCGCCTCATAAAAAAGGAAGGCGGGTAAGCTGCGGGGATCACAGAGCAGAAATGCTTCGTATTGCAGTGAAATCCCTTCCCAGCGTAACTGTAAGCGATTATGAAATTTCCAAAACAGAACCCTCCTTTACAGTTCATACTTTAGAACATTTTCGAAAAGTGTATGGTGAGGATACGGAACTGGTTTGGGTCATCGGTGCGGATAATATTGAGTCTTTTTCCTCTTGGCGCCGTCCGGAACGGATTTTGAAGCTGGCAAAGATTGCAGTTCTGTCCCGCCCCGGATTTGACCGAAAAAAAGCAGAAACAACATTTCCCCATTGTTATATTATCGGAAAACGGCAGGTGGATGTTTCTTCTACTGAAATTCGCAAAAGAACGAAAGAGAAAAAAACGATTACCGGACTTGTTCCCAATGGGATAGAAAACTATATAAAAAAACACAACCTTTACCCTCCTACTGTAACCATGTCACAGGCAGAGCAGTTGGTCAATGATCGATTAAGGGAACATCGCCGTGTTCATACCTTTGGCGTGCGTGACGAGGCGATAAGATTGGCAAGAAGGTTTGGTGTAGAGGAAGAAAAGGCAGCAATGGCAGCACTTCTTCATGACATTACCAAGCAAATCCCCTTAGAGAAACAGCTTGCCCAATGCAAACAATATAACATTAACCCCGATGCCATGCAAATGGACAGCACTGCTCTTTTGCACAGTGTTACGGCAGAGGCAGTTGCCTTTTTCGAATTAGGAATTGATGATAATGAAATTTTATCCGCCATTCGGTATCATACCACCGGATGTGCCGAAATGACTCTTTTAATGAAAATTATTTATTTGGCAGATTGTATTGAACCAAACCGGGAAAGTTATTCCGGACTGGATGAAATCCGAGCTTGGGCTGAAATCAACTTAGACAAAGCGGTTTTGATGTCCATGGAACGGGGACTTGACCATTTACAAAATTCCGGCAAGCCCATTCACCCCGATACCTTAACTGCCATTGAATATCTGAAAGGAGAAACGGAATGAATTCAAAAGATTTTATGGCGCTGATTGTCAAAGCGCTGGACAGTAAAAAAGCAAGTGATATTCAAGTGCTTTCTATGGAAGGAGTTTCTGATATCGGAGATTTTTTCGTTATTGCAACAGGAAATTCCACTACTCAAATTAAAGCCTTGGCAGACGCAGCGGAAGAAGCGGCGGCAAAAATAGATATTACCCCTCATCATCAGGAAGGATATCAGACAGCAATCTGGATTTTACAGGACTATGGTGACGTGGTACTGCATATCTTCAATACAGAGTCCCGCGGGTTTTACAGTCTGGAACATCTGTGGGCAGACGCAACCCGTGTTGATTTAACCGAAATTTTAACCCAAGAAGAAGGAGGAAATAAAAATGGCTAAAGAATATAAACCGGCTGATTTTGAATCAAAATGGCAGAAAAAATGGGAGGATGCGGGGATTTTTAAAGCAACCAATGATACAAGCAAACCTAAATTTTACGGATTGGTTGAATTCCCCTACCCCTCCGCTCACGGTTTGCATGTTGGGCATCCCAGAAGCTATACCGCTTTAGACATTGTCACAAGAAAACGGAGAATGGAAGGATATAACGTGCTGTATCCTATGGGATTTGACGCATTTGGTCTGCCTGCAGAAAACTTTGCAATCAAAAACCATGTACATCCCAAAAAGGTAACAGAGGAAAATGTAGCAAATTTCCGCCGTCAGTTAAAATCCTTGGGTTTTGCCTTTGACTGGGACAGAGAAGTGAACACCACCGACCCCAACTACTATAAATGGACTCAATGGATTTTCCTGCAACTGTTCAAAAAAGGGTTGGCTTACAAACAGGAAATGCCCATTAACTGGTGTACCAGCTGTAAGGTAGGCTTGGCAAACGAAGAAGTGGTCAATGGTGTTTGCGAACGTTGTGGCGGCCAAGTGGTACAAAAACAAAAAAGCCAATGGATGCTGAAAATTACCGAATATGCTCAGCGTTTGATTGACGACCTGAACGACGTCAATTTTATTGAAAAAGTAAAAATACAGGAAAAAAACTGGATTGGTCGTTCGGAAGGTGCGGAAGTAGATTTCACCCTTCAACCGGGCAACAAAACCGTAACAGTATATACCACTCGGTGCGACACTTTGTTTGGTGCTACTTATATGGTACTCTCCCCAGAGCATCCCTTTGTAGAAGAAATGAAAGCTTCTATTACGAATTACGATGCAGTGGAAAACTACAAACAGGAAGCCGCTCACAAATCAGAATTTGAACGTACCGAGCTTGCAAAAGACAAAACCGGTGTGCCTTTAGAGGGCATTTCTGCTATCAATCCTGTTACAGGAAAAGAAATTCCTGTTTGGATTTCCGATTATGTATTGATGACCTACGGAACCGGTGCCATTATGGCAGTTCCCGCTCATGACAGCCGTGACTGGGATTTTGCGAAGAAGTTTAATCTGCCCATTATCGAAGTGGTAGCAGGCGGAGAAGATGTTCAAAAACAAGCCTACACCGATGTTGCCTCCGGTAAAATGGTCAACTCAGGATTTTTAGATGGTATGGAAGTCAAAGAAGCAATCAGCACCATGATTGCACATCTGGAAAAAACGGGGCTTGGGAAGAAAAAGGTCAATTACAAGCTTCGTGACTGGGTATTCTCCCGTCAGCGTTACTGGGGCGAACCTATTCCGCTGGTCAACTGCCCCGACTGTGGTTGGGTTGCCATTCCCGAAAGTCAGCTTCCTTTGATGCTCCCCGAAATCGAAGATTATGAAATGACCGATGACGGTCAATCTCCTTTGGCGAAGGTTCCCTCTTGGTACAATACAACCTGTCCCAATTGCGGAAAGCCGGCAGTAAGAGAAACGGATACCATGCCCCAGTGGGCAGGTTCTTCCTGGTATTTTCTGCGTTACATTGACCCGCTCAACAGTGATTGTTTGGCATCCAAGGAGCTACTTAATTACTGGCTGCCTGTGGATTGGTATAACGGCGGCATGGAGCATACAACCCTCCATTTGCTGTACTCCCGTTTCTGGCACAAGTTCCTGTATGATATCGGCGTGGTTCCCACCAAAGAACCCTATCAGAAGAGAACATCTCACGGCATGATTTTAGGTGAAAACAATGAAAAAATGTCAAAATCCAGAGGAAACGTGGTAAACCCTGATGACATTGTAAACGAATTTGGTGCAGATACCTTCCGTCTGTACGAAATGTTTATCGGTGCTTTTGATCAGGCCACTCCCTGGTCCGAAAACGGAGTTCGGGGATGTCGTAAATTCTTAGACCGTGTCTGGGCACTGTCTGAAAAGGTAACAGACGAAACAGGTTATTCCAAGGAACTGGAATCTTCCATACACAAAACCATCTGCAAAGTAACAGAAGACATTGAACGGATGAAGTTTAACACTGCTGTTGCGGCTTTGATGAGTCTGATTAACGAATTTTCCTCCAAGGGAAGCGTGACAAAGGATGAATATAAAACCTTCCTGTTACTGATGAATCCCTTTGTTCCTCACATGACGGAAGAACTGTGGAGCGAAGCAGGCTTTGAAGGGTTCTGTTCAGTTGCGTCATGGCCTGAATATGATGCGGACAAAACTGTGGATGCCATGGTGGAATTTGTCGTACAGATTAACGGTAAGGTTCGAGACCGTATGATGTTCCCCGCCGAAATCGGTGTGGAAGAATTAAAAACTGCGGCTTTGGAAAACGACAGAATCAAAGAATTAGTTGGGGATAAACAGATTGTGAAAATCATTGCTGTACCCAAAAAGCTTGTCAATATTGTAGTAAAATAGAGGTGGACTATGGGAATTTGGTCTGAAGCAAAATTGATTATGGAACGGGATCCGGCGGCTCGGAATCCCTTAGAAGTGCTGTTGTTATATTCAGGGGTGCACGCGGTTCTTTATCATCGGCTTGCCCACTGGTTTTACAAGCATCACTGTCCCTTTATGGCAAGACTGATTTCCCAGACCTCCCGTTTTCTGACCGGAGTGGAAATCCATCCCGGTGCTAAAATTGGAAAAGGACTTCTTATCGACCACGGAATCGGTGTTGTCATCGGAGAAACTGCGGTCATCGGCGATTGCTGTACCATTTATCAGGGTGTTACTCTGGGTGGTACAGGAAAAGATAAAGGAAAGCGTCATCCCACCATTGGTAACAATGTAATGATTGGTGCGGGTGCAAAGGTGTTGGGTCCCTTTACCGTTGGAGACGGGTCTAAAATTGCGGCGAATGCGGTGGTGTTAAGTGAAGTTCCTCCCAACTCCACTTGTGTGGGTGTTCCCGCAAGAGTGGTAAAACGAAACGGAATTGTCATAAATGATATTGACCAGATTCACCTTCCCGACCCTGTTTCTCAAGAGCTATGTAAATTACAAGCTCAAATTGACCGTTTGGAAAAGAAACTGGAGGAACACCAATGAAAACAGTATGGATTACAGGCGGTACCGGGGGAATCGGCGCTGCCACAGCAAAATTGTTTAGTGAAAAAGGATATCGGGTTGCGGTATCCTTTTCTTCCAATCAAAATCGTGCAAACTCTTTTCAAACAGAAAACCCTCATATCTTAGTATTACAAGGGGATGTGTCTGTTTCTGCTCAGGTGGAAGCAATCGTCAATCAAATTGGTGCTGTGGATATTTTAATTAACAATGCAGGGATTGCACAGCAAAAATTGTTTGATACCATCACAGAAGCGGAATGGGATAACATGTTTGACGTTCATGTAAAGGGTACTTATTTGTGCACAAAGGCAGTTCTCCCTCACATGATTCATCAAAAGGAAGGCTCCATTATCAATGTGTCTTCTATCTGGGGATTGACGGGAGCCTCCTGTGAAGTACATTATTCTGCTGCAAAGGGAGCTTTAATTGCCATGACAAAGGCATTGGCAAAGGAGCTTGGTCCCTCCAACATTCGTGTAAACTGCGTAGCACCCGGAGTCATTGATACAGAAATGTGTAAACACCTGACACCGGGAGACAGAGATGCGTTATGCGACGAAACTCCTCTGGGTCGGTTGGGAACACCTCAAGATGTGGCACGGGCAATTTTTTATCTTGCTACAGCAGAATTTATGACAGGTCAGATTATCAGCCCCAACGGTGGGATTGTTATATAAGGAGGTTATTTAAATGAAAGAAATGAAATTGGAGCAATGGAACAAGAATGTATTTGAAACAATCGGAAAGCAATGGATGCTGATAACAGCTGGAGATGAAACCACCAATACCATGACCGCGTCTTGGGGCGGACTGGGTGTGCTGTGGGGCAAAAATGTTGCTTATATTTTTATTCGTCCTCAACGATATACAAAAGAATTCATTGATTTATCTGACACCTTCAGTTTAAGCTTTTTGGGAGAAGAATACAGAGAAAAGCTTCAATATCTGGGGAAGGTATCCGGTCGGGACGAAAATAAAATTATTAACTCGGGTCTGACCCTTATCCGAGACGGAGATACTCCCTACTTTGGAGAAGCAGAAAGCGTGCTGATATGCAAAAAGCTATATGCACAGGAATTGATGCCGGAATGTTTTATCACCGACACAGAAGACGTAACCTGGTATCCCAATGGAGATTATCATACCATGTACGTTGCCGAAATTCAGAAGTTGTTAACAAAATAAGCTTCTTTCACCAAGAAAGGAACTCATTATGAAAGATTTTTCACTTGCATTATCCGCCATTATGCCCTTGTTTTTCCCTATGGCGGCAGGATACCTGTTAAAACAAATTAAATTGATTGACGACCACACCGTTAAAGACATGAACAAAGCGGTATTTCGTTTTTTTCTACCCTTACTGCTTTGCTATAATGTGTATCATTCCGACTTGTCAAGTGTATTTGACAAAGAGCTGATTCTTTTTGGTGTAACAGGCGTTTTTCTCGCCTTTTTTATCTTTTTCCTGTTTGTCCGTTTGACAGAAAAAAAACCTAAAAAACAGGGTGTCATGATTCAGGGAATGTTTCGCAGTAACTTTGTTCTGTTCGGCTTGCCCTTAGCAACTCACCTTTGCGGTCCTGAGGAAATCGGTATCACTGCACTGATGATTGCAATCGTGGTTCCTATCTATAACGTCTTATCTGTGATTATTTTAGAAATTTGTCGAGGGGGTTCTCCTAACATAAAAAAGATTATCAGGGGTATTCTCACCAATCCCTTGATTTTGTCCTCTCTATTGGGATTGATTATTTTATTTATCGGAATCCCTATACCCGATTTAATTGATGAAGCTGTCAGTTCCATGTCTTCGATTGCAACACCGCTGGCACTCTTTTTGTTGGGTGCATCCTTCCGTTTTTCGGGGGCAAAATCATCATTACGGCAGTTGATTACTGTTGTTGCAGGCAAGCTGGTCATTTTACCCGGTATTTTTCTCACCATTGGCTTTTTCATGGGTTTTCGGGGAGTTGCAATGGCAACCCTTCTTTCTATGTTTGCCTCCCCTACTGCGGTTTCCTCCTTTGTGATGGCGCAGGAAATGGAGGGTGACGGAGAACTGGCAAGTCAGATTGTTGTCTGGACTTCCACTGTTGCACTACTAACCATTTTCTTCTTTTTAGTGATTCTAAAGCGGGTGGGCGCAATCTAAGAAGAACAATCAGTACATATAAATTTTTGTGAAAGCAACAATATTTCTTTTGGGTTATTGACCGAAAAGGAGATACGTGGTATAATAATAATATGACATAATACAGGGAGGTTTACCATGGGAGGCTTTTTTGGAGTAGTATCAAAACACGATGCCATTTCTGATGTGTTTTTTGGTACGGACTATCATTCTCATTTAGGAACACGCCGTGGAGGTATGGCGGCATATGACAAAACAATCGGTCTGCAAAGAGAAATTCATAACATTCAGAATTCTCCTTTCCGAACCAAATTTGAGCATGTTTTTGAAGAAATGCAGGGCAATTCTGCCATTGGTTGTATCAGTGATTTTGATCCACAGCCTTTGATGATTCGCTCCAATTTAGGAACGTATGCCATTTGTATCATTGGCTTAATCAACAATGCAGAGGAATTGATTCAGGAATACTTATCCTCCTCTCACGGTCATTTTGATGCCATGACGGGCGGAAAAATCAATTCAACCGCTATCATTGCCTCTCTCATAAATCAAAAAGATAATTATGCTGACGGAATCCGTTATGCACAAGAACGCATCAAGGGCTCTGCCTCCATTTTAATATTAAAGGATAACGGCTCTATTATTGCTGCCCGTGACCGTTTAGGCCGTCTGCCTGTTCTTATTGGAAAAAACGAGGACGGTTATTGCGTTACCTTTGAATCCTTTGCAGCGCAAAAGCTGGAATTTGAAACAGAGCGGGAATTAGGTCCCGGAGAAATTGTCGAGTTGACTGCAAACTCTGTCACACAACTTGCAAAACCGGGAAAGGATATGAAAATTTGTGCCTTTTTGTGGGCTTATTACGGCTACCCCACCTCCACCTACGAAGGTGTGAATGTGGAGGTCATGAGAAACCGAAACGGTCAGATTATGGCAATGAACGATAAGAAAGCAAAAAATGCAGAAGGGGTTGATTTTGTAAGCGGTGTGCCCGACTCGGGAACTCCCCATGCAATCGGTTATGCCAACAAAAGCGGAATCCCCTTTGCCCGTCCGTTTATTAAGTACACTCCTACATGGTCAAGAAGCTTTACTCCTGCTAAACAAAAGGACAGAAACAAAATTGCAAAAATGAAACAGGTACCCATTCATGATCTGATTATGAACAGAAACCTTCTTTTTGTAGATGACTCCATTGTAAGAGGAACACAATTAAAGGAAACGGTTGATTTTCTGTATGATAACGGCGCAAAGGCTGTACATATGCGTTCTGCCTGCCCGCCGATTATGTATGGTTGTAAATATCTGAATTTTTCCAGTTCAAAAAGCGAAATGGAGTTAATTACCCGAAAAACGATTATGGAGTTGGAGGGTGAAGAAGGATTCCAATATTTAGACGAATACAGTGATTCTTCCACCGAACGGGGAAAGAAACTAAGGCAAGCAATATGTGAAAAGATGAATTTTCATTCTTTGGAGTTTCAAACTCTTGAGGGTTTAATTGAAGCAATCGGACTTGACCGTTGCAAGCTATGTACCTACTGTTGGGATGGCAAGGAATAAGAAATGTTAAAGGGCTGTAGCAATCACTTTGCTACAGCCCTTTTTATGTTTTTATTGTTCCTTTGAAGGGATTTTATTGAGTGCCATGGTAATCAAAATGATAATACCAATAACAACCAAAATGCTTAACATTCCCTTACCCATATAGGGTAAGCTTGTAATAAAATTCATCGGTTCCATTCTATTTTCCTCCTATTTATTCAAAAAGAAATTCAAAATCAGTCCGCCGGCGATAACGGATGCAATCTGACCGGACACGTTAACACCGATTGAATGCATCAAAAGGAAGTTCTGGGGATCTTCCTTCAACCCCATTTTATGCACCACACGACCGGACATGGGGAATGCAGAAATTCCGGCTGCACCAATCATAGGATTGATTTTCTTTTTCATAAACAGATTCAATAGCTTTGCAAACAGCACCCCGCCTGCCGTATCAAAGATAAACGCAATCAAGCCTAAGCCTAAGATAAGCAGGGTTTCGGGCTTTAAGAAAGATTCTGCCTGCATCTGAGAAGCAATGGTAATTCCTAAGAAAATAGTAATTAAGTTTGCCAGTACCTTTTGAGCCGTCTCGGACAAAGAGTTCAACACACCGCATTCACGAATCAGGTTACCAAACATAAGGAAGCCAATCAAAGAAACAGATGCGGGAGCCACCAGACCTGCCACAATAGTAATTACAATGGGGAACAGAATTTTTGTCAGCTTGGAAACATTTTTAGCAGTATATTCCATGCGAATCATCCGTTCTTTTTTAGTGGTCAAAAGCTTAATTACAGGAGGCTGGATAATAGGTACTAATGCCATGTAAGAATAAGCTGCAACCATAATCGCACCTAAGTAATTAGATTCTAACTGCTGTGCTACAACAATCGAGGTAGGACCGTCTGCCGCACCGATTACAGCGATAGATGCTGCATCATTGATATCAAAAAACATGGATGCCATACAAAGGGTAAAGAAAATACCAAACTGAGCTGCCGCACCGAAAATCATAAGTTTTGGATTGGACAGCAAGGGTCCAAAATCAATCATTGCACCGATTCCAATGAACAAAATCAAGGGAAACAGTTCATTTGCAATCCCTGCGTTATAGAGAGTAGTCAATGCACCTTCTTCACCAATCGCTCCTGAAAAAGGAAGATTGACCAAAATCGCACCAAACCCCATAGGCAATAAAAGCGTAGGCTCCATATCCTTTTTAATTGCCAGATAAATGAGCAATCCGCCAATGATCCACATAACAATCATCTGCCAATTAAGTTCTGCTAAATTTTCCAACACAAACTCCATTTCATACAATCCTTTCCTTTTTTGATTGCCAACATTATACCATACAATTCCGCCTTTGTCAAACACTATAAAACAAAAATAGTCAAATAATTCTTTTAAAATTGCTTGACAACTTAGGAAAAGTATGGTATTATTATTTTTGAGCACATCACGTGCTCAAAAATGAAAAGGAGTGAGACTACGGTGGCATATTCCAGAGGAATTCAGATTGAAGATAAAACGACAAAACAAATTGTCAGAACTGCCGCAGTCATTGCCCAACGGGAAGGCTTGGAAAAGCTTTCGGTCAAACGCATTTTATCCGAAATGAAGGTAAGCAACCGGGTGTTTTACAATCGGTTTTGCAATATTGAAGATTTGATTGAAGTCATGTATCATGAATTTGTGGGCACTCTTCGGGAACCCATCAACCCTGACCGACTGGCGGATACGGAGCATTATTACGAGATTCTGTTAGAGCTGGCGGTAGGTGTTGTACGGAAAATGTATCGGAATGACATTCACTTTCGCCTGCGTCTCCTGTCTTACGAAACATCCAAGGAAAGCAATCGCAGTTGGTGGCTTGGTCAGATTCAGGAAATTTTAAAAGACGGTGTGGAAAGAGGATTATTAAAACCCATGAATGAACAGGCGGTAAGCTACGGCATCTGGTGTTTTTGTTTGGGATTTCATAAAGATGCTTTGGGACAAAATATCAGTGAAGAAGAAGCGATCTCTGCTTTCAAAGAATCCTTTTCTTATTTTATAGAAGGAATGAAGCCTTAAATTTTTTTACCCATTCGAGCACATTGTGTGCTCAAAATATAAATATCGACAGAAAGGTGTGTGAGACATGAGTTTTCGTATCATTGGGACCGGAAGTTATGTGCCGGAAAATGTAGTGACCAATGATGATTTAGCCAAATTTCTGGACACTTCGGACGAATGGATTATGCAGCGTGTGGGTGTTCGTCAACGCCACATTTCCACGGGCGAAACAGCTGCAGATATGGCATGCATTGCAGCAGAACGTGCCTTGGAAAACTGCGGATTGACAGGAGAGGACATTGACCTTGTCATCTGCGCCTCCTGTAGCAGCGATTCTGCAAGTCCTGCAGTAGCAGCTTTTGTTCAGGCTCACGTTGGTGCCCACGGCCCGGCATTTGACATAAACTCTGCCTGTAGTGGATTTTTGTTTACACTGGAAACTGCAGCCGGATTTTTTCAGAGAGGTACAGCGAAACGGGCATTGGTATTGGGAGCGGAGCGAATCAGCCGTCTTCTTGACTGGTCCGACCGAAGCACCGCCGTAATTTTTGGTGATGGTGCAGGTGCTGCTGTATTGGAAGTAGGCGACGGGTATCTTGCATCAAAGCTTCGTACAACAGGGGGCAATGATGTGATAGACATTCCCGCTCATCATGGTGAATCTCCCTTCTTTAAGAGAGAGCTCCCCCCGCCCTTTATTATGATGAAGGGACAGGAAACCTTTAAATTTGCAGTCAGTGCTATGACGAGGGATGTGTTGGATGTGTTAAAAACCGCCAAGATTGAACCCGACCAAGTTCGCTGGTTTATTCCCCATCAGGCAAATATGCGAATCATTCAGTTTGCATCAAAGAAGCTGAAGGTCCCTATGGAACGTTTTGCGGTCAACATTGAACAGTACGGCAATACCTCATCTGCAAGCGTACCCATTGCTTTAGATGAGTGCAACCGCTCCGGTCAGTTAAACCGAGGCGACATTATCACCATGGCAGCATTTGGCGGAGGACTTTCCAGCGCCGCATGCGTAATCAAATGGTAAATTAAAATTTATTTATTTTTAGGAGGAATTTATTATGACACTGGAAAAAGTAATCAATTTATTGGCAGAAAGTCTTGACATGGACGCAAGCGAAATCACCGCAGAAACCACTTTTGAGGATTTGGATGTAGATTCTCTGGATACCGTGGAAATTCTGATGGAAATGGAAGATGAGTTCGGCATCGAAATCAAATTTGAAGAAGCAGGAAAATCTGTAGGCGAACTGGTAAGCTATATCGACGCTCATAAGGAGTAAACCATGATTAAAACACCGATTTGTGAATTAGTTCACATTGCCTATCCTATTTTACAGGGCGGTATGGCTCATATTGCAGACGGCAAGCTGGCAGCTGCCGTATCGGAGGCGGGTGGACTTGGTATTATTTCGGCTATGAGCTGGGATGAAAAGTACTTAAAAGAACAGATTGACATTGCCCGTTCTCTGACCGACAAGCCTTTTGGAGTCAATGTGATGCTCATGAGCCCTTATACTCCTCAGGTCGCACAGCTTCTTGCAGACGAAAAAGTCCCTGTGGTAACCACGGGAGCAGGAAATCCTTCTAAATACATGAGCATGTGGAAGGAAGCCGGAATTACCGTCATTCCTGTTGTAGCATCCGTATCCATGGCAAAGCTGATGGAACGGGGCGGTGCAGATGCAGTGATAGCCGAGGGAGGAGAATCAGGCGGTCATGTGGGAGATTTAACCACTATGGCACTGGTTCCACAAGTTTGTGATGCTGTGTCCATTCCTGTTATCGCAGCAGGCGGTATTGGGGATGGCAGAGGGGTGGCAGCCTCCTTTATGCTGGGCGCTCAAGGTGTTCAGTTAGGAACAAGATTTCTGGTTGCCAAGGAATGCAATGTACATCCAAATTATAAGGCAAAAGTATTAAAAGCCTCCGACCTTTCCACCATTGTCACAGGAAAACGGTTAGGTCATCCGGTTCGGAGCATTAAGACCCCCTTCTCCAGAAATTATGCAAAAGCGGAATATTCGGCTATGCCTGATGAAGAACTGGAACAGTTGGCCGTGGGTGCACTTCGCCTTGCGGCAAAGGAAGGGGACGACAAAAAGGGATGTTTCCTTGCAGGACAGATTGCCGGGATGATAAACAAAGAGCAATCCTGTAAGGAAATGATCACAGAAATTTTTGAAGAAACTGAAACAATTTTAAATGGAGCGAAACAATGGGTAAAATAGCATTTGTATTTTCAGGACAGGGCGCTCAATACAGCGGCATGGGCGAATCCCTTTATTCTGTAAGTCCCGCCGCAAAGGAATTATTTGACATGGCAGAGTTGAGCCGTCCCGGAACAAAGGAACAATGTTTTTCCGGCTCGGAAGAAGAACTCAAACAAACCAAAAATACACAACCTTGTATTTACTTAACTCAGCTTTCCGCAGCACTTGCCTTAGGAGAGCATGGAATAAAGGCTGATGTATGTGCAGGCTTTTCCTTAGGAGAAATTGCGGCACTTTCTTATGGGGGTGCCTACACAAAGGAAACAGGATTTCAGATTGTAACCTTACGGGGAGAAACCATGCAGAGGGCGGCTGAGGCACACGACACCGCTATGGCGGCAGTCATGAAAATTGACTCTGAAACGGTAAAAAAAGCATGTGAGGAGTTTCCTCATGTGTACCCCGTAAACTTTAACTCTCCCGTACAAACCGTGATTTCCGGTTCAAAGGAAGAACTGGCTCTTTGCAAAGAAAAGTTAGCAGAGCTACCTTGCAGAGTCGTGGATTTACCCGTCAGTGCCGCGTTCCATTCACCCTATATGAATGAGGCATCGGAAGAATTTGGCATGAAGTTACAGAAATTTACCATTCAAAAACCAAAAATTTCCGTATATGCCAACATGACAGGACTCCCCTACACAGATGATGTGACCAAAACAATGACGGAACAAATCAAAAATCCGGTGCAATGGGTCACCACCATTCAGAATATGATTGAAGACGGAGTTACTGACTTTATCGAAGTAGGTCCGGGGAAAACCTTGTGCGGATTGATTAAAAAGATTGACGGAAACGTGAACATTTATCATGCAGAAGACGAAAGCTCCCTTCTGGAAACCGTAAAGGCGGTGAAGGAAAATGCTTAAAGGAAAAACCGCCATCATCACAGGGGCATCCCGGGGAATCGGTGCAGCAATCGCGTTGAAATTTGCTCATGAAGGGGCAAATGTAGCCATTCTTTACTGCGGCTCGGAAGAGCGGGCAAAAACAGTAGAAAAAGAAGTCTCCCAACAAGGAGTTATGGCAAAATGCTACCGTTGTGATGTATCCTTGGAAAAGGACTGCGAAACTACCATAGAGCAGATTCTTTCGGACTTTGGTTCTGTTGATATTTTAGTAAACAATGCAGGCATTAACCGTGATATGCTCATGCTCCGTATGAAGGAGAATGACTTTACTGATGTGATTGACACCAACTTAAAAGGTGCTTATCACATGATTCGGTATTGCTACCGACCCTTTATGAAACAAAAGCACGGTAAAATCATCAATGTCACCTCTGTGGCGGGAATCATGGGAAATGCAGGTCAGACCAACTATTCCGCATCAAAGGCGGGGCTGATTGGCTTAACCAAATCGGTTGCAAAGGAGCTGGCAGGAAAAAACGTTTGCTGTAATGCCATTGCACCCGGCTTTGTGGAAACAGACATGACCACAGAATTTGTTGACCGTCCTGAAATTATGGATTCCATTCCGGCAAAAAGAATGGGCAAACCGGAAGAAGTGGCGGCATTGGCAGCATTTTTGGCTGACGATTGCTCTGATTATATTACCGGTGAGGTCATCCGCATTGACGGCGGATTGGCAATGTAGAAAGGAGAGAAAAAGCATGAGAAAAGTTGTGATTACAGGAATGGGTGCCATCACTCCCATCGGCAATGATGTTCCCTCATTTTGGGATGCTATGATGAAGGGCACAAATGGCATCGCTCCTATCACTCGTTTTGATACCACAGACTATAAAGCCACTCTGGCAGCAGAGGTAAAGGATTTTAATCCAGAACCCTATCTTTCCAAGAGTGAAGTGAGAAAAACGGACCTGTTTGTGCAATATGGCATTGCAGCAGCCGCACAGGCTGTGGAAGACAGCGGTATCATAAACAACATCAATCCAAAGCGTCTTGGTGTTTACTTTGGCTCCGGTGTTGGGGGATTTGGTACCATGGCTGAAGAACAAGCTAACTTAATAGAAAAAGGCCCCAGACGGATTTCCCCTCAGTTTGTTCCTAAAATGATTGCTAACATTGCAGCCGGAAACATTGCTATCCGCAATAACGCTCAAGGGCCCTGTTTATCTATCTCTACTGCTTGTGCAACAGGAACGACCTGTATTGGCGAAGCATTCCGTGCCGTTCGCGATGGCTATGCGGATGCAATCATCGCAGGCGGAAGTGAAGCAAGCATTATCCCTCTGGCAGTAGCCGGCTTTATTAACTGTATGGCGCTGACCACAACGGATGATGTAAATGCCGCCTCCATTCCCTTTGACAAGAGAAGAAGTGGATTTGTTATGGGCGAAGGTGCAGGTGCTTTAATTGTAGAAGATTACGAACACGCGAAAGCAAGAGGAGCCAAAATTTACTGCGAACTGGCAGGATACGGCAGTACTTGTGATGCTTATCACGTTACCGCTCCCTCCCCCGATGCAGAAGGCGGAGCAGAAGCCATTCGTCAGGCAGTGATGCAAGCAGGGGGGGCAGAAGGACACAGCATTTACATCAATGCACACGGCACTTCTACTCCTTTGAATGACAAAACCGAAACCTTAGCAATTAAGAAAGCCTTAGGTGAAACAATCGCACAGACAGTGAAAATCAGTTCTACCAAATCCATGACAGGTCACATGTTAGGTGCCGCAGGTGCAGTAGAAGCCATCGCCTCTATTTTAGCACTCCAAAAAGGCATTGTTCCTCCTACCATCAACTTTAAAGAAGCAGACGAGGAATGTGATTTGGATTACACACCCAATGTGCCTTGTGAAAAAGAACTTACCATGGCTCTGTCCACCTCCCTTGGATTTGGAGGTCACAATGCCTGTGTGGCATTTAAAAAGGAGAACTAATCCTATGAATCAACATGAATTGATGCAGATTTTGCCTCATCGGGACCATATGCTCCTGATTGATGAAGCAGAACTAATTGAGGGCAAAGCCCACGGGAAAAAGCATATTACGGGGAATGAATTCTTTTTAAAGGGTCATTTCCCCGAAAAACCTGTAGTACCCGGTGTGATTTTGTGTGAAATTCTGGCACAGTCCGTCTGCGTTTGTCTGGCGGACAAAATGGAAGAAAATACTGTTCCCATGTTTACGGGACTCAATAACGTAAAGTTCCGTCAGCCTGTGTTACCCGGTGACACGGTGGAAACAGAATGTGAAATCACCCGAATCAAACATCCCTTTTATTTTGCCAAGGGAAAGGCAACGGTAAACGGCAAACTGTGCGTTTCCGCTGAATTTTCCTTTGCACTGGCGAAAGAAACGGAGGAAACATGAAACTAACAGAAATTTTCAAGAAAAAACAAGACTCTATCATTTCCTGCAAAAAATGCCAAGGAGCTTTCCCTGAATCGGAGTTAATGAAACATTTTATGATTTGTCCTAACTGCGGTCAATATCTACGGATGAATTCACGTCAGAGAATTGCTCTGATTGCAGATAAAAACACTTTTAAGGAAACAGATGGAAAGCTGAAAAGCCAAGACCTTCTCTCCTTCCCCGGCTATCCGGAAAAGCTGGAAAAAGCAATGAATGACAGCGGTGAACTGGAAGGTGTTGTTTGCGGCACTGCTAAAATTTGCGGTGTAAAAACTGCCATTTTCGTAATGAATTCTGCCTTTATGATGGGCAGTATGGGTACTGTTGTAGGAGAAAAGATTACCCGCCTCTTTGAACTGGCAACCAAGGAAAAGCTTCCTGTTGTAGGCTTTACCACATCAGGCGGAGCCAGAATGCAAGAAGGAATCCTCTCTTTGATGCAGATGGCAAAAACCAGCGGCGCAGTAAAACGACACAGCGATGCAGGTCTTCTTTATATCACCGTTCTTACCGACCCCACTACAGGAGGCGTTACTGCAAGCTTTGCCATGGAAGGAGATATTATTATTTCCGAACCCAAGGCACTGGTTGGTTTTGCAGGCGCCAGAGTGATTGAACAAACCATTGGACAGAAGCTTCCGGAAGGCTTCCAGAGAGCAGAATTTTTGTTGGAGCATGGGTTTATAGACATGATTGAACCCAGGGAAACCTTAAAAGAGTGTCTGTCTCATATTCTGATCATGCATGAGGTGAAAAAATGAAAGCATATACAAGAGTTCAAAACGCAAGAAAAGGGCAAAGACCCTCAGGTTATTTTTTCATCAACCAAATGATTGACCAATTTACCGAATTTCACGGTGACCGCAGATTTGGTGACGACGGTGCGATTGTGGCAGGGATTGGAACTTTAAACGGAACACCTGTTACTGTCATTGCCATGGAACGGGGCACTACCATTGAGGAGAGAATGAAGCGGAATTTCGGCTGTCCTTCTCCCGAAGGTTATAGAAAAGCCCTGAGGCTGATGAAACAAGCTGAAAAATTTCACCGCCCTGTGATTTGCCTCATCGGGAGCTCCGGAGCATATCCCGGAATCAGCGCAGAGGAACGTGGTCAGGGAGAAGCCATTGCAGAAAATCTGATGGAAATGATGACCTTAAAAACACCCATTGTATCAGTGGTTGTAGGCGAAGGCGGCAGCGGCGGTGCGTTGGCACTGGGTGTTGCAGATACGGTCATCATGCTGGAAAACGCAGTATATTCCGTCATTTCTCCTGAAGCCTGTGCAAGTATTCTTTGGAAGGATGCGGCTAAGGCGGATGAAGCGGCAGATGCTCTCAAGCTGACCGCATATGACCTAAAAGAATTTGGTGTGATTGAGACGGTCGTCCCCGAACCGGAAGACATCTCCCCCGAACAGCTTTGCGCAAGTCTGAAAGCTGTTTTAGTGCGGGAAATCAATCAAAAAAGCAAGCTGTCTGTTGACAAACTGGTAGAACAGAGATATCAAAGATTCCGTAAAATCGGAAGCTAATGCGAATTAACAAAAAGGAATCTCCTTTGGTAGCAGATACATTTCAACATACAAACAACAAACTCCCCAATACCCTGATGGGTATTGGGGAGTTTTGGCTTTCAAGTACATAATAGATGCAGTTAATTTTAGCGATATACTCGCTATTGCTCGTGCGATATATTTGCTTCTCAAATTCGATATAACTCCACTTCGTTTTGTTGCGATATGATATAAATTCCTTTTTCTCGTTGCCGCAAGGCAACATATCGCATCAAAGATATATCGCGTACGAAGTACATATCGCAAATTCCGTCAGGAATTTATATCGATGAAAAAACGACAAGTCGAAACTTGTCGTTTTTTCTGGTCGGAGTGACAGGATTCGAACCTGCGACATCCTGCTCCCAAAGCAGGCGCGCTACCAACTGCGCTACACCCCGATTTATTTATTATACCTTAAATAATAAACAAATGCAAGGCTTGAAATAAATAAAAAAAGGCTGTTTTTTCTGGTTTACTATGATTTTCTTTTATTTTCTTCTATTATCTGCTTTTTTAATAAAATTATCTTTTCTTTCTCTGTCAAATACCGCCATTGTCCCACAGGCAAATCTCCTAGCAGAACCCGTCCCACGGAAATCCGCTTTAATTCTACTACAGGATGACCGACTGTCTCCAGCATTTTTCGCACCTGTCTGTTTCTGCCTTCGTGAATGGTAAGTTGCACTCTTTCCTCCTTCCATTCCGCTTTTGCAGGGGCGGTTTTTCTTCCATCTATCACAACTCCTTGGCGAAGTTTCTCCAACACAGCTTCATCAGGAACCCCTTGCACCTTTGCCACATAACATTTATCCACCTGATTCTTAGGGTGGGTCATCTGATAGGCAAACTCCCCATCGTTGGTCAGCAAAAGAAGGCCTTCCGTATCATAATCCAGACGACCAACAGGAAAAACCCGATAAGGAAGAGAAATCAAATCAATCACACTTTTTCTGCCAAATTGGTCGGAAACGGTAGTGACTACACCTCTTGGCTTATTTAGCATCAAATAAACCTTTTCTTGTTGCATGCCAATGACCAAGCCATCTACCTTAATCACATCAACACATGGTTCTATCTGAACACCTTGTGTCATAACAACAGTATCATTCACCATCACACGTCCTTGACTGATGATTTCTTCACATTTTCTGCGAGAGGCCACTCCGCACTCCGCCATATACTTTTGCAATCGCATATCAATCTCCCATTAACAAAACCTCTATTTCCTGTAATAGAAACAGAAAAAATTGTTTTCTTTTATCTTCCTGTACGCTAGCACCTACATATAAATCCCCTTGTGACATCTGTTCATTTCCGATCAACACCCGTACTGTTCCCACCTTTTGTCCTTTTGTAAAAGGTGCCTTAAGTGATTTTGGCACCTCCACTTCCAAACGATAATCAGGATGTTGATTTTGTTTACACACAAAGGATAATTTGTCTTCTGTATAAATTCCCACCGTTTCCTCTGTACCGCCTATGACGGGAAGCTCTTTTACAAAGCCCTTTTTTGGAATCACTTCCACTGTCTGGTATGAACCAAATGCATTGTCAAGCAGAAGTTTATGATCATTCCAGTCATCAGGTGCATTTAAGGTCACTGCTACCACTTGCATTCCGTCCCGAGTGGCTGAAGATACCAAAGCACGACCGGTACTTTTGGTAAACCCTGTTTTGACACCGTCACAGCCCTCATACATCCGCAGCATTTTGTTATGATTCACCAGTTTCTTATCATATTCCCTACCGGGCCAAGGAATGTTTCGTTCTCTTGTACTTACAATTTTGCAAAACCACTCATTTTCCAATGCATAACAAGCAATCAGTCCCAAATCGTAAGCGGTAGTATAATGCCCTTCCTCCGGCAATCCGTTAGGATTGACAAAATGCGTCTGCGAAGCCCCAATCGCTTTCGCCTTCTCGTTCATCATACTGCAGAAATTTTCAACCGTTCCTCCCACATACTCAGCCAATGCCACTGCGGCATCGTTTCCGGAATTTAACATCAACCCGTAAAGGAGATTTTCCACAGTAATGGCCTCCCCTACCTCCAGCCACATGGAAGACCCTTCTACTCCTACCGCATTTTTACCAATTTTCACAACTTCATGAAGCTCGGTGTTTTCTAACGTAACAATAGCAGTCATAATTTTTGTAGTACTTGCCATACCAAGTTGCTCATACGCGTTGGATTCAAACAACACCTTCCGCGTACCTTGTTCCATTACCACTGCCGACTGCGCCGAATAACAAAATCCTTTTATGGGAATCAGAACTATCAACAGTAAAATCAATAAACTATGTTTAAACAGAACAATCACCTGCCCTCATTTAAGAATATGAGCAGGTGATGGGGTTTATTCTTCTGACTGTTCTTTGTTTCCTTTTTTACTTGTAATAGCAGAGCTGATTTTCTCTACCGCATCCGGAATATAATCCACCAGCTTGTCAATAGGATTGTCCTGATTGACAGGCATCAGCTTAATCTGATTTTTTCCAACAATCATAAATGCTACCGGTTGGATTGAAACTCCTGCACCGCTTCCTCCTCCAAAGAGATTGGTATTATCCGGTGCTTTCACTTTTTCCGGAGTATGAAACTCGGATCCGCCTGCCGCAAAGCCAAAGCTTACCTTTGAAATCGGAATAATCACTGTACCATCTGCAGTTTCTACAGGGGAACCTACAATGGTATTCACATCTACCATCTCTTTAATGCTTTGCATTGCAGTTGCCATCAAACCCTGAATTGGATGATCAGACATTGTTATAACCACCTTTCTTATCTACAACTCATGTTTAATATGAGCCAAAATGATGTAATCTATACTTTTATTATACACCAAAAAAAACAAAAGCGCAAGTATATTCTTGAAAAAAATTCCAATCCATGAATAAACTTATTTTCTTCTGTCCACAATACAATTATCAATCATAAAGGAGAGGTCGCCATGATTTACGGAAAATCCAGAAATGTAGTAGTTATTCAGAATATTGATTCAACTTATGTAGAACAAGCCATTCTGATTTTAAAAAAAAATCCGGGAAACAAAGAATTTTACGCCTCTGAGGAGGGCATTGTAAAAGAAGCACAACGCATTATTGAACAATATAATCAAAATCAAATGACTCCACCAAACAATAAATTACATCGTTTTTGGGGATATCTGTTAATCGGAGCAACCGCTGTTGTTTCCTGTATCTTATATCTGGTTTCTTAAATTATAAAAAAATGAGGTTGTCAAATGACAGCCTCATTTTTATTTAGTGATGTCTGGCAGGCTCCTTTTCTCGGAACAACAAGGTAATTGCCCAAAGTCCGGCAAGACCTACCAGAGAGAAGATAATTCTGCTGATTGCAGCTCCCTGACCACCAAACAGAGAACCTACCAAATCGAATCCAAACAAACCGATAGATCCCCAGTTCAACGCACCAATAATGATCAACACCAAAGATAAATTATCAAGCATTGCAATATCTCCTTTTCATTGAAACTCTTTGATTCATAAATCATTATGTGCAATTTTCTAATTTTTATTCAATTTCAGGTATCAAACTAAAAAAATAACAAAATGGTCAACAAAACCAAAGATTGACCGGCCACCAAATACATAACATCCAATGCTTTCCACATTTTTAAAAAATATTATAATCGTACGGAAATTCCCCGTTCTTTTAAATAATTTTTTAAATCGGAAATTGCAATTTCGTTATAGTGGAATAAGGATGCCGCTAATACCGCTTCTGCACCGCCGTCCACAAAGGCATCATAAAAATGCTCCAAGCTTCCCGCACCTCCCGATGCAATGACGGGAATATCCACCAAATCTGAAATTTTTCTGGTTAATGCAATATCATACCCGTTTTTGGTTCCGTCACAATCCATACTGGTAAGCAATATTTCTCCTGCTCCAAGACGATATGCTTCTTCTGCCCATGAGAGGGCATCAAGACCGGTGTTCACCCGACCGCCGTTCAAGTAAACCTCCCACTTATCCTGGTTGGGGTTTCTTTTTGCATCAATAGCGACCACAACACATTGACTTCCAAATTTATCTGCCGCCTCACGAATAAGAGTGGGATTTTTAATTGCCGCAGAATTGACGGAAATTTTATCTGCCCCTTCTCTTAAAATCGCCTTAAAATCCTCAACTGTACGGATTCCGCCACCCACAGTAAAAGGTATAAACACGGTTTCTGCAACCTTTCTGACCAAATCTAAAATGATATTGCGGGAATCAGAGGAGGCGGTTATATCCAAAAACACAAGCTCGTCCGCTCCTGCCTTGTCGTATGCCGCACCAACCTGTACAGGGTCTCCTGCATCACGCAAATTGACAAAATTTACACCTTTTACAACACGGCCCTGATGAACATCCAAACAGGGAATAATTCGTTTCGCATGCATCTAATTCTCCCCCATTTCCACAAAATTCTTTAAAATTTGAAGTCCTACCGTTCCGCTTTTTTCGGGATGAAACTGCGCTGCCATCACATTTCCCTGTTCTACCGCAACAGGAAGTTCAATGCCGTAATCAGTAGTAGCAGCAACAATGGTTTTGTCAGAAGGCTCCATATAATATGAATGAACAAAATACACAAAAGGATTGTCCCCAATTTTTTTCAGAAAGCCGTTTTTCTTTTCAATGTTCAACTGATTCCATCCCATATGGGGAATTTTTAACCCTTGTCCCGCAGGAATTTTTACAATTTTACCGGACAGAATACCAAGTCCTTTCACATCAGGACTTTCCTCGCTTTCTTCAAACAGAAGCTGGAGACCCAGACAAATTCCCAAAAAGGGTTTCCCTGATTGAACTGTCTTTTGAATGGTTTTATCCAATCCCCGCTTTTTTAATTGTTCCATTGCTTCTCCAAAAGCACCCACTCCGGGTAAAATCACCCGTTTTGCGGATAAGATTTCGGATTCCTCTGAGGTAATCACCGCTTCATATCCCAAAAATTCCAGTGCTTTTTGAACACTTCGCAAATTTCCTGCATCATAATCAATTATTGCAATCATAAAACGCCACCTATGCAAGAATTACTTTAAAGTAATGTTTTTTGCCCTTTTTCACCATCAATCCGTCTTCGTCAAAGTCCCCTTTGGTAAATTCATGGTCAATAGAAGTAATCTTTTGGTCATTGACAGTCAGTCCGCCCTGAGTAATCAACCGTCTTCCTTCTCCGCGGGAAGGAACAATCCCTGTATTGAAAATCAAATCCAAAGCAGTCATGGTTTCAAAATCACCTGCAATGGTTTTGGTGGGAACATCCCCTGTAGGACCGCCTGCTTCAAACAAGGCTTGCGCTGCCGCCTGTGCTTTTTCTGCTTCTTCTTTCCCATGTACCAAAGCAGTTACTTCATATGCTAAAATCTTTTTGGCTGTATTGATTTCCTGACCTTCCAGTTTTTCCAGCTCTCTGATTTCGTCCATGGGCAGGAAGGTAAGCATTTTCAAGCAACGGATGACATCTTGGTCACCCACATTTCTCCAATACTGATAAAAATCATAAGGAGAGGTTTTCTTAGGATCCAACCAAACAGCTCCCCCCTGAGTTTTCCCCATTTTCTTTCCTTCGGAGGTGGTAAGCAGAGTAAAGGTCATTCCGTACACTTCCTCACCTTCCACACGGCGAACCAATTCCAGACCACCCAGAATGTTAGACCACTGGTCGTCCCCTCCCAGTTCCATTTTACAACCATAATTCTGATACAGCTTTAAAAAGTCGTAGCTTTGCATCAGCATATAGTTAAATTCGATAAAAGAAAGCCCCTTTTCCAAACGGCTTTTAAAACATTCTGCTGTCAACATACGATTTACGGAAAAGTGAACACCGATATCCCGCAAGAACTGAATGTAATTTAAATCCATCAGCCAATCCGCATTATTTACCATCAGTGCCTTTCCGTCTGAAAAATCAACCAAACGGGCAATCTGTTCCTTAAAACATTCGCAATGATAATTGATGGTTTCTACCGTCATCATGGTTCTCATATCCGTTCTTCCGGTCGGGTCCCCAACCATCCCTGTACCACCGCCAATCAAGGCAATGGGACGGTGACCGGCACGCTGCATATGTGCCATAACCATCAACTGTAAAAAGTGACCTACATGAAGACTATCTGCGGTAGGATCAAAGCCGATATAAAATGTCACCTTTTCTTTTTCTAACAATTCTCTAATTTCTTTTTCGTGAGTCACCTGAGCAATTAACCCACGTTCCTCCAGTACATCATAAACACTCACTGCAATATTCCTCCTTATAGCCTCTCAAGGCTTCCAATGCTCTTTGAGAAATGGCTTCGTTTTTTTCACGTTTCCCTCTGATTCGCACTCCCAATGGTGGGAGCAAACCAAAATTTATATTCATAGGCTGAAAATCCGTAACCGATTGGTTACTCACATACCTTGCCAATGCACCAAGTGCAGTTTCCTCCGGCAAGGAGGGTAATTCCTTCCCATGTACCCTTGCTCCGCAGAACAAGCCTGCAGTAAGACCGGAGGCAGCAGATTCCGCATATCCTTCCACCCCTGTCATCTGTCCTGCAAAATAAAGGTTGGGTTTCCGTTTCAGCCGATAAGAATCGTCCAACAATTTGGGAGAATTTAAAAATGTATTCCGATGCATCACACCATAACGGATAAATTCTGCATTCTCCAAACCGGGGATGAGAGAAAATACCCGCTTTTGTTCTCCCCATTTCAGATTAGTCTGAAATCCTACTATGTTATAAAGGCTTCCCGCTCCGTCATCCTGCCGCAACTGCACCACCGCATAAGGGACTTCGTCGCTATGAGGATTTCTAAGACCCACAGGCTTTAGCGGACCGAACAGCATGGTCGCCTCTCCCCGCTTTGCCATTGCTTCAATGGGCATACAACCTTCAAATACACTGCCCTTTTCAAACTCCTTTAACACCGCCGTTTCAGCCTGAATCAGCTCATGATAAAAACGGTCATACTCTTCTTTTGTCATAGGACAGTTTAGGTAATCCGCATCCCCCTTATCGTAACGAGAGGCACGGAATACTTTCGTCATATCAATAGAATCAAATGCAACAATGGGTGCTGCTGCATCATAAAAGTGAAGATAATCCTCCCCTGTCAATCGGCTAATTTCAGGAATTAAGCCATCTGAGGTCAAGGGCCCTGTTGCCACAATCACAGGAACATCCTCAGGTAGCTTGGTGACTTCCTCTGACACTACCTCAATTAAGGGGTGAGACCGGAGGGTATCCGTAATCTCCTGCGAAAATGCTTCTCTGTCCACCGCCAAGGCTCCCCCTGCCGGAACACGATGCTTGTCCGCACTCCTCATAATCAGGGAATTCATTTCTCTCATTTCTTGTTTTAACAAACCCACTGCATTGGATAGCAGATCCGCCCGAAGGGAGTTACTGCAAACAAGTTCCCCAAACTTTTCGCTTTTGTGAGCCGGCGAGTATTTTTGAGGTTTCATTTCGTAAATCCGAACGGGAATCCCCATGTTTACCAGTTGCCATGCAGCCTCGCATCCCGCAAGACCGGCACCGATGACATGAACCGTCATCATTCTCCGCCCCTCTCAAAATCACATTTACCACAGTATTGCTTTTTCTTTTTTCCTATTTTTTTATCAAACAAGCTACCGCCACACTTGGGGCAATGCTCCTTTGTTGGCTGATCCCATGTTACAAAATCACAGGTAGGATTGGATTCACACCCAAAATATTTCTTTCCCTTTTGGCTCTTTTTCTCCAATACCCGCCCTCCGCATTTGGGACACAAAGCTCCTGTATCAATTACAATTGCTTTGGTATTACGGCACTCCGGGAAGCCGGGGCATGCAAGGAATTTTCCATACCGACCCATTTTATAAACCATGGTTCTGCCGCACTTATCGCAAATTACATCTGATTCTTCATCTGCAATAGTAATTTTTTCCATTTCCTTTTCTGCATTATTCAAATCCTTTTCAAACGGACCGTAAAACTCTTTCAGAATTTGAACCCAATCGGTAGAACCCTCTTCCACCTGGTCAAGCTGGTGCTCCATGGTTGCGGTAAATTTTACATCAACAATATTTTTAAAATATTGCTTCATCAAATCAGTTACCACCGTACCCAGTTCTGTGGGTTTTAACACTTTAGAATCACGCACCACATATCCTCTTTGTAAAATGGTAGAAATGGTAGGTGCATAGGTACTGGGTCGTCCAATTCCATTTTCTTCTAACGCTTTTAACAAAGCCGCTTCACTATATCGTTGGGGTGGCAAAGTAAAATGCTGTTTGGAATTCAGATTTTCTTTTACCAGCACATCTCCTTCAATCAGTTCAGGCAGCTTTACCTCCTTTTCCTGATCAGCATCCTCCTGTTTGGAAACGTCCGTTGCTTCCTGATACAGCACCATAAAACCGGCAAATTTCTGTTTGGAACCGTTGGCACGGAACAGGTAGTCATTGGCTGTAATCTCTGCTGAAATCGTATCATACACAGCCGCCTCCATCTGACTTGCCACAAACCGTTCCCAAATCAGCTTGTATAACTTATACTGATCAGTCGGCAAAGTTTTCTTTAATCGGTCAGGCGTAATGGAAACCATACTGGGACGAATGGCTTCATGGGCATCTTGTGCATTGTTCTTCGATTTATAAACTCTCGGTTTTTTGGGAAGATAGTCCTCCCCGTATTTGCTTTGAATATATGCTCTTGCTTCTGCCTGAGCTTCTTCTGAAATCCGCAAAGAGTCTGTTCTCATATAGGTAATCAGACCTACCAGACCAATCCCTTCAACCTCAACCCCTTCATAAAGCTGTTGTGCTGCGGACATGGTTTTTTTGGCAGTATAACCGTACTTTTTAGAAGCTTCCTGTTGGAGGGAACTTGTAATAAAGGGAGGCACGGGTGATTTTGTTTTCTTGGCTTTTTTTATAGAGGTTACCCGATAGTCAGCTCCCTCCAAGCCCCGTAAAACATTATTCACCTGCTGTTCATTTTCCAGTTCAATTTTCCCTTTTTTATTCCCGTAGAAACGAGCATCAAAGGATGCTTTTCCCTTTTTTAATTCCGCTGTCAAAGACCAATATTCTTCAGGTACAAATTGTTCAATTTCTGCTTCACGATCTACCACAAGACGGGTTGCAACAGATTGGACACGTCCTGCACTCAAACCCTTTTTCACCTTTTTCCAGAACAAAGGGCTGATTTGATAGCCAACCACTCTGTCCAGCACCCTTCTTGCCTGTTGTGCATTGACCAAATCTTCATTGATTTTACAAGGCTGTTTTACAGCCGCTTTTACTGCATTTTTGGTAATCTCATTAAAGGAAATCCGACATTCGGATTCCTGATCAATTTGCAATAAGTGTGCCAAATGCCATGAAATTGCCTCTCCTTCACGGTCAGGGTCAGTTGCCAGATATATTTTGTCCGCATTTTTTGCATCCCGTTTTAATTTACTGAGCAATTCTCCCTTTCCGCGAATGGTAATATATTTGGGTTCAAAATCATTCTCGATATCAACCCCCAACTGACTTTTGGGCAAATCACGCAAATGCCCCATGGAAGCTACAACTTTATAATTTTTTCCTAAATATTTTGTAATGGTTTTTGCTTTCGCCGGTGATTCCACAATCACCAAATATTTTGCCATAGTTTCCTCCTATTTTTAAGGATGCTAAGAAATGAAACGGTAAACATCTCCGCCCAAATTCATTACCAATCCTTTTATTTCCATCATCATAAGCGCAGACAAAACCTGTGGTCCTGGCAGATTCACATACTCGGTCAAGTCATCAATAAACAACTGACCGTGATACTGCAACACCTCTGCAATTTTCCGTTCTGCCGGAGGTAGTCCGTCCAAATCCATCTCTGTTTTTTCTTCTTTTGGAGCGTCAACAATCTCCCAATGAAACACTTCGTAAATATCCGTAGGACTCATCACAGGACGAGCACCGTCAAACAGTAACCGGTTACTTCCTACATGATTGTAAGAATAAATACTTCCCGGAACTGCAAATACTTCTTTATTTTCCTCTAATGCCCGATTGGCAGTAATCAATGCACCGCTTGTTTTTGGTGCTTCCACCACTAAGGTTCCTTCTGAAATCCCCGCCATAATTCGGTTACGAATGGGAAAATGATGTGCATAGGGACGGGAACCGGGAGGATATTCACTGAGTATCAAGCCGGTCTGAATCAGTTTTTCCATCAACCCGCTATTATAAGCTGGGTATACCACATCCACTCCGCAGCCTAATACTGCAATGGTTGGTGTGGGCCCTTCCGATGCACCTTTGTTCGCATAAGAATCAATCCCTTCTGCCATACCACTGACCACCGTAATCCCATGTTGTGACATTTGTGCCGCAAACTCATAGGCCGTTTTATTTCCTTCTTTGGTGGATTTTCTCGTTCCTACAATGGTAAACAGGATACTTTTAGAAAAATCAGGAATCTTTCCTTTATAATAAAGCACTACGGGCGGACTGTAAATTTCTTTCAACTGCTTAGGAAAACGAGGATCTTCATAGGTTAAAATGCCAATTCGTCCTTCCTCACACTGTTTAATAATTTTTTCTGCTTTCTTCAGGCTTTTGTTACACAATGCACGTGCTTCTTTTCTTCCTATCTGGCTCATTTCCTGTAATGTTTCTCGGTTTGCCAGTTCATAAACTTTGCGGGCAGAGCCAAACCATTCCAAAACAGGTTTTACATACCGATTCTCCGCACCCAAGCCTTCTGCTAACCATATCCAGTACAATTCATCCATTGTATTCACCCAATCAAGAATTTATTTCACATTCCTCTGACGGAAGGCCTCATAAGCCGCCACACCAAAGGCAACAGCCGCATTTAAAGACTCGCTTTTGCCCACCATAGGAATTTTTATTTTCTCTTTTGCCATTGTTAAAACCGCCTGACTCACGCCATGAGCTTCATTTCCCACAACGAGAGCAAAGGCTTTGGTAAAATCAAAATCATAAAGGGAAACAGATTCCTGCAAATCAGCACAAACAAGATGAAAATCAGAAAGCTGTTCCACATCAGGGACTTTTACAATGGGCAAATCAAATAATGCACCCATAGTAGACCGCACCACTTTAGGACTGTACACATCCACACAGTCCCCCAACAAAATCACACCGCCAAAACCGGCCGCATCTGCCGTACGAATAATTGTGCCCAGATTTCCCGGGTCGCTCAACCCGTCACAAACTGCAATAGGCTTATTTTTATCAAGAGATTGCAAATCTGCTTCCGGCTTCTTTGCAACAGCAATAATTCCTTGAGAATGACAGGTATCGGACAAATCGGACAAAATTCTGTCATCCGCTTCATAACACTCTAAAGCGGTCAATCCCTGTTCGAAATACTCATGACGGGCAAACACCCATTGCAAGGGGATTCCCTTTTTCAAAGCATCAAATACCAGCCGTTCTCCTTCCAACAAAAACAAACCCGTTTTCTCGCGGTGGTTTTTTTTCAGAAGCTTTTTGGTTTCGGACACCTTTCGGTTATCCCGACTTGTAATCTTTTTCACCGTCAACCTTATCGCTCCTTTTGTTTTTACAGGATTAGCCCTCGGCGCACCTTTTGCACCGAAGGCTGTCAATAAAATTTTAGACCCGCTAATACAACGGATCTAAAAATTCGGTTCTTATTACAGGCTTGCTTTTGCAGTTTCAACCAACTTAGCAAAACCTTCAGCATCATGAATTGCCAGTTCGGAAAGCATTTTACGGTTCATCACGATACCTGCCTTCTTCAGACCGTTCATAAAAGTAGAGTAGTTCATGCCGTTCATTTTAGCGGCTGCACTGATACGTGCAATCCACAGCTTTCTGAATTCTCTCTTCTTTTGCTTTCTACCAACATATGCAAAAGCCAAAGATCTCATTACTGCTTGGTTCGCAATTCTGTATTGCTTTCCTTGAGCGCCTCTGAAACCTTTTGCAAGTTTCAATACTTTCTTATGTCTTTTTCTGGTGGCCATAGCACCTTTTACTCTTGCCATTTTGTTCTCCTCCTATTCGGCTTATTTGTAAGGAATCAATTTCTTTACGGTTGCTGCGTTTGCAACACTTGCATAGCCCGGCTTACGCAGACCTCTTTTTCTCTTGGTGGATTTCTTTGTCAGAATATGACTGCGAAATGCTTTTCCTCTTTTAACTTTACCGGTTTTTGTAAGTGAAAAGCGCTTTGCCGCACCTCTGTGAGTTTTAATCTTAGGCATTTTAATAACTCCTTCCCTTGCTTGAATTTTTAAATTTCAGCCCTCTGCAAGTAATTTACTTTTGAGCAGTAGGCGCAATAAACATTACCATATTTCTGCCTTCCATTTTAGCAGGACGATCTACTGTGCCGAATCCTTCCACACCGTCTTTAAATCTGTCAAGCAACGTGGTTCCCAATGCAGTATGCTGCATTTCCCGACCGCGGAAACGAACCGCAACCTTTACCTTATCGCCGGATTTCAAAAACTTCAGCGCATTATTCAGCTTGGTTTCAAAATCGTGAGTATCAATGGAGGGAGACAGACGAACCTCTTTTACTTCTACAATCTTTTGATTCTTTCTGGCTTCCTTTTCCCGTTTGGCAAGCTCAAATTTATACTTACCATAGTCCATAATTTTGCAAACCGGAGGTTTTCCCTGAGGCGCAATCAACACCAGGTCCAAATCTTTTTCAACCGCCAGCTTTTTTGCTGCCGTACTGGTCATGATTCCTAGCTGATCCCCGTCAGGTCCAATCACTCTGACTTCTTTCTCACGGATTTCTTCGTTCATGATTATTTCCTTGCTAATAACAGTACACCTCCCAAAAAAATAAAACAGACAAGCCCTTCGCCTGTCCGTCCAACGATACAAAGACACATATCCCTATGTGTTCCTTGCTCTATTAACCCGGACGAACAAAATCGCAAAGGTGAGAAACTAACGTTTCTTCTTGATTTCTCAATTATTCTACCACAGTTTCCCTCCTCTGTCAAGGGTTTTTTAAAAAAAATATGTAAAAATCATAAAAACATGTTTTCATCTTGACTATCTGAAAAAAAGGGGGTAAAATAAAATATTGTGGAGGTTGATACAAATGAAAAATACGAAATTGAAGGGAAATTTAATTTTACTGCTGACGGCGTTGGTTTGGGGAATTTCTTTTATTTCCCAAAGCAAGGGTGTGGAATTGATTTCACCCGTTACCTTCAACGGTGTACGATGTATGTTGGGAGCCCTTGTGCTGGTTCCTGTTATCTTGTTTTTGGATAACAACAAAAAAAGAAAGGGAATGTCTGTACAGAGAATTGATAAAAACCTTCTGATTGGCGGAATTGTTTGCGGTACCTTTTTATGTCTGGCAAGCACTCTCCAAACCGCCGGTATGGTTTACACCAGCCCGGGAAAATCAGGGTTTATCACCGCTCTTTATATGATCATTATTCCCATCTTGGGTCTTTTTATGGGAAAACGTCCCTCCACTGCAATTCTGATATCTGTCTTGATTGCAACGGCGGGAATGTATCTGATGTGTATTGACTCTGCTTTCACCATCAATAAAGGAGATGTTTTGACCTTAGGGTGTGCCTTTTTGTTTTCCGGACATATTCTTGCCATTGACTACTTTTCTCCAAAAGTCGATGGTGTGAAGCTTGCCTGTCTGCAGTTTTTTGTATCGGGTCTCTTCAATCTTACTTATATGTTTTGTTTTGAAGAACCACAGCTTCTTCCTATTTTAAATTGTTGGGGTGCTATTGGCTATTCCGGAATTATGTCCTGCGGAGTTGCTTACACCCTCCAGATTGTAGGACAAAAATATACCGACCCCACCTCAGCATCCATTATTATGAGTTTAGAATCGGTATTTGCTACTCTGTCCACCGTCTTTTTGATTGCCTTGGGTTGGAATTTAACAGGCGGTGCGCTAACAACAAGAGAAATCCTCGGTTGTATCCTCATGTTTATCGCAATTATCTTGGTTCAGCTTCCTGAAAAAAAGAGATAATTTTGTCGAAAAAACAACTTGACTTTCTACCTTATGTATGCTACCATAATATTAACAAATTGTGAACACCTTCAAAAGAGGATGTTAATCTAGTTTTTGAAGGACGTTACAAAAAATACAAAGGAGGTTTAAAATGAAGATTTTAAACAAGAAAAAGCTGTTAACCCTCTTTGTCTCCATCCTGTGTTTGCTTGCGACTGCAACCGTTGTATTGGCAACAGGCGAAGGCGAAGAACCCGTAAGCAAGCTGTATGCTACCTTCTGGGCATTGGTTCCCCCGTTGGTTGCCATCGCACTTGCTCTCATTACCAAGGAAGTATATTCCTCCCTGTTTATCGGAATTGTACTGGGCGGGCTTCTTTCTGCAAACTTTAACCCCATTGGTGCTCTGGATAATGTACTGAACGAAGGTATTATTGCTGCCGTTTCCGGTACAGCCGGTATTTTTGTTTTTCTGGTTATCTTAGGTGCTATGGTTGCTCTCATCAACAAAGCCGGTGGTTCTGCTGCTTTCGGCCGTTGGGCTGAAGTACACATCAAAACCCGTGTTGGTGCTATGTTTGCTACCTTTATCTTAGGTGTTTTGATTTTTATTGATGACTATTTTAACTGTCTCACCGTCGGCGGCGTAATGCGTCCTGTTACTGACAGACACAAAATTTCCCGTGCAAAGCTTGCATTTTTAATTGACGCAACTGCGGCTCCTGTCTGCATGATTGCCCCTGTTTCCTCCTGGGCGGCTGCAGTTTCCAAATTCACAGAAGGCACAGGTTTTTCCGGAATTGAGTTGTTTGTTCGTGCCATTCCCTATAACTTTTATTCTTTGCTGATGTTCGTGTTTATTATCGCCATCACATTGATGAAGTTTGATTACGGTCCCATGAAACTGCATGAATTTAATGCAATGAACAAAGGTGATTTATTTACAAGCGGAAAAGAGGATATTGCCGCAGAAGTGGAAACAGAGGCAAATCCAAAGGGTCGTGTGATGGACCTGATTTTGCCGGTTATCGTTTTGGTTATCATGTCTATCGTGGGTCTGATTTATGTGGGCGGTTTCTTTGCCGGAGATGACTTTATCACCGCCTTTGGTAACACTGATGCAACGGTAGGGTTGCCTTGGGGTTCCATTGTTGCATTGATTGTCACTATTATTTATCTGATGGCAAGAAGAGTCATTACCTTCAAAGAAGCTATGGAATGTATTCCCAAGGGTTTTAACGCCATGGTTCCCGCCATTCTCATTTTGACCTTTGCAACCGCTCTTAAGAACATGACAGGACTGTTAGGTGCTGCAGAATTTGTTGAACTGCTAATGGATTCTGCCGCTGCAGGATTGGCAAACTTCTTGCCTGCTATTATCTTCCTGGTTGCTTGCGGACTGTCCTTCTCCACCGGTACTTCCTGGGGAACCTTCGGTATTCTGATTCCTATCGTTACCGCAATTTTCGACCCTACAAGCGAACTGCTGATTATCGGCGTATCAGCATGTCTGGCTGGTGCCGTATGCGGTGACCACTGCTCTCCTATTTCAGACACAACCATTATGTCCTCTGCAGGAAGCCAATCAAACCACATCAACCATGTTTCCACTCAGCTGCCTTATGCCATTACAGTAGCATTGATTTCCTTTGTTGTTTACTTACTGGCAGCACTGGTACAAAATGCATTCGTACTGTTGCCTGTGGGTATTATTCTGACACTGGTTACACTCTTTGTCATCAAACAGGTAAGCGGTAAAAAATCAGTCGAATAATCTTTCATAAAAAACCACTCCGAAGAGTATCTTCGGAGTGATTTTTATATAACCTATTGATTTATGCAAGTCCCATTACTTTCAGCACGATATAGATAACAAACAATGCAACGGATACCCACATAACACCGCTGATTTCCTTAACCTTGCCAATGATGAGCTTCAAGATAACCCATGCCAGCATACCAAACATAATACCATTTGCAATGGAATAGGTCAGAGGCATCATAACGATTGCCAGGAATGCACCGATAGTATCAGCAGCATCACCGTTGAAGTCAACCTTCTTTACAGAAGAAAGCATCAAAAGACCAACATACAGCATTGCAGGAGTGGTAGCAAAACCGGGAATTGCTGTGAAAACAGGAGCCAGAACCAAGGATACAAAGAACAGCAAGCCTGTTACAACAGATGCAAGCCCTGTTTTACCGCCGGCTGCAACACCTGCGCTGGATTCAACATAGCTTGTAACAGTAGAAGTACCTAAAACAGCACCAACAGTAGTACCTACAGCATCAGCCATCAAAGCACCGCCTGCATTAGGCAGTTTTCCTTCTTCATCCAATAAATCGCCTTTTTCTGCAACACCGATTAAGGTACCAACGGTATCAAAAATATCGGTGTATAAGAAAGTGAACATAATCAAAAGGAAAGCGGGCAGATTCTTTGCAATAAATCCAAAATCAAACTCACAGAACAAGGGAGCTTTAAAAGCGTCCAAGCTGAAGCTTGGGATAACAGAATAAACACCTGCTTCAATATCAACTACATACCAACCAACTAATTCTGCAACAATACCAAAAATCCAGGTAATGATGATACCCAGCAAAATACTTCCGGGAACCTTGAAATGATCCAAAACACCGATAATCAGCAAACCAGCCAGTGCCAATACAACACCGGGAGATGCCAGATCTCCTAATGCAACAGTAGTTGCAGGGTCAGCCACCACAATTTTGGCATTGATCAATGCAATAATGGTGATAAACAGTCCAATTCCGGCTGTGATACCAAATTTCAGGTTGTTAGGGATGGTGTTCACCAGAGCTTCACGGAACTTGAACAGGGAAAGTATCATGAAAATAATACCTTCAAATAAAATTGCCGTTAACGCTACCTGATAAGAGTAGCCCATTGCACCGCATACGGTAAAAGCAAAAAACGCATTCAGACCCATACCGGAAGCCAAAGCTACAGGATAGTTGGCAAAGAATGCCATGCACAGTGTTGCGATCCCTGCGGAGATTGCAGTTGCAGAAAACGCAGCACCTCTATTGATGCCCGCAATTTCCATGTAATTGGGATTTACCGCTAAGATATACGCCATTGCAAGGAATGTGGTAATACCCGCGATAATCTCCGTGCGAACGCTACTGCCGCGTTCTTTGATTTTAAAAAACTTTTCCATAGAGATTTCACTCCTCAATAAAATATTTTTACACTTTAATTTTACAATATTTTCCCTTCTTTTGCAAGTTATTTCGAGAATTTTTGACATTTTGGCACTTTGAACAAGAAATGTATTTTTCATTTGTAAAATATGCCGTAAAAAAAGAGCCAAACGATTGGCTCCTTCAAGTTCTATGTTGTTCCGCTAAAGCACACTTTTTACGGTTGCAACTCCTTGCTCCACTGTAAATTTCACGGTGAATGTACCAAATGTAAAAGAATAAATTCTATGAGGATCGTCCTGATAAGAAGGCCTAGGGTCTTGCTCCAGTACCTTTGTCAGTGCCACTCTTTGCTCAGAAGTCAATTCTCCTGTCTCTTCAAAAACAACAGTCAGACGATACTCCCGTACGTCTTCTGCAAATCCGCCTTTGGCATTGGGATAGCTGTCTGCAAAGGACAGATAAGGTTTGATGTCATAAATGGGTGTTCCGCTCATCAAATCCGCTCCCCGTACAGTAAGCACTCCCCTTTCAATTTTCTCCAACCGAACCGCTGATAGTCCCAATCCATTTGGACGGAAAGGAGAACGGGTGGCAAACACGCCCATCCGCTTGTTCCCGCCAAGTCTGGGGGGACGCACCGTGGGTGACCAGCCCTTTGATTGGGAAAATCCCCAAATCAGCCAAACGTGAGAAAATTCCTCTAATCCCCGAAATGCCTCCTCTCTGTCAAATTCAGGCTCTATTATAATTCTGGAGGTTAGCTCGTCAATCAATCCGCTTTGTCTGGGCAAGCCGAACTTTTCCGGAAAATCATTTTCAATTTTTGCAATGACCTGTAATTTCATGTTCATAACGTTCCTTTTATACTTAATTCCACCGGACAATGGTCCGACCCGAAAATTTCTGTATGAATGGATGCAGAAGATAATCTGTTTTCCAATGTTTCGGAAATGAGAAAATAATCAATCCGCCATCCTGCATTTTTCTCTCTGGCTTTGAATCGGTAAGACCACCAGGAATACATTCCTTCCTTGTGGGGATAAAAATACCGATAGGTGTCAATAAAACCGCTGTTCAATAACCGACTCATTTTCTCCCGTTCCTGATCGGTAAAGCCCGGGTTGTTTCGATTTGTTTTTGGGTTTTTTAAATCAATTTCTTTATGTGCTACATTCAAATCTCCGCATAAAATCACGGGTTTTTTCTTCTCTAAGCCTTTCAGATAAAGAAAGAGGTCATCCTCCCACTTCATCCGATAATCCAATCGTTTCAATTCATTTTGTGAATTGGGGGTATAGCAAGTTACCACAAAAAATTCCTCAAATTCTGCAGTAATGACCCGACCTTCCCCATCGTGTTCTTCAATTCCTATCCCATAACAAACAGAGATGGGTTTTGTTTTACAAAAAAGCGCTGTACCAGAATAGCCTTTTTTTTCTGCAAAATTCCAGTATATGTGATATTGGGGTAAAAAAAGCTCCGCCTGTCCCTCCTGCATCTTTGTTTCCTGTACACAAAACACATCGGCATCCAAGAAATTTACAATATCCTCAAATCCTTTTCCCAAACAGGCACGCAACCCGTTTACATTCCAAGAAATCAATTTCAACCATATCACCTCATTGCGCTTCTTCATCCAACGCTTCAATATAAAAGCTTACAGGTCTGAATCCGTCATTACAGGAAATCATGGCAGATTTTCTGTCCTTCATCCAACCCTCATAAATGTTTTCCCCTCCATGAGAAAGGGTCATGACAAATGCAGACATACTCTCCCACGCACTGTCACATAAACCCTCCGGTTTTTTCCAGCCGTTTGCAATAAAAACCTGTCCCTCTTTCAAATCACAAGCATGTGCAATGGGATTTTCGTATTTGTCAATTAAATCATCATACCGTGCCACTTTCATAACAGTGATTCTGCATTTTTTCATCTTATCCTAATCTCCTTCAATTGATTTCTGCACAGCTTCCAATCAGGACAAACCTTTTCCAATTCTTCGTAAAACTTACTTGAATGATTCCCGTGCAAAAAGTGGGTAAATTCATGCAACACCACATACTCTATACATTCTTTCGGTGCATACATCAAATTTATATTAAAAGTCAGAATCCCTTTTGCCGGATGACAACTCCCCCAACGAGACACCATTTTACGAAATTTTATCTGGGGATATTTGATGCCAAGACATTGGTAATAAGGATATGCTCTCTGGCAAAGTGCAAGAATAATATCTTGTATTTCCTCCTCTTCAAAATACTTCTTTTGGGGTTTCTCTGAATTATTCTCATTTCGTTCTAGTACTTTCAGAATAAATTCCGCCTTAGACAATACAAATGCATCAATGAACTGTTCAGAAACGCTTTGATTTGCTGATACATGAACTGTTCCGTCAGACTTAATGCGAAGATTGATATTTTTGACTTTTTTTATCTGAAAGTCATATTGAATGACTCGATTTTGAAACACTACTGCTTTTTTCATAATTTCCAAAACCCTTATCTTGTCCCATCATATTTTAAAAGTCTCTGATGTTTATTATATCACAGGATGACGGATAGGTCAATATTTTAAAGACTACGCTCGTATACTCCCCATAGCCTCTGCTTCTTTTTGATTTAAAAGAACCTATTTTTATGTTTCCATTTTCTTATCATCTTTCTTTCACGCTTTTCTTCATCGTATATCCAAGTCTTTCACACCTATCCAACGATAAAATAAAAAGAAATGAGTCCGGTACAATACCGAACTCATTTACATAAAAGACAATAAATTTAATAGTTCTTATTTTTGTGTTGCCTTCCACTCAGCATACTGACGTTCAATTTCGTCTTTTACGATCTGAGCACCAGCAAGCTCTCTCTTATCCCAATGTTTCTGGTAGGTTCCTTCGATATCCTCTACCACACCTCTTTTTAATCCGGTGGTATACTCTGTTACAGAATTCAAATTTGTAATTTCTGTTTCTACAGGAGCAGTATCAAATACAAAACCAACATTTTCATCAACCGGTGCTTCTCTGTTCAGACGGTCTGTTTCTTCCCATACGCCTTCTTCATAGCCGGGCATTAAGTAAGCAAGCAACTGATTTCCGATTCTGAATTCAGGAATATGATAACCATTTCCTTCGGTAGGTGTAATTCTGTTTCCGTCCTTGGTGTAGTTTACACCCTCAATTCCGTAAGCCAACAGGTTAAACAGATATTGGTCGGTGGTTACCAGTTCCAAAAGTTTTAATGCACGAACAGGATTTTTTGATACACGGTTGATAGCAGTCAATGCACTTTGCATTTCATTTCTTCTTAAAATCATGTCACTGGTAGGTACTGCAATAACATCCCAATCATAGGAAATTGCGTGTTTTGCTTCTGCACCGGGCAAATGACGGTTATAACGAGAGAACAGTTTTCCTGCCTTCAAATAAGGATTTTCATCAAATACAACGTCCTGAGTAGTAATTGCTTTTTCATACCAACGTCTTGCAACGTAATATTGAGGTAACAGTTCTTCCCGTCTGTCGGTTACTTCACCGTCTACAATACAGAAACCGCCCTTGACAGGAGTCATGTTTACATCAAACTGGTTGAGTGTCATGCCGCTAATCATCTGCATACCAGGTTCGTTTGGTTTAACTACGTCATAGATTGCTTCCATATCTTCGTAAGAAGAAATTGATTTTACTTCATCTACCAGATCATATTTTTCAACTTCGTCCTTTTTAAACCATAAACCGCACTGGTGATACATAACCTGATACATGGGAACTGCAAAAATCTGGTCATTTAATGTTAATGCATCCCAATACATTTCGTCAAAATAGTCATAAAGTTCGGGAGTTTCGGTTTTCAGAATTTCTGACAAATCATAATAAGCACCCTTAAGAGCGTTGCCTTCATACGGATTCTGCCAGTTGGATGTGAACATCAAATCCCAAGAATCATCCTGAGCTGCCATCATCATGCTTGTTTTTTGACCAAAATCACCAGGTTGGATAAACTGAATTTCCAAGGTTGCATTGATTTTTTCCAGCAAATACTTATTTACTTCTTCGATTACTTCATCGTATCCCGCCGGTTCGTCCAGAGCGATAGCCCATACCAGGTTTACCTGTTTGCTCATATCGTCCTGACTTGCTGTTTGCTTTGTTTCTCCGCAGGCACAAACGGAAAGTGCCAGCAGTGCTGCCATTGCCATGGCTAACATTCTTTTTACCATTTTTTTCTTCCTCCTTAGATTTTTGGAATTTTACTTCCATGGTTTTATTTTGCTCATAAGCGCGGATGGTTGCATTGATGATATAAACAGGTGTTAAAAACCCCCATAAATTCTCAACGCCCTTCCCCGTTTGAGTCATGTGATAAATCCCCTTAAGCCCGGCATATGATAAGCATTGCTTAAGGTAATGCTTTTGGAACTGCATTCATTGCTGTTTTTGTAAGCTGTTACACCAAAACCGCTTCCCCGAATGCAGTAACATTGTAATTCTCATAATGATATGTAATTTAAACTGTGTCTATGCCAATGTTATACATATAATCATTGGATGTTGCGTTCGTTTCTTCCTTGACAGATAAGGGCAATTTCCAACCATTCTGTATGGCAAAATCTCCCATTTTGTCAAGCTGTTTATTCTTTGTTACCACACATCGGATGATGTGTGGCAACAAAGAGAAAATACAATTAGGAAATATCTGCAATCAATTCGCGAATCATAAATTCGTCATCTGCAGAAATCAGCTCGGTTTCTGCACTGATTACGATCAAGCCTCTGTTATCCCAGAACACATTTTTACCAAGGGATTCTGCAATCGCACGCAGAGGAATCACCGTTCTGTCATTTAAGGTCTGAGCAGGAACATCCAATTCGGTTACTGTTCCGTTCACATTCATTTCCTTGCTGTTAATCTTGAGAGTAATTGTGTTGCTTCCCATGGTAATGGTAACGGTTTCAGTTGCTCCGTCCCAACCTACATTTGCACCAAAGGATTCTGCGATGAAACGTACAGGAACTAAAGTTCTGTCATTTAATACCACAGGCTGAACTGCTTCGTTTGCAGGGTCAACCATGGTCTTATTTCCCATTGCAATCGCTTTGGGAGAACCAATCAACAGAGTCACCGCTTTTGATTCTACTGTTTCAACTACATCATCCAGCAATCCAATCTTTTCAAAAGGAATAGGTTCAAAATCAGGCAACTTTGTGAAGATTTCACTGTCTTCTTTCAATGTAAAGTCTTTGTTTTTGTAATCAACAAAGCCCTTGGTATTAGAGATGTCAATATTATTTTTAAAGGTACCGTTATCCATTGCCACCTGATCAATTTTATAGCCTGGAGATTTATACTGTACATTGTTACGGATAATGTTACCCATGGGTTTTTCGGGGCTGTTTTCCAGAACGTTTGTTAACAAGGGATACTTTTCAGCCCAAATGCCTTCTTTATAAGGAACGTTCATTAAGTTCTGATAAATTTCGGAACCTTTTCCGGTATCCATCCAGCTCATACCACGGCTGTCCAGACGGAACGCCTGAGCACATTCCAGCATCAGGTTGTTTTCAAAAACATTGTCACGTCCGCCGCCCACCAGTGCAATCTGAGAGATCTTATACATAACGTTTCCATATACATGGGTGGAAGAATGCATATCATCCAAGTACACCCCTGCTGCGGTCATACCGGTGTTGGTATCCATGAGAGTAACATCATGTAAATAGTTATAACGAATTACATTTCCTCTTTGAGTCCAGTCACGGCCGGTATAGATCATACCCTGGTCAGCAGTATTCTGACAAACAAAGCCGATATCGTTATATTCAATTATGTTGTCATTTCCTCTATAGAAAATAGCTTGTGCTGCACCGTATGCAATCTTGTTATGAGCAATTCTTGTACCAACGCTCTGGTTAATGTGGATTGCAGTATTAGCTCCATTAGAATCATACAACTGGAACCGTTCAATGGTGTTATTGATGATTTCGTTATTACCGGAGGTCAGTGTAATTCTGTCACCGCCCTGAAAATGAATGGCACCGCATCCCAGGTCATGGAAATAGTTACTGCGGATTTCTGTGTTGGTACCTGTTCCGCGGACTGCAGTATCGGTAATCAAAGAAAATTCACAGTTATTGATACTTACATTGTCTACCTCATTTAATTCAATTCCGTAATTTAAGTTCTTGGTAAAGTGAATTCCGGAAATGGTAACATTCTTAGCCTTATCAACCTTAATAAAAGGTTTGTCGCTGGTTACCAGTGCAATCTGATTGGAAGAAGTAATTTCCTTTTCAGAGTACAAATACAGGATTCCATTTTCCCGATCCAAGTACCATTCACCGGGAGCATCCAATTCTTCAAGCAGGTTATAGAAATAAAAACGCTGATTTTGGGCTACACTGTAGTAAGCCGGAAATTCAGATTTAATAATGTTTTTGTTATCAAAGTCAATTTGAACGACAAAGCTCTGTCTGTGCCAGTCGTGCATCCAATAACCTTCAACGTAAAATTCGCTGTTAGCAGTCCACTTATTCAGACGGCTATCGGTTGTACGAATCTGAAATCCTTCCAGATTTTTCAAAGGTGCTGTCATGTTTCGAGGATCAGAACCTTGTTTTATTACTTCATCAATATTCAGATAGCCCTCATTGGGATATCTTGCAATCGTCTGCAATTTGCCATCTACATACAGCATTGCAGTGTTACTTTCCGCAACTGTCTTTTGAGAACCGTCTTCTAATGTTTCATAGGAAGTATATCCCACTACACCGTAATCGGTAATGCCATTTGCCTTCAGGTCAGCAGCATAAATTTTATCTTTTGCATTTTTGGTTACAATTCTGTCCAAAATGGCAGTATCGGTTACTTTTTTAAACCAGCTGCTATCCAGCTCATTTGTACCTGTTACCGCTACTTTTTCGTCGCCATAAGCACGAATGGTAAGTCCGTTATGTTTTTGGGTTAAGGTGACAGTATCTTTAATCAGATAATTGCCTTCTCTTAAGTAAATAGTCGCTTGCTTTCCTTCTGCCAGTTCAACTGCTTTTGCCAAAGTTGCCAAGGGCGCATCAGCAGAGCCGACAGCAGAATCACTTCCCGTTGGTGCAACATAATACACTGCATCTGCAGCCAAAACAGGGGCACACAAGGAGGTGATCAATAAAACACATAGTAATAATGCTATTTTTTTCATTTTATTTTTCCTCTCTTTCTTCTTTTCTTTCCTTATTTTTTCACCATTTTGAGTTGGAAACCTAAGTCATTTTTTCTGTTGTTTTTTCGTTTTTTTGCCTTCCTTTCTTTGTAAAATTTATTGTAAAGAGAAAATATGTACCTACCTCTCCAACATACTTTTATTATAATCTTTTTATGCAAAAAAGACAATACGAAAAATTGATTAAAAAATTATGTTTTTTTGTGATTTCCCTTCCGGAATATTTTTTCAAAAGAGACTTGATTTTTTCATATGAATCATGTAAAATATAATAAAAGGAAGTGCACAACAATGATTGTAAATAAACAGAATAATTATAGTTTATATAGTAATCCCGATACAAATCTATTATCCAATCAAATTTGTTTCTCTCTGTTTGAGCATACTTACTTTGAATGTTCAAAAGAGGTTACCACCGTTCACAGCAACAAACGATTTAACAATACTAATTTAATTTATTATATCATCGAAGGTGGCGGAACCATCCTATTGTCGGATCGAAAAATTCCTATTGTTCCCGGAAAAATTTATTTTTTCCCCTGTGTAAAACCCGAAAATTACACCTCTGTAGTTCAACCGGATACAAAAAAAGTACAGATTCAATTTCAATGCAATCTGTACAGTAATCAGGATATTTTCGCTGATGTGCTTTATCCCCAATGTCTGGAGGATACTCACCATCTGATTCCTATTATAAAAGAAACGGTTCTTTCAAAAAACCCAGGAACACAAGTCCTGCTTTCTCCTTTGATTCAGTTAAGTATTGCTCCCTTATTTAAGCTAGTCGAGCAATCCTTAAGCGAGCAACTGATAAAAGGAAAAAAATACAGTACTCTCTTTGACTATATTAACCATAATTTATACATTGACCTGACCACAGAAAAATTGGCTAAGGAAACCGGTTTTTCTGTTTACTCCCTGACTCATACCATTCCAAAAGAAATGGGATTTACCTTTAAAAAGTACATTACAAACAGAATTTTACGGTTGGTTTGCTTAGATTTAATTTATACAGAAACCTTAATCCGCAACATCGCTTTTAAGTACCACTTCTCTACCGAAGGATATTTTTCAGATTGGTTTTTCAAATTAACCGAAAAGCGCCCCAAGGAATATCGTCAAAAATTCCGTTCTGCAGGGAATTACAGTTTTTATCAAAATCATATTTAACGATTGAACATTTAGATTTTTAAGGTAACCGATTTTTGAGAAGTTTTACTAATAAATTAAGCAGAACCATAGAGATATTTAATTTATAATAATTTGACAACTTCGTTGTCATGAATTGGTTTTACCATGAATTGTTGCTGTCGCAACATGAATTGAATTGCCTTAATGCACCCTAAGGTGCAATTCATGAGCCGTAGGCTTAATTCATGAAATCGCAGATTTCAATTCGTGCCGTCAGGCAATTTATTGAAAAAGCGACTTGTCAAAACAAGCCGCTTTTTCTGGAAGAACCCAATGGTTTAGATGCCACAATTTATTAAGTAATTATGTTTCATCGGTCCCGAGCCATTTCCCAAATCAAGACCTTCTAAAAGTGCATATGATATATATTCTTTCGCTCTTTTAACCGAGTCTTTGAGGTTAAGTCCTTTTGCAAGATTTGATGCTATTGCACTGGAAAGAGTGCATCCGGTTCCATGTGTGTTTGGGTTATCAATCCTTTTTCCATCGAACCATACAAACTTACCACTTTCATACAAAAGATCATTTGCATCATTTATACTATGCCCACCTTTCAACAAAACGCAGCACCCATAGTTTTTCTCAATGAATTCTGCTGCTTTTATCATATCGTCATTACTCTTGATTTTCATATCTGATAAAATTTCCGCCTCAGGAATATTGGGTGTCACAACAGTTGCAATGGGTAAGAGTTTTTGAGTTAATGTTTTTACGGCATCTGTCTTCATAAGAGTTGAGCCGCTTGTTGCAACCATAACCGGATCTACAACAATATTCTTTGCATTATAAAATTTAAGTCTATCTACAATTACTTTAATAAGTTCGCTTGAGGATACCATCCCGATTTTTACACTATCGGGAAATATATCTTGAAATACTGCATCAATTTGTTCTTTTAAAAATTCGGGAGTAGTTTCCTCAATCGCTCTTACTCCAAGTGTATTTTGAGCTGTAAGTGCAGTAATGGCACTCATAGCATAAACACCATTCATTGTCATAGTTTTGATATCTGCCTGAATACCTGCACCACCACTTGAATCACTGCCGGCAATAGTTAATACCGTTTTCATTTTGGTGGCAAAGCAGAAGCTTCCGAAATCCTTTATGTAATAATCTGAAATTTCTTTCATCTGCTCTTGACTTAGTTCGTGTTCATCATAAACTGCCGCAACCTTAAATCCATCATCTTTAGCAGTTTTAAGTGCATGAACCACATCTTCAAAAACTACAGTTTCTGTTTTTTCTGTACCAAGATATTCAAGTGCTTTACGATAAATATGAGATGTGGTTTTGTCATAACCTACTTCTGCACAGGAGAATATTTCAGAAAAGTATTCCAGAACCCCCAATCGTTTTAACACATCTTCTGCAATAGCTCTGTCCGTCACAGTTGCAACACACATTTTTACACCTTTATAATGTAACCTTTTTAGAAAATCTTTCACACCTGATTTCAACGTTACCTTTGTCCGATAAATTTCAGCCACCATATTATTTATATCGTTAACAATTTCTTGGGCAGAAAGATTAACACCATAATGCTCGCGATAATATTCTGCGGCTTGCTGGAGTGTAAATGTTTTAAATGCTTCTGCAAGGTTTTCTTTGGGTTCTTTCCCAAGTGTTCTTAAATAATCCTCGCCAAACGTGTCCCATATCCACATAGAATCTATAATTGTTCCGTCTAAATCAAATATTGCACCCTTAAACACCTTCAACCACCTGCTTTGTTAATTCTTTTAATTCCGATGTAGCTTTTTGAATATTGTCTGCAGCAAAAATTGCACTGATAACTGCAACTCCATCTATTCCGCTTCCACTGAGTTGCAAAACATTGCCTGCTCCAATGCCACCAATGGCAACCACAGGAATGCTTACAGCCTCGCATATTGCTTTAAGTGTTTCATAGCTTACATCATCGGCATCTGCTTTTGAGGCTGTACTAAACACAGCCCCTACACCTAAATAATCAGCGCCCATTTTTTCAGCAAGCAAAGCTTGTTCTACCGTTTGTGCGGATACGCCAAGAATTTTATTATCTCCAATGCTATCTCTGACCAATCCTGCTTCCATATCCTTTTGCCCTACATGAATCCCATCTGCATTTGCCTTGACAGCAATATCTACATTGTCATTGATAACAAAAGGAACATTATACTTTCTACAAAGTTCTTTTATTTCAAAAGCCTCTTTGAGAAATGCTTCATCATCTAATTCCTTTTCTCGAAGTTGAATAAAAGTTGCTCCGCCCCTAAGTGCTTCTTCTACTTGCTGATAAAGAGTTCTGTTTCCAATCCATGTACAGTCGGTAACAGCATATAAAAGTAAATCTTTTTTATCTAACTTCATATTTCGCTCCTTTGTTTAACATATCTGCATCCATATTATAAATTGCATCAATTATGCGATTTCTCAAAGTGGAGTTTCCTTCTCCTGTCTTTAAATCTGTATAACCAATTTCACCTGCAAGTCCCATCATACAAACTGCTGCTGCAACTGCTTTTGTTTTGTCATTGGGATTGGCTACAGCGAAAGCTGTTGCCAGTGCTGAAAGCTGACAACCTGTACCTGTAATTTTACTCATTTCAGGTCTGCCGTTACGGATAACATAGCATTTTTCACTATCTGCCACAAGGTCAATTGCACCTGTAATTGCTATAACAGCATTTGCTTTTTGAGAAAAATTTTTCGCAAAAGCTACCATGTCATCAAGATTATCTTCTGTTACTGTGTCAGCTGTATCTGCATCAACACCCTTTGTCGTTCCGCATCCAAGTGCTAAAGTTTTAATCTCTGAAATATTCCCACGAATAACATCAAACTTAATTGTATTCATAAGTTTAATTGCTGTATCTGTGCGAAGTTTACTTGCACCGGCTCCTACAGGATCAAGTAAAACTATATGGCCGACTTCATTCGCTTTTACACCTGCAATAAACATTCCCTCAATACTTCTTTGGTTCAAAGTACCGATGTTGATATTAAGCCCTCCACAAATCGATGTAATATCGGCTACATCCTCCGGTTCGTCCGACATAATCGGGCTACTTCCACAAGCAAGCAAGACATTTGCTACATCATTTACCGTAACATAGTTTGTGATGTTATGCACAAGCGGTGCTTTTCTCCTTACATTTTCCATACAGTTTCCTAACATTTTTTACCTCTTTCTGCCGCAATTTATCGGCTGTTTATTAACTTAATAACAAACCTTGCCAAACAAAAAAGGAAGCTACCGATTTGGTAACTTCCTAAAAAGTTCTTTGTTCCTCCTAACACTATGTATCAGGCATCCCTACGTTGGCATTATCCAAATCAGGTTCTCGGTCGAAGGTCATACCTTCCTCTCAGCCTGTAATACAAGCTCCCGTTTATTAAGTTTAAACATATTATATCACTTTTCAAAGTATATTTCAATAGATTTTGATAAATTATTTTAAAGAATATAAAAACTGAATAATTAGATGTGTCATCTAAATCATTCGGTTTCTATGGTTCCCCCTGTTGGACTCAAACCAGACACGTTTGCAACCTCAATTCAATTTCTCCAACCCGGCGGCTCATTTCATCGTGTTGTGGCACAGCCCTACGCCGTCGTTGGTTCTTCCGCCGGCAGCACTCCGGCTCGGTCCTCTTTGGTTAACGCCGCATATGCGGCTGTTTACCCTTAATAATAGTTGGCTTTTGGCTACATAATATTTTAATGATTTGACAACTTCGTTGTCATGAATTGTTGCTGTCTCAACATGAATTGAATTGCCTTAATGCACCCTAAGGTGCAATTCATGAGCCGTAGGCTTAATTCATGAAATGGCAGATTTCAATTCGTGCCGTCAGGCAATTCATTGAAAAAGCGACTTGTCAAAACAAGTCGCTTTTTCTGGTGGGCCTTCAGGGATTCGAACCCGGGACCAACCGGTTATGAGCCGGTTGCTCTGACCAACTGAGCTAAAGGCCCGTTTCACAAATAACATTATAATTATACACGATTTTTCCTTATTTGTCAATAGCTAAATTATACGAAAAAGGCAATTTCCAAGACGATTTTTAAGCCCCGTCTTTTCCCTAAGAATATAAAAAAGACACTAACCAATGGTTGATGTCTTTTTTCTGGTGCAGAAGACGGGACTTGAACCCGTACGACCAAACGGTCACTACCCCCTCAAAGTAGCGTGTCTGCCAATTCCACCACTCCTGCATACAACAGAAATAGTATATCAGCATTTTATCCATTTGTCAAGTCCCTTTTTTAATTTTCATCAATTTTTTATGCCTGTCTTTTCCGTTATGTAACCTTGATTGCATCTTTATTCCCCATCACTAAACTGCAATTCAAAAATTCGTTGCAATACAACCTTGATGTTGGAAAGAATTCTATCCGCATCCTGTACCGCTGCTTTTCTAAAGGTAAGACAAGGCTTATTCCCAGCTGAGAACAGTAATTTATATTCTGCAATCACCTGACTAAGTGATTTCATAAGATCGGGGGAAATTTCTTGCCAGTAAAAATTCAAATTTTCTCCAACCTGACGAATTTCCGTTATCCCCACCTTACCCGCAGTATTTTTCACCAGTGCAACCTCCAGCAAATTCAAGACACATGCAGGGGTATCCCCAAAACGGTCACACAGTTCATCTGCTACCTCATTATATTCTTCACGGGTTGCAATTTTTGCAATTCTGCGATACAAATCCATTCTTGTCTGTTCACCGGAAACATAGGTTTTGGGAAGATATGCATCAATCTGCAAATCAATCTGCACCTCGGTTATTTCGTTCTCAATCATTTCGCCGTTTCTGCGACGGACTTCTTCTTCCAGCATATCACAGTACAGCTCATAACCTACCTGATCCATATGCCCATGTTGCTCCGCACCCAACACGTTCCCCGCTCCTCTAATTTCCAAATCACGCAAAGCAATTTTAAAGCCGGACCCGAACTCTGTAAAATCACGCAATGCAATCAGCCGTTTCTGAGCCGCATCATCCAGCACCTTATCCTTTTGATACATTAGATAAGCATACGCCATTTTATCCGACCGCCCTACCCGTCCTCTTAGCTGATATAGCTGAGAAAGACCAAGACAATCCGCATTTTCAATTAAAATGGTGTTCACATTGGGAATATCAAGACCTGTTTCAATAATGGTAGTACAAACCAGTACATCAATCTCCCCTTCCGATACCGCCAGCATAATTTTTTCCAACTGTCCTTCCTTCATTTTTCCGTGAGCGAATTCCACACGGGCAGAAGGAACCATTTTGCTGATTTTATGGGCAAGCGAAGAAATCCCCTCCACACGATTATACAAATAATACACCTGTCCGCCGCGGGACAATTCGCGAACAATGGCATCCTGTATCACCGAATCATTATGCTCCATCACATATGTCCGTACAGGATAGCGGTCTCTTGGGGGTGTGGAAATGACACTGATATCCCGAATTCCAATCATAGACATATGTAGAGTTCTGGGAATGGGGGTTGCGGTCATGGTAAGCACATCTACATCCTGTTTCATTTCCTTTAGCCGTTCCTTGTGGGCAACTCCAAACCGTTGCTCCTCATCCACAATCAAAAGTCCTAAAGAGGGAAATTTCAAATCCTTCTGCAAAATCCGATGTGTGCCAATAATAATATCAATCTGTCCTCGTTCCAGCCGTTCTAAAATCTCCCGTTGTTCTTTTGCAGTACGGAATCTTGACAGCATTTCTACGCGAATCGCAAAGGGTTCCATCCGCTTTTTAAAATTCTGATAATGCTGTAATGCCAAAATGGTAGTAGGTGCCAGATATGCCACCTGCTTATTATCCATAACACATTTGAAAGCAGCACGAATGGCAACCTCTGTTTTGCCGTAACCCACATCACCGCACAAAAGACGATCCATAGGAATAGGCCGTTCCATATCTTTTTTCACATCATCAATACACTTGATCTGATCCTCCGTTTCCGTATAGGGAAAGGCTTCCTCAAATTCTTGTTGCCAAGAAGTGTCCTCAGAAAAGGAATATCCTTCTATATTCTGTCGGGCGGCATAAAGGCGAATGAGTCCGTCCGCCAGATCCGCACAACTTGCACGGACACGGCTTTTTGTATTATTCCATTCTTTTCCGCCCAGCTTATTCACCTTAAGAGAGGTTTTGGCTCCTACATATTTATGGAGCAAATCCAGTTGGGTTGCAGGAACATACAGCATATCCGTTCCGCCATAGCGAATTTTAAGATAATCCTTTGTCACACCGCCTGCCGTCACAAGTTCCTGACCTAAATACTGACCGATTCCGTGATTGACATGAACCACATAATCTCCTGCATTTAAATCGGTAGCAACATTGAGAATCTTTTGCTGGTCTTTGGACTTTCGTCTCTTTTTTTCTTGCTTTTTCTTGTTGATATCGCGGTCACTGATGACCGCCAGCCCAATGGAAGGATACTCAAATCCACCGCTCAGGCTTCCCGTTGTGACAGAAAGAGAAACTGGCTCGCTCTGTGGATTTTCGTCAAAAACAGCAGGCAACCCGTCTTGTTGAAGATGATCAGACAAAATCATTCCGCGGCTTCTGCTTCCTGCCAATATTATAACACGATACCCCTGTTCCTGGTACAGTTGTAAATCTGCCGTCAACAGCGTCATGTTCCCATTGTATGTACTTTGATTTTTACATTCCAGCGTTACTAACTTTTTATAAGAAATTCCTGTGTTACTCTGCAGTAAGGGGCAAAAGCTCATGACCGTATTCCCCTTTAACCGATGAATCAATCCCTCGTATTCCAATGAATAATCTCCATCAACACCGCCCAAACTTCCTTGCTCCATCATAACAGAAACCGTTTGATGAACCTCCCACGACGCATTTTCCGCTTTTTCCCGCAATAATGCAGGGTCATCAAGAAGAACAAGAGCATCACGGTCAAAATAATCCGTCAGCAAGGGTAACTTATCATAAAACAAGGGTAGATATTTATCATCAGATGGAAAATAACCAATTTCTCGCAGTCGTTCTGCATCCTTGGGACAAAACGGTTCTATTTTCGTTGCTACCTGTGCCCCCCGTTCCTTTGTATACAGCACCTCACGGGCAGGAGGAATGGTCACAGAAGAAATCCGTTCTACAGAAAGCTGAGTAAATACATCAAAGGTCCGCACTGTATCCACTTCATCACCAAACAGTTCAATCCGCACAGGTTGTTCCAAATGAATCGGAAAAACATCCAAAATACCGCCTCTTAAGGCAAACTGGCCCTGTCCCTCTACTGTTTCGAAACGGCTATAGCCTGCACTGACCAGTTTTGCAAGAACATGGTCAATGTCCACTTCATCCGCCTCAGAAATCGTCAGGGTATATTCTTTTAAATGAGCAGGTGACAGCACCGGTTCACATACTGCCGAAACGGGAGCGACTACAATTCCGCCCTCACGAGAGATTCGTTCCAAAACAGAGATTCTTGCAGCAGTTGTTTCACGGCTGACTGTATCCATATCATAAAACACAAATTCCCGACCTGAAAACAAAAACACTCTCCGGTCCAGAAAAAAGCTCAAATCACGATACCACATTCTGGCTGATTCTTCATTGGGTGCAATCACCAGACAGTTTTTCTGATTGGTATCCTGCAACAAAGAAAACAGAACATGGGCACGGCCCGTACCGGATAAGCCGCTGACACAGACACATTCCTTATTTTCCAAACTATTTCGGATTTCCTTGTATCCTTCTAAGCAATCCAGCAATCCATCAAACCGTGGCATATTCTGCTCTCCCTTCCGTTAATTATACCGATTCATTGCCCTTTCTACATCCTTCAGCATCATTTCCACCGCATCACACACTGTAGGAACGAGGGAAATCATAATTTTCAATTCTTCTTTCGAGAAAGTTCCCAAGACATGGTCAGCTAAATCCATTTCTTTATGCTCCGGTGCTCCTACACCGATTTTCAGGCGCGGAAATTCATCTGATTGAAGCTGATAGATAATGGATTTAATACCATTATGCCCTCCTGCACTGCCTTTCTGTCGTATTCGCAATTTCCCCAGTTCCAGAGATATATCGTCAAACAAAATAATGATATCTGACGGAGAACAATCATACTTTTTACAAAGCGAAAGTACACTTTCACCGCTCAAATTCATAAACGTCTGAGGTTTTGCCAGCAAAACCTCTTGACCGGAAATTCTGCCAACACCGGTCAGCGCACGACATTCCAATTTCTTTATTTTAATATGATGCTTTTTTGCCAGACAATCCACATAAGAAAATCCTACATTGTGTCTGGTATCATCATATTTACTGCCCGGATTTCCCAGACCTACAATAATTTTCATCCAAAACCCTCCTTTTTCGACAAATGTCTTTACGACACCATACCCCGTCTGATATTCAGACGGGGTATCGACAATTTATCAAAATAACAATGTTTAACTGAATAATGTGCTGACTGACAAATCCTCGTAAATTCTTTCGATTGCTTCTGCAAAAATAGGTGCAACGGAAAGAATTTTAATTTTGTCAATACACTTTTCTTTCGGCAGACAAATGGTATCCAGACAAACCAACTCCTCAATGGGAGATTCGGAAATCCGCTCAATAGCAGGTCCGGACAATACACCGTGAGTACAGCAAGCATATATATTAGAAGCGCCTCTTTCCTTCAACGCATGAGCTGCATTGCAAATGGTTCCTGCAGTATCAATCATATCGTCAACCAGAATGGCTTTCTTTCCTTTTACATCGCCGATGATATTCATAATTTCACTTACATTTATCTTTGTTCTTCTCTTATCAATAATTGCCATAGGAAGCTCAAGACGTTCTGCAAAGCCTCTTGCTCTGGTTACACTTCCTAAATCAGGGGAAACAATAATACAGTTTTCCTTATCATCAACAAATTTTTTGTTATAATAAGGTGCCAGAATCGGCATTCCCAGCAAATGATCCACAGGAACATTGAAGAATCCCTGAATCTGGCTGGCATGCAAATCCATCGTCAGCACGCGGTCAGCGCCTGCAGTTGCAATCAGATCAGCAACCAGTTTTGCAGAAATCGGGTCTCTTGCCTTTGCTTTTCTGTCCTGACGGGCATATCCGAAATAAGGAATCACCGCAGTAATTCTACCGGCTGATGCTCTTCTGAAAGCGTCAATCATGATTAAGAGTTCCATCAAATTATCATTCACCGGTTCACAGGTGGATTGAACAACAAATACATCTGCACCGCGGACGGTTTCACCAATGTTTACATAAACTTCGCCATCGCTGAATCTTCCTACCTTGGCAGTTCCCAGAGGAACTCCTACAATATTGGCAATGGATTTTGCCAAAGAAGGATTGGAATTTGCTGAAAAAACCTTGATTGATCTGCTGTGTGGTATCATTTCGAATTTTCTCCTTTCGGTTGGATGACCAACCTTATATATTTGTTTGTCTTTCGTCTTCGTTTGACACAGTTTCCTTATAATATCACCATATATGTATTCTTATATATCTATTATATCAAAAATTTTCCGAAATGCCAAGTAGGAAAATACAACAACAATCCGATTATTTTTTTCATTCTATCGTTGATACTGCATAAAGTGAAAAAGACACGGGAATGGTTTCCGGTGTCTTTTCGATTCAGATTCATTTATTCCTCGGCTGCGATATCCGCAGATTCAGCCAAAGTTGCTTCATACTTTTCTAAGATAACGCCCTGCAGCATATCACGCATCTGCGCATTGATAGGATGAGCAATGTCTTTAAATTCTCCATCCGGCGTTTTACGGCTTGGCATAGCAATAAACAGCTTATCCTGTCCTTCTATTACCTTAATGTCATGAACAACAAAAGCGTCATCAAAGGTAACAGATACTACAGCCTTCATCTTGCCCTCAGTATTCAGCTTACGAATTCTGATGTCTGTAATTTGCATAACGGTTCCTCCTCTGTAGGATTTTCTATCTTGGACAAAAAATCACGTCCGGATGCCGCATCTTTGTAGTCAAAATTAACCCCTATATACTATTATACACAAAATTTTGAAAAAGTAAATGGTTTTTTTGGTTTTTTTTCATAGCTAAATGTGAAAAAAATACTTGCTATTTTTGGTTAAATTGTATAAAATAATATGTATGAACTATTTTTTCTCTAAATTTTCATGAATATTTTTTATTTTTATACATAGAAAGGATGATTGGTATGAATTTTATGCAAAAAGGATGTCATGTTCATTTTGTGGGTATTGGCGGAATCAGCATGAGTGCATTGGCAAATATTTTAAAAAGCAATCAAGTAAAGGTAACGGGCTCTGACATTTCCGAGTCTGATATGGTCAAGAAGTTAAAGAAAAGCGGAATCAGTGTAGACGTCCCCCATCAGATAAACGAAATAAAAAATGCGGATTTGGTTGTCTATACCGCAGCCATCGCAAAAGACAACTGCGAACTTCTCTATGCAAAAGAACAAAAGATTCCCTGCTGGGAACGACCTGTCATGCTTGGTAAAATCATGGCACATTATCCGATTTCTATGGGTGTGTCCGGTACTCACGGCAAAACCACTGTGACCAGTATGCTGTCCCACATTCTGTTACGGGCTGAACTTGACCCTACCTTGCTGGTGGGCGGAGAGTTGCCGGACATCGATGGCAATCTAAAGATAGGACAAAGTGATTATTTTGTCACGGAAGCCTGTGAATATGTAGATAGCTTTCTGAATTTTTATCCCACAATCTCCTTTATTTTAAATATTGAAGAGGATCATCTGGATTATTTCTCCGGTCTTGAACAGATTAAACAATCTTTTCGTCAGTATGCAAAGCAAACCACCGGTACGGTCATTGCTTGCGGAGAGGATGAAAATATTCAATCTGCCCTTGAAGGAATCCCCTTTGTCTCCTTTGGTGCCGGATGTGATTATGAAGCCAGAAATATTAAAACCGGAGACAAAACTGACTATACACTCTATCGCAAAGGAAATCCGGTATGTCCTGTTTCCCTGTCTGTTCCAGGAATACACAATGTAAATAATTCTTTAGCGGCATTGGCGGGAGCTGATGTGTTAGGAATCCCCTTAGAGGAAGCTGCATCCTATTTAGAAGATTTTACCGGCGCAAAACGTCGCTTTGAATACAAGGGTAGCAAAAACGGAATTGATGTGTACGACGATTATGCTCATCATCCCACAGAAATTGAGGCAACCTTAAAAGCACTCAAACAAAAAAACTATAATACGATATGGTGTATCTTTCAACCTCACACCTATACCAGAACAAAAGCATTGTTTCAAGAGTTCATCACGGCTCTTTCTAAAGCAGAAAAATTGATTCTTACGGATATTTACGCTGCAAGAGAGCCGGATACAGGTCTGGTCCATTCTGCCCAGTTGGCAGAACAAATTCCCGGTGCAGTTTACCTTTCTACATTTTCGGAAGTAAAGGAATATCTGGAACAAAATGCAAAGCCGGGGGATATGATTATGACCATTGGCGCAGGTACCGTCTATCAGGCGGGGGAATTGTTTTTAAAATAGTCACCTTTTCCAACTCTGTTCATATTATAATAGTGAACATCCTTTTGATGTATCACTATTACAAAGGAGAATCTGTTATGTGTTGCCGCAGAAGAAACCATCTCACTTTTGACTGTGAACAGTGGAAGCAAAGCCGAAGAACAACGCCCCCTATGGACGTTTTTAACGGACAAAATCAAAACAATCATTGCGGTTGCAATAACAACTGCAGATGCGGTTGTTGTTGTTAATTGCAAAAAATCCCTCGAAGTTTTTTCGAGGGATTTTTTAGGTAAAATCAACATCTGTCAAAGCCCGTTTCGTTGCTGACACACATCCGCTTTTTTGGACGAAAAGCCATAAGAAAACGCATCAATCTCTGTTTGTTCGCTCTGTTGTAAGTGTGTTGTTCTTTCTAAAAATAATTTTACTTGCAATATAATTTAATAATATTACCAGGATATTCACCAGCAGCTTCATCATTCTCGCTTCGTAATGCAACAAATCCACTGTAATATACATAACCAGCAGATCCATTAACCCCGTAGCACCCCGGCATCCGGTAAAGGATACAAATTCTCTGACTGTTAATTTTAAATTCCAATCCTTGCTTTCAAACACATACCTTTTATTGGTCGCAAAAGCAAACAGAACGGCACCCGCCCAGGCAAGCACATTACTGATAATAGTTCCTGCCTCTAACTTATAATAAAGCCATTCAAACAAAATGAGATTTACCATGGTTGTGCCTACGCCAAACAGCATGTATAAAAGCAGCATTTTTATTTTTTTACGATTCATCATATCACAAATCCAATTTTAAATCATTTTGTCTGATCCATTTTACCTTACGCAAAGGATAAGCAATAATGGGAGTGAGTACAGCGGGAAGAACAAAACAAATTAACACCATACCAATCATACTGAACAAGTCGGTATGACCTGCCGCCAGAACACCGATGGGTCCCACCAGACCGCAGGTTCCCATACCGGAGGCAACTGCAATTCCGTTTTCCATTTTAAATAGGCAAGTTGCCATAGGTCCTGTAATGGCAGAAACCAAAATGGGCGGAATCCAGATACGGGGATTCCTCATAATATTCCCCATTTGAAGCATAGACGTACCCAACCCTTGGGCAATAATGCCGCCAAATCCATTTTCTTTAAAGCTCATTACCGCAAAGCCCACCATCTGTGCACAACAGCCCGCCGTCGCCGCACCGCCTGCTAAGCCCACTAATCCCAGAGAGGCACAAATGGCTGCAGAGCTTATGGGAAGAGTTAATGCAATACCCACCAGCACAGAAACCAAAATTCCCATTAACAACGGCTGTAATTCTGTACAGGTCATAATTAAATTTCCTGCAGCAGTCATAATTTTGGCAATCCAAGGACCTGTCAGCAGACTCATTGCCGTACCGGATGCAATCACCACAGTAGGAGTAACAATAATATCAATCTTCGTTGTTTTATAAAACAGTTTTCCAAGTTCCGTTGCAACAACTACTGCACAAAACACCCCAAGGGGGCCTCCTAAAGAATTGGCTCCGTACCCTACCGCGCACATGGAAAGAAGAACCAACGGAGGTGCTTCCAAAGCAGAGGCAACCGCGATTGCCATTGCAGGGCCCTGTGCTGCAACTGCATATTCCTTCATGGTTGCAAAAAACTCGATTCCTGTTTTGTCATAAATGGTTCCGAATATGGTACCTATCAACAACGAGGCAAATAACCCCATTGCCATTGCACCCAATGCATCAATAAAATAACGTTTAAAAGAAATTTCGATTTTCTTTTGTTTTAAAAATCCTGCCATATTCATTCAATCCTTTCATGTAAAATTTCTTTTTACTTATTATATTACATCTTACATAAAATTTCAAGTATTTCCTTTATTTTTTATAAAAAATAAAGATCTTTTTGCCTTTCTTAAAACATTGACATTGATTTTGGAATGTGATATACTAATATGTAAGAATCCAAGAAAGGACACCTTTCTTATGAACAAAAAACAAAAATTTATTGCGGAGATTCGTCCTATTCTGGAGCAAGCCTATCCGGATTCTTGCTGTTCTCTGAATTTTGAGACAGCCCACGAGCTTTTGATTGCCACTCAGTTAGCAGCTCAATGTACCGATGCACGGGTCAATCTTGTTACCCCCGCCCTGTTCGAACGATATCCTACCATAGATGCTTTTGCAGAAGCAGACCAAAGCGAACTGGAAGGATACATTCATTCTACAGGATTTTTTCGGAACAAAGCAAAAAACATTATCGGATGCTGTCAAATGCTTCGTGATGAATTTGGCGGTACTGTTCCCGACTCCATGGAAGAACTGACCAGACTTCCCGGCGTAGGCCGAAAAACTGCCAATATCATTTTGGGTGATGTGTACGGTTTGCCCTCGGTTGTGGTGGATACTCACTGCATCCGTCTTTCCAACAGAATGGGTCTTACCAAACAAAAAGATCCGGTTAAAATTGAAATGGAACTGAGACAGATTATTCCGCAAGACTATCAAACAAATTTTTGCCATACTCTGGTTTTTCATGGCCGTGCTTTTTGTAAAGCACAGCGCCCTGATTGCGAGCATTGCCCTATCAATGCTCTTTGTCCCAAGATTATAGCAAAAAAGAAATAATTGACAATCCAATGAAGAAAGGAAATAATGAAGAATGAAACAGATTTTATTGGGAAACCAAGCTGTGGCAAGAGGATTTTACGAAGCCGGTGCAACGGTGGTTTCATCCTATCCCGGAACCCCTAGCACGGAAGTAACGGAATTTGCCGCATTGTATGATGAAATTTATGCAGAATGGGCACCAAACGAAAAGGTTGCAGTTGAAACCGCCATTGGTGCGTCGGTAGCAGGAGCGAGAGCTGCTGCCTGTATGAAGCACGTTGGCTTAAATGTTGCGGCTGACCCTGTGTTTACGGCATCCTATACAGGAACCAACGGCGGATTAGTCCTTGTTGTGGCAGATGACCCGGGAATGCATTCCAGCCAGAACGAACAGGATACCAGACGAATATGCATAGCAGCCAAACTTCCCGTGCTGGAGCCCTCTGACAGTACAGAATGTAAAGAATTTACCAAATTAGCATTTAAACTTTCCGAAGAATACGACACTCCTGTTATATTACGATTATGTACAAGAGTGGCACACTCACAAAGCTTGGTAGAGCTTTGTGAGCCGGAAGCGTTTGACAAAAAAGAATATGTAAAAAATGCGGGGAAATATGTGATGATGCCGGCTATGGCAAAGGTTCGTCATCCTTTGGTAGAAAAGCGGATGAAGGATTTGGCAATCTTGGCAGAAACCGCAGATTTTAATCGAGAAGAAAAGGGAAACGGAAAAATCGGTGTCATTACCTCTTGTACCTCTTATCAGTATGTGAAAGAAGCCTTGCCCGATGCAGGTGTTTTGAAACTTGGCATGACCTACCCGCTGCCTGAGGAAAAAATTAAAAATTTCTGCAAGCAATATGAAACAGTCTATGTGATTGAAGAATTAGAGCCTGTGACGGAAGAATTTTGCCGTCAGTTAGGGTTAAAAGTGATCGGGAAAGACAAATTCCCCATGGAAGGAGAATACAATACCGAGCTGATTCGCTCCGTAGTAGCAGGAGAACAGGCAACCACCTTTACCATTGATGAAGCTTTGCCCGTTCGTCCTCCCGTTTTGTGTGCGGGATGCCCTCACAGAGGAGTCCACTACACCCTGAAAAAATTGGGCGTTCGTGTAACGGGTGATATCGGATGTTACACCTTAGGTGCTCTTGCTCCCATGCAAAGTCTTGATACTTGCGTCTGTATGGGTGCCAGCATTGGTATGATGCACGGAATGGAAAAGGCGGACACCGCCTCTGCAGAAAAAACCGTAGCTATTTTGGGAGACTCTACCTTTGTTCACAGCGGTATTACCGGTCTTGTAAATCTGGTTTACAATCAGTCTACCGGAACAGTCATCATTTTGGATAACTCCATTACCGGCATGACAGGTCATCAGCAAAATCCCACCACCGGTCAGACGTTAAAGGGCGACCAGACCACTGCAATCAATTTAGAAGCTCTTTGTAAGTCCTTAGGCATCAATCGTGTAAGAGTGGAAGATCCCTTTGATTTAAAAGGATTGGAGCAGGCAATCAAGGAAGAACTGAATGCCCGTGAACCTTCTGTAATTATTACAAGAAGACCTTGTGCACTGCTGAAAAACGTCACATTCCCCGGTCCTGTTTCCATTCACGAAACAAAATGCGTAAACTGCAAGATGTGTATGAAAATCGGCTGTCCTGCCATTTCTTTAAAGAACGGCAGACCCGTCATAGACCAGACAGTATGTAACGGTTGCGGACTGTGTAAGCAGGTTTGCAAACCCGGTGCCATTGGATAAGAAAGGATTGAAGCAACTATGAATATAATGATTGTTGGTGTTGGCGGTCAGGGAACCCTGCTTGCCAGCAGAATATTAGGACAGACAGCGGTTTCGGCAGGATATGATGTGAAGGTGTCTGAGGTACACGGTATGTCTCAAAGAGGTGGCAGTGTTGTGACCTTTGTCCGTTACGGAAACAAAGTTCACTCTCCCATTGTGGAAAAAGGGTCAGCTGATGTGATTCTTGCCTTTGAAGAGCTGGAAGCATACCGCTGGATTAAATATTTAAAGCCGGAGGGAACGCTGATTGTCAATACACAGCAAAAAGACCCCATGCCCGTTATCACGGGAGCAATGGAATATCCCAAAAATATTTTGGATACATTACAACAAAAAGGAATAAAAACCGTTACGGTAAATGCCTTGGAAAAAGCAATGGAAGCAGGAACCGCTAAAGCTACCAACGTGGTGCTGATGGGTGTATTTGCAGCACACAGCCCTATCAAACGGGAGCAGTTTGAAGAAGCATTAAAAACAACTGTACCACCTAAATTTTTAGAAGTAAACCAAAAGGCATTTGCCTTAGGATATGACTTAAACTAAGAAAGAAGGAAAAAATATGGCAAATTATTATCAACCGGAGATTGAATGTGCCTCTCCGGAGAAAATTAAGGCACTGCAGGATGAACGCTTGGTAAAACAAGTAAAACATGTCTACGAAAATGTTCCTTATTATAAAAAACTTATGGACGAAAAGGGATTGACCCCAAACGACATTAAATCCACTGCTGACTTACATAAACTTCCCTTTCTGACCAAAAACGATTTAAGAGAAGCGTATCCCTACGGATTGCTGGCAAAACCTCTTTCCGAGTGTGTCAGAATCCAGTCCACAAGCGGTACTACTGGAAAACGTGTTGTTGCTTTTTATACCCAGCACGATATTGACCTCTGGGAAGACTGCTGTGCCCGTGCGATTATGGCTGTTGGCGGTACAAAGGACGATGTATGTCATGTCAGCTACGGATACGGTTTGTTTACAGGTGGTCCCGGCTTAAACGGTGGTTCTCATAAGGTAGGATGTCTGACTCTGCCCATGTCTTCCGGTAACACAGAACGGCAGATTCAATTTATGAGAGATTTAGGTTCCACCATTCTTTGCTGTACCCCTTCTTATGCAGCCTATATCGGTGAAACATTGCATGATATGGGTCTGACCCCGAATGACATAAAATTAAAAGCAGGAATTTTTGGTGCAGAACCATGGACGGAAGAAATGCGCCGTGATATTGAACGTTCTTTAGGGATCAAGGCTTACGATATTTATGGTCTTACCGAAACAAGCGGTCCAGGTGTTTCTTTTGAATGTGAAGAACAAACAGGAATGCACATTAACGAAGACCACTTTATAGCAGAAATCATTGATCCTGACACAGGTGAGGTTCTCCCTGAAGGGGAAAAGGGTGAACTGGTATTCACCAGCATTACCAAAGAAGCATTTCCTTTGCTTCGTTACCGTACCCGTGACATCTGCGTACTGTCCCGCAAAAAATGTTCCTGTGGCAGAACCTTTGTTAAAATGGCCAAGCCCATGGGCAGAAGTGACGATATGCTGATTATTCGCGGGGTTAATGTATTTCCATCCCAGATTGAAACGGTTCTTTTGGAACAGGGATATTCCCCCAATTACCGCATTGAGGTTGACCGTGTGAACAATACTGATACCTTAGACGTATTTGTAGAGCTGACCTCTGACCAGTTCTCCGATACCGTAAAGGATTTGGCGAAGAAAGAAAAACAACTGGCAGATGCCGTCAAGACCATGCTGGGCATCAATCCGAAAATGCATCTGGTACCGCCCAAAAGCATTGTAAGAAGTGAAGGAAAAGCAGTTCGCGTCATTGACAAACGCAAACTTCATGATTGATTAAGAGGGAAAGGTGGAACGAAGATGACAGTTACACAAATTTCAATTTTTTTGGAAAATAAAATGGGCCAGTTGGCAGAAGCAACCACATGGCTGGCAGAAAAAAAGGTAAACTTACGGGCAGTATCCATTGCTGATTCTCAGGACTTTGGTATTTTAAGAATTATTGCTGAGCATCCGGACAATTTGTTGTCTGACCTAAACGAGGAAGGGTATACTGCGATTGCAACCCAAGTGCTTGCCGTTGCCATTCCCGATCATCCCGGTGCAATGGCAAAAATTCTTTCTGTTCTGTCTAATGAAACGGTGGATGTGGAATACACTTACGCATTCCTGTCCAGAAAGGAACAGGAAGCAACCATGATTTTCCGTGTGAATGATAACGAGCTTGCAAAAAATGCCCTTCTCAAAGCGGGAATTAAGGTGTTGCAACAAAAAGAACTATTTTAAACCATTAGTAATGATCCCCCCGTACAACGGGGGGTATTTCATTTTCGGGCATAGCCCTATCCTCTACTGGCTACGCACAAGTGTGTTTTTTTGTTGGCTTGCCCAACCATGGAATTGCTACTTGTTCCCCATAAATGGGCTGTACGGCTCTATCAAGGGGTCCAGGGGCGAAGCCCCTGTGTCGTTTTAAGGGGTGCGGGGGAAATCGAAATCCCCCGCGTTTTTGCTACTTTTGTCGCACAAAAGTAGGCCCGCCCGGCAGGGCATACAAAACAAAAAGTCTGAACAACACCTCCCTGTTTTGTACACTGAAAAACAAAAGTAAATTTCTCGTTTTGATGAATTACTTATATTCTTTACATCTATTCTGTTTCATTTTTGTTTATGGAAACAGGCTGATTCCGCTACGGAATCAGCCTGTCGCTTTCAATCAATAAAATTCTCTCAATAGGAATCTCTGTTTCATCCTCCATCACAATCAACCCTTCAAATTGCAAGAGCTTCTTTACGTTTCCCGAAAAAGTCTGGTATGCACCACCCGGCTTTTTTTCATCGGGTACAAAATAGGTGATGGTCACCTGCGGTTTTTCATCAAGGTGCTCCTGCAAATAAAGAAGCTTTCTGTTAAGCTCTTCCAGTTCATAGTCGTCTAACTCCACATACCCCTCTGTCAGTCTGGCAGTTTCTTTTACCGCCTCATCATGACCGGTCAGAGCGGCAAATGGAGCAAATTGAGCCGCACGGTCCGATACAGACATCCTTTTTCTGGTTTTAGATTGATGATGGGGTAAATGAATAATATCATCGTATTCCATAGCGTCCTCCTATGCCTTATGCCCACCAATTTGTTTGTTTCGATCTACGGTAGTTGCACCCTCCTGAAGATTGGTCCCCTTCAGAACAGCATTTTTCCCAAACCTTTTCTTCAGTTCTATGGTGGTTTCCTGTATCTTCCGTTCTTTCAAAAGTTGTATTTCCTGCTGTTTTCGTTGTTTTTCCAATTCATCATAATCAGTAAATAAATCAAACTGTTCTACCGCCCTTTGAACGGTCAGCTCCTCGGATACAACGTGATTTGCTACCAAATTGACCCGTCTTACCAGCAATTTTGAATCCACAATACGATCAAACAGTTCCATGACCGCCTCCATAATCAGCATGGTAGAAGAGGTCTGTTTTTCAAGATTCACACTTCCGTGAGCATGCTTTGGAATTTTTCTCCCATAATGGTCGGTCACCACTTCTCCCTGATAATATTGGCTGATTTCTGGATTGGTCAGATTTTCAATATCGTAGCCTACCGTCAGAACCATCTGATCGGTTACCACTCTTTTTTCTACCAAATCCAAAACGAGCAGTTCGGTCATTTCCCGAACAATCAGCTTTGCTTTTTCGAACTCATAGGGACAATGAAGCACCTGCCCTGCCCCTATGCTTTTATTTTCCGGCCGATAGGACTTTACATCCGCAATGGTGCAAGGCTCCCAGCCCCAAGCATGATCAATCAAAAGCTCTGCATTGATACCAAACAGCTTATAAAGCTTATTTTCTCCATAAGAGGAAAGAGAACATCTTGCAATATCGCCCATGGTAGTAAGCCGATTTGCTTCAAGCTTTTTGGCATAGCCCTTCCCTATTCGCCAAAAATCCGTCAAAGGACGATGATTCCAGAGTTGTTTGCGATAAGACATTTCATCCAGCTCTGCAATTCTTACGCCGTCGCTATCCGCCTCAATCCGTTTAGCCATAATATCCATGGCAATTTTTGCAAGATACATATTTGTTCCAATGCCTGCCGTGGCAGTAATTCCCGTGGTTTTCAGCACGTCGCAAATGATTGTCATTGCCAGTTCGCGAGCCGTCATCTTATACGCACTCAAATAATTGGTAATATCCATAAACACTTCATCAATAGAATACACATGAATATCCTCAGGAGCAATGTATTTAAGATAAATATGATAAATGCGGGTGCTCCACTCCATATAAAGTGCCATTCTTGGCGGTGCGATATGATAAGACATTTTCCAATCGGGATGCTCTGTTAACTCTTTAAAATCAGCAGATTCTCCTGAAAAGTGTTTTTTCGGTATTTTTCTTCTTCGTTCTTCATTGATGTTCTTTACTGTTTGCACCACCTCAAACAATCTTGCTCTCCCTGATATCCCAAAGGATTTTAACGAAGGAGTGACTGCAAGGCAAATGGTTTTCTCGGTTCTGGAAATATCCGCAACCACCAGATTGGTGGTCATGGGATCAAGCCCCCGTTCCATACATTCCACAGAGGCATAAAAACTTTTTAAATCAATACATAAATAATGACTCATTCCTTCTCCTAAATAAAGTTGGTAGAAATTCTCGGTTTCTTTTTCATGAAAGAAAGTTCAATTATATCAGACACAAGAAAAAATGTCAACGAATCATCAAACGTCCCGGAAGTACCATCCGATTCCACTCAAACATCACAGTTTTTTGGTCCCTTTTGCCAAGGTTTGCTTTAAAGCAGACTCCTTTGGAATTCCCGCCAGCCTCAGTTTATGAGCATAGCGTAATAGTTCTGAAAAACTCTCTCCCGGTGTCAAACCGTTCTGTATCAAATCCTGTCCTGTTACATAAGGTCTTTTCATATATTCTTCAAAAACTCTCAGCCGTTCCCACAAAAAAGCTTCTGTATTCTCACAGTCTGCACGGGGAATTTTCCCCAAGCTGTCACAAACAGCAAGATGAATCAAGTCAATCGGCTCCTTGGCGCTGTCAAACAGTTTATTGGTTGCCTTTACCGAAGATGAAGCACCTGCCATAACATTAGGCTTCATATGAAGCTCAGACATATTCAGCACATATTGAATCAATGCCCTTTCCTTTGTCAGTCTTTTCATAAAAGCATGAATCATCGGCAATCCAGCCCTTTCATGCTGATAGGCATGAAATTCACCATTTTTCAATTCTGTGCAAATCACTTTTCCAAAATCGTGAACCAAGGCAGTCAGCATAAAGCCCAAAGGATCGTTTACCCTTGACCTTCGTTTTGCCGCCTCATCCAGGACCATCATGCTGTGAGTCCACACATCTCCTTCTGCATGATGCTTTCTGTTTTGCTCGATTCCGACTAATTGTTCCGCCTCAGGAAACCAGTCTTTTACCTGATTCATTTTCCTTAAGGTTTCAAAAAACAAAGAAGGTTTTTCCGCCTTCAAAAGTGCTTTCTCCATTTCTCCAAACACCCGTTCAGCGGAAAGCGGTTTGACATCAATATGACGACACAACTCAATCGTTTCATCCGCAACAGTAAATTGAAACCGAGCTGCAAATTGAGCACAACGAAATACACGGAGGGGGTCCTCGCTGAAGGCATGGTCATTTACATGGCGGATGATTCCGTGTTCTAAATCCTCTATCCCGTTAAAATGATCCAGTATTTCTCCTGTCATCACATCCATCATTAACGAATTGATTGTAAAATCCCTTCGGCATGCTGCCTTCTTTGTCCCAATAAACGGGTCAACATAAATCGTAAAATCACGGTGTCCCATCCCTGTTGCCCGTTCCTGACGGGGCATGGCAATATCAAGAGAACATCCCTTTAAATGGTAAATTCCAAAGCTTTTTCCTATTTCAATGGAATTGCCAACCGATTCCAGAATTTCCTCCAACTCCTGGCTAGTAATACCATGAATCTCAATATCTACATCTTTATTTTCAATATTCAGCAGCCGATCCCGTACATACCCGCCTACATAATAAGCATTTCCTCCCTTAAGGGAAACAGCTTTTGCAATCTGTTTGGCATATTCGATTGTTGTCATCCTTTTGTATCACCTACTCAAAAACACATTTTTTGTTTCGGCTTTTTCCCATTTTATTTTCCCCAATAAAAAATAAGGAATACCAAAGCTTGAAAAAAATTGCCTGAAAACTTGGATGTTTCAGGCTAAAATAATTGCAGTAATTCAGAAGGATGAGAAATAATCAGGTCAGCACCGTTTTCAATCAATTCCTCCCGTTTTCGAAAGCCCCACAAAACGCCCACTGTGTAAGCACCCAAGGCTTTTCCTGTTTTCATATCAACTCCCGTATCCCCTACATATACCGTTTCCTCAGGTAAAATACCAAATTCCTTTAGTACATTTAAAGCTCCTGTGGGATCGGGTTTGATAGGAAGCCCCTCCTGTTGACCGCAACAACTGTCAAATAATTGATTCCCAAACAGTTTTTCCGTACAAAGTAATGCAGTAGTGTGAGGCTTGTTGGTAACAATCCCCAGCTTAATGCCCTGTTCTTTAAGTTGCGTTAAAAGTGGCATCATACCGTCGTAAACCTTTGACAAGTAGACAGGATTTTCATTATAAAATTTACGAAATACCGTAATTGCTTTTTGAAAGGTTTCATCATCATCACGATGATGAAGCGCCAAAAGACGATGAACCAGAATGTCTGCTCCGTTCCCTACCAAATATTTATATTCATTTTCATCCTCCGGTGCCTTTAAACCCACTGTATCCAATGCATTTTTGGAGCAATAGGAAAGATCCGCAAGGGTATCCACCAAGGTTCCGTCAAAATCAAATAATGTTGCTTTATACATTTTCACTCATCCTTTTTCATAATGATTAACGATAGTATTATATCAGAAACAGAATAGAAAGTCAATAAAAGGACATTTGATACAATATTTTTCTTGTATTCTGTCGAAATTTGTGATACAATTTACATAACAAGAAAAAAGTGAGGGTATTTATAATGAGAGAAGGAAGAAGAATCAAAAGCAGTATTCCAATGGATATGGTTTCGCCCTTCATCATGCCAACCCGTGTTGGGGCATCCAACATTTTTTCCGGAACAATAGAGATAGAAAACTGTGAAAAACTGATTCGTCAAAAAAGAGCCGAGGGCATGACCGGATTGGGAATGATTCATTTGTTTATGACCGCATATGTACGGGTTGTTTCACAACATCCGGGGATCAATCGTTTTATTCGGGGGCAGAGATTATATGCAAGAAACGGAATTGAAATTTGCATGGCAATAAAAAAAGAAATGAAATTAAATGCACCGGAAACGGTCATCAAGCTGTATGCTTCCCCTGAAGATTCATTAACTTCTATCTATCAGCAATTAACGCAGGAAATTGCAGAAAACAAGCAATCCGGTGATCGAAATAACATGGATACTGTTGCAAGAATCCTTGTCAGTCTCCCTGGTATCTTTTTAAAATTTACTGTTTGGTTTTTAAAGCTTTTGGATTATTTTGGATTACTGCCCCGTTTTCTTACAAAGCTTAGTCCTTTTCATGGATCATTATTTATTACCAATATAGGTTCTTTAGGGATGCAACCCATTTTTCATCATCTTTATAATTTTGGTAATTTACCTCTGTTTATTTCCATGGGAAAAAAACGGACAGAATACGTGCTAAACAAAGATGGAATTGCTGAAAAACGCCGTGTATTGGATTTCACATTTGTCTGCGATGAACGGATTTGTGACGGGCATTATTACGCCACTGCCTTCAAACAATTAAAAAGAATTTTAGAACATCCCGAGCAACTTCTCCTTTCTCCCGAATCTGTGGTTGAAGATATTCAATAAACTATCATGAACATCTCAAAAAAATAAGTGTTACGTATGAAAAGACACGAAACTTCTTCCTTATTCACAATTACTTATTACTTTTCAAAAATCCACAAGTCTTTTTAGGGAAACGTGAATAGCTCATAAAAAAAGAACACCTGACAGTGTTCTTTTTAGTTTTTCAAAGCAGAACAATATAGATACATAAAAAAACAAACTCGCAAAAGCAAGTTTGCACCTAACTTCTTCCTTATTCGCTATTACCTATTACTTTCCAAAAATAGACAAGGACGATTTTTAGGGAATAGTGAATAGTGAAGAGTGAATAGGTAAAAAGTAAAATCGACAAGACTCTGGCGAATCTTGTCGATTTTTGGTTGCGGGGGCCGGATTTGAACCAACGACCTTCGGGTTATGAGCCCGACGAGCTACCAGACTGCTCCACCCCGCGATATTCAGTTGCTATTTTTCTGACAGCTATATTATTATAACACAAAAAAAGATGTTTGTAAACCCCTTTTTTAAAAAAATTCAATTTATTTTTTTTGATGCTTTGTCTGCATAAAGCATTTCATCCGCTTTTAAAAAAGCTTCTTGAAAGCCTTCTCTATTGTCAATCATAGAATATCCCTTTGAAAACCGCAATTTTCCCTGTTCATTTTCACATTGACGAACCTCCAAAAGCTTATCGATAATTTCCTGTTCTGAAATATTTTCTGTAATTACAGCAAACTCATCTCCTCCGATTCGATACAAACTGTATCCTTTTCCAGAAAATATGTCTTCGAACATAAAAGCAATCATCTGCAATACTCTATCTCCCGTCATATGTCCATACGCATCATTTATTTTTTTCAAATTATCAACATCAAACAAAATCAAACCATAATTTCCTTTTGCCTTCGTTTTCTCAATTTCTTTGATATGCAGGGTATAAGCGGTATAATTTTTTATTTTGGTCAAATTGTCAGTCATTGCCATATGATACCACTTCTTCACCTCCAATAATTGTATGTTTTCTTTACGCAATCTTTTTTCTCTATGTACCATAACAGACAAAGTTGCGATTGCAATCAGTGCCATTATAAATAACAAATCCTTCATGTCGTTCCTCCTAATGTATAAATAAAAGTCTTCTTGTGTATATTATAGACGTTTTCTATCTAAAAGTCAATAGAAAGTTTGTGTCTATGGTAAATTAGATAGGGGTGATGGATCATATGAACTTAACAGTTGGTGAAAAAATTCGAAATTTGCGGGAAGAAAAGAATTTAACACAAGCCATGTTAGGAAAAGAACTGAATATGACACAAAGGAAAATTTCTTATATTGAGTTGGGAAAATACGAACCCGGCATAGACGATATCAAAGCAATTTGTGTCTTTTTCCAAATATCAGCTGATTATCTTTTAAGTTTACCAAGTAATCTTATTTATCCATAATCATGTTGTTATTTCGGACACTGAACTCCTTCACAATGATTTTTAACAAGCTGAATCTCCAATTTTGCGGGGGTTCTTTTTTGGAATTTATTTCATTGACAAAAACTTGTTTTTATTGTACAATAAAAACAGGAGTGAGAGCCATGAATTTTTTTGCGGCACCTGTTGCCAGATTGATTGAAGAATTTGAAAAATTACCCGGCATTGGCAGTAAAACTGCCCAACGGCTGGCTTATTATATGCTGAACATTCCCAAGGAATCTGCCCTGTCTTTTGCAGACGCCATTCAGGAGGCACGAGAGAAGGTGCATACCTGTGCTGTTTGCCAGGATTTGACCGAGCATGAAAAGTGTCGGATATGCCAAAACCCAAAACGGGACCAAGGTACAATTTGTGTGGTGGAATCTCCAAAAGATGTGATTGCAATGGAGAGAACGAGAGAATATACAGGGGTTTATCATGTGCTACATGGTGCACTGTCCCCTATGGACGGCATCGGTCCTTCTGACATTCGAATAAAAGAACTGGTCACCCGCCTCGGCACAACGGATGTGACAGAAATCATTCTTGCCACCAACTCCACCGTTGAAGGAGAGGCTACTGCCATGTATCTGGCAAAATTATTAAAGCCCTTTCAGGTGAAAATTACACGGATTGCCCACGGGATTCCCATGGGCGGTGATTTGGAATATACAGATGAAATTACGTTGGCAAAAGCCCTGGAAGGACGGCGTGAATTATGATTGTAACATTAAGTTCCTGCGGTTTGATGGGAATTGACGGATATGAAGTGATTGTAGAAGTGGATATTTCACGGGGTATCCCTTCCTTTGATGTAGTGGGACTGCCGGATGCGGCAGTAAAAGAGTCCCGCGAGCGTGTTCGTGCTGCCATTAAAAACGCTGGGTTAGAGCTTCCTTCCAGACGAATTACCGTCAACCTTGCTCCGGCAGATATAAAAAAAGAAGGGGCGGCATACGACCTGCCCATTGCCCTTGGAATCCTCCTTGCCAGCCAACAATTAACGGCTGAGCATCTGGAGGATTATGCTTTTGCGGGAGAACTATCCTTAAATGGCGATTTACGAGGAATTCACGGAGTCCTGTCTATGACAGACTGTGCAAGACGGCACGGAAAAAAATATATGGTCGTCCCCAAAGAAAATGCCTTTGAGGCAGCAGTAACAGAAGGAATTACAGTATTTGCACCGGACAATCTTGCCCAGCTCATGCTTCACTTGAACGGCACAAAGCCCTTGGAGCCTATGCTCTGCAACAATACAGAATATTTTCGTTCGGCACAGGAATCAGCATTGGACTTTGCTGATGTAAAGGGGCAAAAAATTGCCAAGTACGCATTAGAGGTTGCAGCAGCAGGCGGTCACAACTGTCTGATGATCGGCCCTCCGGGATCGGGGAAAACCATGCTTGCCCAACGACTCCCTTCCATTTTACCCGATTTGACCTTGGAAGAAGCCCTGGAGGTAACCAAAATTCATTCTGTGGCAGGGGAACTTCCCTACCACACCCCATTGATTACCGCCCGACCTTTTCGTCATCCCCACCATACATCCTCTGCTATTCGACTGGTAGGAGGAGGAACGGTGCCAAAACCGGGAGAAATCAGTCTGGCACATCATGGTGTTCTGTTCTTAGACGAATTTCCCGAATTTGAACATCGGGCAATCGAGGTGATGCGCCAACCCTTGGAGGACGGCTCGGTCACCATTTCAAGAGTGAACCAGTCGGTGACCTTTCCTTGTAACGCCATGCTCATTGCTTCCATGAATCCGTGCAAATGCGGTCACTTTCAGGACCCCAGACAGGAGTGTACCTGCACGAGTGCACAGGTAAAAAAATACATGTCAAAAATCAGCGGTCCTATGCTGGACAGAATTGATTTACATATTCGTGTTGCGGCAGTGCAATACGACGAGCTGCAGGAAAAGGAACAAGGAGAATCCTCAGCATCAATTCGGGAACGTGTGAATAAAGCACGTAGGATTCAGTTAGAGCGATATAAAAGCGACGGCATTTTCTCCAACTCTCAGCTGACTGCACCCATGATTACAAAATACTGTCCATTAGACCAACAGGGCTCTGTCCTTTTAAGCCAAGCATTTGATGCTTTGGGAATGAGTGCCAGAGGATACAGCAGAATTTTAAAGGTTGCCAGAACAGTTGCGGACTTACAGGGTTCTGAGCAAATCACTGCGGCTCATTTAAGTCAAGCGATTTCTTTTCGTTCCCTTGACCGTGAAATGACTCAATTTTAAAAACAAAACTTGTAATTCAAAAAGTTTGGAGTATACTAAAAAACAGAGGTGAACACTTATGTTTCAATGGATCAGAATCGGCGCGTCAGTTCCTTCCATTGCTCTGGGAAATCCTGAGCAAAACGCCGAAATCATCTGTCATCAGATAAAAACTACAAAAGACCTTGCTTTATTGGTGTTTCCTCAGCTTACGCTGACAGGGAACACCTGCAGTGACTTGTTTTTTCAAAGCACACTGCAATCCGAAACCCTACAGGCAATCAAGACCATTGCAAAAGCAACCAAAGGGTATGAAGGAATTGCTGTCATCGGTGCTCCTCTTGTGATGGATAACCGTCTGTTTAACTGCGGTATTGTCATAGCAAAAGGCAGGGTTTGGGGAATTGTTCCAAAAACCTATTTATCTCAAGCAGAATTCCGTTGGTTTGGTTCGGCTATGGAATTATCGAAAAGAGAGCTGTCCCCTAAGGAATTGGGACTTAGTCAGGACGAACCTGTTCCTGTGGGAAACGACCTGATATTTGATGCCCAAGCCTTTCGTTTTGGCGTGGAGATGGGCGAAGATTCCGTATCTCCCCTGTCGCCCGGAACCTTTCTTGCGTTAGAGGGAGCCGATGTGATTGTCAATCCCACTGCGATTCAATCAACGGTGGGAATGAAGCTGACGGCAAAAGAACTATCGGCAAAAAATTTGTGTGCATACGTGCAGGTATCCGCAGGAGCAGGAGAATCAACCACAGATTTCGTACTGTCCGGTTCCGGAGTAATTGCAGAACTGGGCAAAGCTCTGGCACAATCAGAAACGGCAGAGTTTCTTCTTTCGGATATTGACATTGAAAAAATTCGTTCCCAACGGCAGAAAAATGCCATTTTCCGTCAAGCGAAGGAAGGCAAAAAGCCATGTCGGATAATTGCTGTCCCTTGGGTAAACACCAGCGACGGCACCCTTTATCCTTTGAAAAAAACACCCTTTATTCCTGAAAATACCGAGATGAGACGAAACCGCTGTCTGGATATTTTTCACATTCAAACAAAAGGACTGTGCAGACGGCTTCAAGTAACAGGAGGAAATATGGTCATCGGGGTTTCGGGAGGATTGGATTCCACCCTTGCCCTGCTTGTCTGTGCTTATTCTGCAAAACAGATGGGACAGTCTGCTAAAAGCGTCTGTGGAATTACCATGCCATGTTTCGGTACAACAGACCGCACTTATCAAAACGCCTTAACCTTGATGAACGCTTTAGGAGTCACTTCTATGGAAATTTCCATCAGTGACTCTGTGACACAACATTTTAAAGACATTGGCCATGACAGCGGGAGAAAAGACACCACCTATGAAAATTCTCAGGCACGGGAACGGACACAAGTACTTATGGATGTGTCCAACCGCCAAAACGCAATCGTTGTGGGAACGGGAGATTTAAGCGAGCTTGCCTTGGGATGGTGCACCTATAACGGGGATCACATGAGCATGTACGGCGTCAATGCCGACATTCCAAAAACCTTGATTTACTGGGTCATTGAAAGTATTATAAAAGCGAACATTTTCCCTGAGGCAAACGAAGTTCTTGCAGATATCTTAGACACTCCCATCAGTCCCGAACTCCTTCCTCCTCACGAGGACGGAACCATTGCCCAGAAAACGGAAGATTTAGTAGGTCCCTATGAATTGCATGATTTTTACTTGTATTACATTCTGCGGTACGGCTTTTCCCCCAAGAAGATTTACACCCTTGCCTGCCGTGCCTTTGGTGAGGAATACGATAAGGAAATGGTGCTTAAATGGCTGAAAACCTTCTACCGTCGGTTCTTTACTCAGCAGTTCAAACGAAGCTGTATGCCTGACGGTGTGAAGATTGGTTCTATCGGCCTTTCCCCCAGAGGGGACTGGCAAATGCCCAGCGACGCAAGTTTTGTTGCCTGGAGTAAGGAATTAAACGAACTTTAATCCTCCATACTTTTATTATATCATAAAAATATTGCCATGACTTGCAATGGAAAGAAAATGAGAAAGTGAAGGTTATTGCACCTTTTCTTTCTCTCTTTTTTTGTTTTATTTTATATATTATATTTTTATTTTTATATAACCCACACTCTTACTCACACTTTTACTCATACTTTTACTCACAGTATCATTAACAAAAAAAGAAATTATTTTGTGAGTATGCCCTTTTTCTTCCTCACCTTTCTTAAAATTGCACAAGAAATGTCAATGAATTGAATGAGCAACTGAAGTTATCCGTACTTTTTTAAATTTCCGGTTGAATTATGACAAAAATTGTGCTATACTATAAGGAAAGGAGAGAGACTATTTTATGAAAAAGTGGCACTATCGGCAGTATAACAATAATCGGGCGAAAGAATTTGCCCGAGAAGAAGAGATTGATGAAGTTTTTGCCGCATTGCTGACCCAACGAGGGTTGGACGAACATAATAGGGTAAAGGAATTTGTCCGTCCTAATATGACTCATTTGCACGACCCCTTTTTGTTACCTGACATGAAAGAGGCAGTAAACAGAATACTGCTGGCAAAAAAGCGTGGTGAACAGGTTACAGTATTTGGAGATTACGATGCAGATGGGCTGACTTCTACGGCGGTGGTGTACACTTGTTTACAATCCCTTGGAATGAAGGCAGACTGCTATATCCCCGACCGAATGAACGAAGGATACGGCTTGAATCGGGAGGCGTTGGAGGACATAAGGAACCGTGGAACAACCCTTGTCATAACAGTGGATTTAGGCGTTACCGCACTGGAGGAAACCCAAATTGAGGGGTTGGATTTTGTCATTACCGACCATCATCAGCCCTTGGAGGAGCTTCCCCATGTTTGCGCGGTGGTTGACCCGAAACGGGACGATTGCAAGTCCCCCTTTCGGGAATTAGCGGGAGTGGGAGTTGCTTTTAAGCTTGTGTGGGCGCTTCAATACGAAAGGCCGTTAGAAGAAATATTACGAGAAACCATTGATTTGGTGTGTCTTGGCACCATTGCAGATATTGTTCCCTTACGGGGAGAAAATAGATTTTTTGCCAAATGCGGGTTGAAATATATTGAGCAGACCAAACGCCCGGGACTTCGTTCCCTTGTAACAAAAAGCGGTTATAAAACCGTGGATTCCACAGCGGTAGGTTTTGGGTTAGCCCCCAGAATTAACTCGGCAGGACGAATGGGAAATGCCCGCCTTGCATTAGAGCTTTTGTTAACCCGTGACGAGCAAAAAGGAGAGCAACTGGCAGAAGAACTTTGCAGACTCAATCTTCTCCGTCAAAAGACCGAGCAGGAAATTTTTGAACAGGCAGAAAAAAAGATTCAAGCCTCTGTTTTAAACTGCCCTGTTCTGGTGGTTTCGGGAGAAGGCTGGCATCAGGGCGTGATTGGCATTGTAGCATCTAAGCTGATGAATCAATATGATAAGCCTGTGGTACTACTAAGCATTGAGAACGGAATTGCTCACGGCTCCGCAAGAAGTGTGGAAGGATTTCCTATTTTTGACGCACTGTACGAATGTGAACATTATCTGTTGCGATTCGGCGGTCATGACAAGGCAGCGGGAATGACCTTAAAAGCAGAAGACATTTCTGGCTTTGCAGAAGAACTCAATCAAGTGGCAGAAGCGGTAACAATGGGCGAAATCGGGGAAGGTCTGACGATAGATTTATGTTTGCCTCCCTCTAAAGTCACCTTGGAGCTTGCCCAAAAAATGTCCTTTTTTGAACCCTTTGGGGAGGGAAACCCCCAGCCTGTTTTTGTCATGGAAGATGTGGAGATAAAAAACTGTGTCCCCACCCGTGACGGCAAGCATCTTCGCCTGACCGCACAAAAGGACGGGCAAAGCTTTTCCTGTATCGGATTTGGAATGGGCAATTATTTGCCGGAGGAAAGAGCAGACATTGCTTTTTGTGTTACAGTGAATACATTCAGAGGGCAAACCTCATTGAATTTAATGATAAAGGATATTCATTAGGAAGTGGTAGACAGATGGAACAAATGTATCAAAAATTAGAAAACATCATTATGGGCTATAACCAGTCGGCGAACCTTTCAAGAGTGCAGAAAGCTTACAAGCTTGCGGAACAGCTGCACCATAATCAGGTGCGTCTTTCCGGCGAGCCTTATATTTTTCACCCTCTGTCAGTTGCCATGATTCTTGCCCAAATGGAAATGGATACAGATACCATTATTGCGGCACTCCTTCACGACACGGTGGAAGATACGGACTGCACCTCTCAGGATTTGATACAGGAGTTCGGAGAACAGGTGGCAGAGTTGGTAGACGGAGTGACAAAGCTTAGTCGGATTCCCTATTCCTCTCAGGAGGAACAGCAGGTAGAAAACTTGCGTAAAATGTTTATGGCAATGGCAAGGGATATCCGCGTTATTCTTATTAAGCTTGCAGACCGACTTCACAACATGCGCACCTTAAAAAGCATGTCTGAGGAAAAACAAAGGCAGAAGGCTTTAGAAACCATGGAGGTGTTTGCCCCCCTGGCACATCGTCTTGGAATTTCTAAAATCAAATGGGAACTGGAAGATTTGTCTTTGCGTTACCTTGACCCCATTGCCTATCAGGAAATTATTCAGTCTATCAATCAAAAACGGCAAGAACGGGAAGAATACTTAGATGAAATTAAAAATACCATTGGCAAAACTCTGTCCGAATCAGGGGTAAAATTTCATATAGAGGGCAGAGTGAAGCATTTTTACAGCATTTATAAAAAAATGTATTCTCAAAACAAAACCATTGATCAGATTTACGACTTATTTGCAGTGCGCGTCATTGTAGATTCGGTGGGAGATTGCTACAACGTTCTGGGCATGGTACATGAATTATACAAGCCCATGCCTGGGAGATTCAAAGATTATATTGCCATGCCAAAGCCCAATCTGTACCAGTCGTTGCATTCTACCGTAATCGGAACAAAGGGAACTCCTTTTGAAGTGCAGATTCGCACCTGGGAAATGCACCGCACCTCCGAATACGGGGTTGCCGCCCATTGGAAATATAAAGAGGGCAGAACGGCAATGAACAATTTTGACGAAAAAATGAGTTGGATTCGTCAGTTGATGGAAATGCAGAAGGAAACGCCGGATGCAGAAGAATTTATGCGTTCCTTAAAAATTGATTTATTTTCAGACGAGGTGTTTGTCTTTACGCCCAAGGGAGATGTGTTTAATCTTCCCTTAGGCTCAACCCCCATCGACTTTGCTTTTGCCATTCACTCTGCAGTCGGCAGTAAAATGTTGGGAGCCAAGGTCAGCGGAAAGATTGTGCCTTTGGATTATAAGCTTCAAAACGGAGATATTGTAGAGATCATTACCTCCTCGGGAGTCCATGGTCCCAGTCGGGATTGGTTAAAAATTGTAAAGACCTCACAGGCAAAATCAAAAATTAACCAGTGGTTTAAAAAGCAAAACCGTGACGAAGACATTGCCAAAGGGAAAGAGGCGGTGGAAAAAGAGCTGCGTCGTTTGGAGCTTTCCGAGGAAAAGGTGTTTGTAGAAGAAATTATCAGTTCCGTTTTACGGAAATTCAGCTATAAAACGATGGATGATATTTATGCAAGCATTGGTTACGGGGGCATTCCTCTTTCCCGTGTCATCAACAGAATCCGTGATGAATACGGAAAACGATACAGAGAAGAAACCCCTATTCCCGTGATTTCGGAAAAAACAGGGGCACAGAAAAAACCCGTTCCTTCCGGGGGCGTTTTGGTAAAAGGAATTGACAACTGTCTGATTCGGTTTGCCCAGTGCTGTAATCCCATTCCCGGAGACGATATTATGGGATATATTACCCGTGGTCGTGGATTGTCCATCCACCGTAAGGACTGCGTGAATATTCAAAATGCTTTACTCAATCCAAATGAGGCAGGAAGGTTGCTGGATGCAACCTGGGCAGAGGTTCAAGAGGATTCTTACTGTGCAGGAATTGTATACACCTCTTATGACAGGGACGGAATTTTGTTAGAAATTGCCTCTATGATGACTCAGATGAAGGTGTCTGTCAAGGCATTAAATGCCAAGAGTAATGTGGATGATACCGCAACCATAGAGATGACGGTAGAGGTAGGCACCCGCTCCGAATTAGACTCCATTATGAAAAAACTGCGTAGTATGCCGGGAACCATTGATGTAAAACGGGCACTGGTGAAAAAGAAATAGGATTTGGAGTGATACCATGTTGTTAAAACAGTTGACAGTAGGAGATTTTAGCACCAATTGTTATCTGGTGTGGGATGAAGAAAGTCTGGAAGGATATGTGATCGATCCCGGAGCCGAAGGGGACAGAATCGTAAGTGAAATCAAAAGGTTCTCTATAAATGTAAAAGGAATTTTACTCACTCATGGTCATCTGGACCATTTTGAGGCGGTGGACGTAGTTGCCTCAAAGACAGGTGCACCAGTGCTGATGCACCGTGCCGACCATGACCAATATACTCAGATTCCTTCTTTTTTCGGTACTGTAAAGCCACCAGAAACAAAAATTTCAGAATTTCTGGTTCATGGTATGGAACTGAAAACGAAACATTTAGTGTTAACAATATTGGAAACACCGGGACATACGCCGGGCGGAATCAGTATTTACGATGGAAAGAGTGCGGTATTTTGCGGTGACTCCCTCTTTTGGAGAAGTGTGGGAAGATGCGATTTGCCGGGAGGCAACTGGGAAACCCTGTCTCAATCCATTCAAACTGTTCTGTACACATTACCGGAGGATACCCAAATTTACTGCGGTCACGGTCCGGCTACTACAATCGGCGAAGAAAGGAAGAATAACCCTTACGTATGATACAGGAAAAAGAAGCAAAACTGCCTTGGGGCAGATTAACGGGGATTCGTCCCGTAAAACGGGCAAATGTGTTTTTATCTCAAGGCTATAGCCCCCAAGAGGCAGAAGAACTGTTTCACCGTGAGTTTGGAGCAGACAAAGCCCGTTCCAAACGAGCAGTCGAAATTGCCATGCGTGAAAACAAACTGCTTGAACAAGCATATTCTGACGGAATTGGGCTTTATATCGGGATTCCCTTTTGTCCATCCCGCTGTGTCTATTGCTCTTTCATCTCCTTTTCGGTGGAAAAATCGGCTCAGCTTATGGAACCCTACTTAACTGCACTGGAGCAGGAAATAAAAGCAGGAGCAGAAATTGTGAAAAATCTGGGGAAACGGATTGAAACGGTGTATATAGGAGGAGGCACCCCTACTACCCTGTCAGCAGACCAATTAAACCGTTTGCTGGAGGTTTTGCACCAAGAATTTGATTTATCTGATATCAAAGAATTTACTGTTGAAGCAGGAAGACCCGACACGATTTCGGCAGACAAGCTTTGGGTGATGAAACAATGGGGCGTAACCCGTATCAGCTTAAATCCCCAAAGTATGAATCAGAAAATACTGGATAAAATAGGAAGAAAGCACAGTCCGGAAGAATTGATTTCCGCCTTTCAACTGGCACGGGAGCGAGGCTTTACGCATATAAATATGGATGTGATTGCAGGATTACCGGACGAGACCTATCCCGAATTTTGTCATACGATGGAAGAGCTTTTCAAACTCGACCCTGAGGGGATTACGGTGCACACCATGTCGCTAAAGCGTGCGGCGGTGCTGACACAAAATGCAGAACAATACGATTTAACCGCACAGGAAACTGTGGGAAACATGTTGGATTTTGCTTGGGAGCAGTTAGCAATTCGAGGATATCATCCCTATTATCTGTATCGTCAGAAAAACATTCTGGGAGGGTTTGAAAACACCGGTTTTTCAAAGTCAGGGAAGGAATGTCTTTATAATATTTACATCATGGAGGAAACCCAATCTATTCTGTCCTTGGGAGCAGGTGGCTCTACCAAAATTGTTGATGGGGACAGGATTGAACGGATTTTCAATGTGAAAGAACCAACAGAATACATCAATCGGATTGACGAAATGATAGAAAGAAAGCAAGAAATTTATACGATTTTAGGAGGTTGAAAAATGGCAAACTTGGAATTTTTGAATGTACTGAAAGAAAAACTGAGTGATACAGGGGAAAAGATTGTGAAAAAGTCCGGTCAGTTGGTGGATACCACCAAGCTAAGCTATCACATCAGTACAGAAGAATCAGAATTAAAAAAGAAGTATGAGTTAATCGGAAAAATGGTGTATGAGGCAAAATGCGGGGATAGTGAACTGTCTGACGAAATTAACACAATTTGCGATGACATCCAGCTTACTTTGGAAAAAATTGAAGAAATGAAAAAACAACTGCAAGCTTTGAAGAATAAAACAAGTTGTCCTCATTGCGGTAAGGAAATTTCCAAAGATGCGCCGTTTTGTTCTTCATGCGGTTGTAAAAATGAGTGAAAAGGAATGAAATCGGATGAACAGGGTTCTTTTGTGCGGAGTGTGTGTGGGTGCGGTGTTGAGCTTACTTGGGGAGGAGTGTGCCTCCGTTACTCTCCTGACCGCCTCTGACGGTTCTGTCAAACAAAAAGTAACCCTTGATTGTTGCGAAAATGCACAGTCTATTTTGAAACGGGACGGACTCTGCTATCAGGCACAGGCATCCTTTACGGCGGAATCGGGTGTTACCCTTTCTGGCTGTGCTCATTTATTGGAGCAATCGCCTGCATTGGTCACTTTTCTGATGCAAAACATAGCCCGCCATCTGACAGACGAAGGGGTATCGGTATCTTTTTCTGTTACGGAATCGGATTTTGGTTGATTTCATAAAACAAAAAGACCATCTAAAAGCATCTGCTTTCGGATGGCTTTTTTATTACTGTTTTTCATCAGAAGGAGGCACTGTAACCGTATCAAGAGTCGCCCGCAAATTTCGGCGCACATCTGCCACATACTGCTCCCGCAATACCTTTTGTTCCGCTTTTTCTGCCTCTGTCAAACCTTCTGTCCGTGCTTTTTTTGCCAGTTCATTGATTCTATCAATTTGTTTTTGTTCCATATTTCTTCTCCTTATCGTAATTCACAAATGGTAACGCCCGACTCCCCTTCTCCGTACCGTCCCAGACGAAAGGAGGCAACCCGCTTATCCGTTTTTAAGGCTTGGGAAATGCCTGCTCTCAATGCACCTGTCCCTTTTCCGTGAATGATAGTAACCTGACTCAAAGACGCCAACACCGCCTGATCCAAAAATCGCTCTACCTCCAACAAGGCATCTTCAAGCAACATTCCTCTTACATCCACCTCGGTTGCTGCTGAAACATTGGACCGTTTCACCCCTGCAGTGGCACGGGTTTTTACACCGTCTCGGGTCACGGTGGTCTGCCCTTCCTTCAAGCTTAAGCCTGACAGTTCCACGTGCATCTTCATCAGTCCTACCTGCACCTGTACCCGACCGTCAGAAGAGGGCAATGCTAAAACGGTGCCTGTTTGCCCAAGCTCCGCAACCTCCACCGTCGTTCCGATTTTCAAATCCGAGGCTTTCACGCCCTTTGCTTTTACAAGAGAGGATACGGCTTGTGTCTTTTTTACCGATTCATTCAGCTTGGTTTTCACCTCAACCATTTTCTTTTGGAGACCTATCTTTCCTACCTGAGCATGAAGTGCCTTGACTTCCTCTAACAAAGCATCGCTTTCCCGTTTTGCCTCCAGCACAATTTCCCGTGCTTGTTGTCTTGCTTTTTCCAACACTTTATCTGCCTTTTGGGCGGCTGTCTCTTGTTCTTTGGACACAGTGTTCCGAATCAAGCTGATTTCATGACGAAGCTTTGCTGCCTCTTCCGCCTCTTTTTCCGCTGCTTTACGGCTTTCCTCCACTTGGGTCAATACATCCTCAAACTGAATCGTTTCCTCGCTAAGACGTTTCTTTGCCGACTCCACTATTTTTTTACTTAAGCCTAATTTTTCCGAAATGGCAAAGGCGTTACTCTTTCCCGCAACTCCCATAATCAGCCGATAAGTAGGTTGCAGTGTTTTTACATCAAATTCACAGGAGGCATTCTGCACGCCCTTTGTGGTCATGGCATAAACCTTCAATTCGCTGTAATGGGTGGTGGCCGCTACCCTTGCCCCAAAGGCACGCACTGTTTCAATAATGGAAATTGCCAGTGCCGCTCCTTCCGTAGGGTCTGTTCCCGCACCCAATTCGTCAAAGAGCACCAAAGAATCTCCGTCTGCTTCATTGGTAATTGCCACAATATTTTTCATATGAGCAGAAAAGGTACTAAGGCTTTGCTCAATACTTTGCTCGTCTCCGATATCTGCAAAAATTTTTTTACAAACCCGCACCCGACTTTGCTCTGCCGCAGGAATATGAAGCCCCGCTTGAGTCATAAGGGTCAAAAGACCGATGGTTTTTAATACCACCGTTTTCCCTCCCGTGTTGGGACCGGTAATAATCAGCACACCTTCTCCCAAAGAAATATCCACAGGCACTACCGTTTTTTGATCCAACAAAGGATGGCGTGCCTTTTTCAGCTCTGTTTCCCCCGCCAGACTAAGCTCGGGAGAAATCCCATCCATGGCAAGGCTCATTCTTGCTTTTGCAAAAATAAAATCCAACTGAATGAGCAGGGTATAATTCTGCTTTATAGCGTCACTTCTCAACGCAACCTCTGCGGTAAACTCCGCCAAAATACGTTCAATTTCTTCCTTTTCCTTCAGCTCAAACTCACGAATTTTGTTGTTCTCATTTACCACCGCCATAGGCTCAATAAAAAGAGTGGCACCTGAGGCAGAAGTGTCATGAATCATCCCGGGTACATCCCCCCGATATTCCGCACGAACAGGAATGACATGTCTTCCCGCTCTCATGGTCACAATAGGGTCCTGGAGAATTTTCTGATATTTTGGGGAACGAATCATATCGTTTAACATTCCTCTTACTCGTTCAGAAGACAGTTTCATCTGACGGCGAATTCCGCTCAAAGTAGGACTTGCATTATCCACCACCTCGTCTTCCCCCAAAAAGCTGCCAAAAATCCGTTCTTCAAACAGCTTATCAGGGGTCAACCCCATAAAATAACCATTCAAAGAATCAGACTGTTCCCCTTGGGTGGAAGAAACCGTCCGAGCCGACTGCAAAATCCGGCCTATACACAGCAAATCTCCGATACGAAGCACAGAACCAATCCCCGCACGATGTAAGGCACCGCTTACATCAGCAAGTTTATCAAAGGCGGGATTGGTGCATTTTAAGCATCTCTGCACCGCATCTGTGGTTTCCCTTTGCAATGCCGCAATGGTTTGTAGGTCCGTTTCAGGCTTTAAGTCTTCCGCCTTTCTCTTCGCTCCTTCACTGACAGCAAAGCCGGAAAGCCGCTTTTTTATTTTATCAAATTCCAATATTGATAATGTTTTTTGTTTCATAGTCCTTCTCCAAACAATAGTCTTTCTTCTATTATACCAGATAATCCGCTAAAAAGAAAGATTGAATGTTGAAATTTTTAAAAAAATATGATATGATAGATTCAGTATGTAACTTTATCACAAAAGAAGGCTGATTATGAGAGAAAAAGAAACTGTAAAAACACCTTTTGATTATTTTCTGTTTATTCTTTGCATGGCAGTGACCATTCTTGGAATTGCCATGATTTTCAGTGCCGTTGGATTTTCTTCGGCTATTCGTCAAACAGCAGCCATGGTCATCGGGGCAGGATGTATGTATCTGGTGCTTAGCATCCCCAATCGGTTTTATCATCGATTTTGGTGGGTGTTTTTTCTGATGAATCTGGTGTTACTGGGATTGACTCTTTCTATGGGAATCGGAAGGGAGGAAACAGGAGGACAAAGTTGGCTTATTTTGGGTCCTGTTCGTTTTCAACCGGGTGAGCTTGTGAAAATGGGCTTTATCATTTCCTTTGCCGCTCATGTGGATACAGTAAAAGAAAATATAAACCGTTTCTCCGTCATCCTGATTTTACTTCTTCATGCAGGAGTGATTATTGGATTGATTTTAGCACAGCCCGATGCCGGAACCGCCCTTGTTTTTTTGTTCATTACTGTTGCTATGATGTACGCCGCAGGTCTTCATTACAGTTGGCTTATTGCAGGGGGTTTGGTGACCTTGGGTGCACTTCCCTTCCTTTGGATCATTCTTCAACCCTATCAAAAGGAGCGGATTCTCACCTTTTTTAACCCCCAGCGGGACCCTCAAGGATACGGTTATCAGGTCATACAATCAAAAGCCGCCATTTCCGGCGGCGGCCTTTACGGGCACGGTTATTTACAAGGAGTGCTCACCCAAAGTGATGCACTCCCTGCCAAGCATACTGACTTTTTATTTGCCGTATTGGGAGAGGAATTGGGCTTTTGGGGTTGTTTGCTGATAATGGCGCTGTTATTTACCATTATTCTTCGAGTCTTTTTTACCGCCAAAGCCGCCAAAACCTCTTTCGGTACCATTGTGTGTACAGGAATCGGCGCCATGCTTTTATTTCATTCCTTTGAAAATATGGGAATGTGCATAGGACTTATGCCTGTCACAGGAATCCCTCTTCCCTTTTTCAGTTACGGAGGAACCGCTTTGATTACCGTCTTTATCGGAATCGGTCTGGTTATGAATGCCCGATACCGAACGACAACAGAATCACGCCGAAAGTAATGAAAAGAAGTAAAAAGGTGCCGAAAGCGCCTTTTTTTTGTTTGTCACGATATTGAGCCACACCATAGCTTGCAGTATGAATTCCGATTAGCAGATACAACACGGATAATACCACCCTCATCGCTTGTTCACCTCTGTTTTCACCGTTTTAAACTTCACGTTTACATAGATGTCCGCCTGTTGAAATTTGTTATTCCAATCATACTGTTCCCAGTCCTGAATTGTTTTAAAATGACGTGCAGCATGGTTCCCAAATCCCCAAACATCACTTCCGCACAACCTTGTTCTTTCTGCCGTTTCCCGAAAATAATCTTCTATTTTTGTTGCAATCTCAGCATCTCTTGCGGTGGGATTTCCGGGAATTTCTCCTTCCATAAAGCCACCCTGCAAACGGACTGTAAGATAGATTTTGGGAATCTCGCTTTTGGTATCTGTTTTAATACGAATCTTAGGGCGGGCATTCAGGTCTGCCACCATATCTCCCGCCGTCATGGTACCGCCTTCAAACTCTCCCCGTACCATCATGGTACAAACAGACTGGTATTTATCCAACAACTCTACCATTTTATCTCTCTGAAACAGTGCTGTACCGTACAACTCCCCTTTTTCCTCTACCGATTTACAGTACACCGCATAAGTCTGCCCGTACTCTGATTCCATCTCACGGCAAAAATCTTCAAAGGTACGGATAGGGAAATATAAATCCTTACGGGGGCGGAACAGCAGTTGTTCCAATTCCTGAGACAAAACCCCCGTTACATTTTCCTGCATATAGGTCAGATACTCCTCTGCTCCTGACTTGGTGACAAGGACCCCCATTACATTTCGGGTTTCCATATGCTGACGGATAGCAGAAATATGAGGGGATAGCCCTTCCCTTGCCAGCTCCTCCGAAAATACAACGGCTTTTACATGAAGGAGGGAGACTCCTCTTGCAATCTGCAGATTCATTTGATTCAAGCCTTCATACACATTGTCCGCCTCTACTGTAAAAATCTTGCTGTCACTTTGTTGTTGCTGTCCTTCTCCGGAATCGCCCCCATATACAGGCAAAATCAGGCTTAGCTTTACCCCCTCTTCGCTTTTGTCTAGGCCTATCATAATGGCGTACAGCTCATCAGATACCTCAACGCTGTCATAACAACCCGTCATACAAATCATCAATCCTATCAGCATACTAACAAACAAACATCTACCCATGCTTTTTCACCTTCTTTTGCAACATTCCAATCAACCAAACAAGAACACAGCATAAAAATAAGACACCGCCACTGTAACGAAATAAGATTGCCGCCGTCTGGCTAAACTCCTTGGTCTGAACCTGACTTACAGTAGCAAGAGCAAAAACCATTAACAAATTAGGAAGAAGCAGTTCTCTCTTTTCTTTTATTTCATAGATTGTACTATATAGTGAAACGGTGAGATAAAACCAGATACAGGTTCCCATTGCCACCGCAATCACCATTACAAGAAAAAAAACCGCCTCCATTCGCTGAAATAATTGGTTAAAGTAAACATTTTGCACAATTTCCACCAATCCCACCGTTTTCCCCTGAGAGGAACGGTACCCAAAGGTGAGAAGATATCCCAAAAATGACAGAACAACCGCTCCTCCGCACCATAACATTCCCCAAAAACCATTGATTTTCAAGTTGGATGTGTGGGGTGTAACGGCAGATAAAATAAGAATCAAATCCACATAAACGGACAATCCGCCCAGCACCCCGATTCCCGAACGTAAAAAGCCGTATCCTCCTGCCGGAAAAAACAAATTCCAATCATACTGCTTGCTTCCGATGAGGAGAGCTGCAAAAACAGCAATCAGAACAGGGACAAAAAAGAGGGAGGCAGATTTTGCAATTCCGTTCAATCCGTAACGGCAAATCAGCCACGCCACAAATAAAAATCCTGCTGTAAAGATCCAGAATGGAGTGGTTGGAAAATTATAAATTTTAATAAGCTGTACCGCTTCTCCCAAATGGTCTGATGTATATGCCACAAAATACAGATAAAAAAGAGTTCCCAAACCCGTACCAAACCCCTTCCCTAATACAGATTGAAAAATTTCGGGTAAGGTCTCATTCGGATACAACTTCATCAAATGCATCATAGCGAGAAAGAAAAGAAGGCTGACTCCAAAGGATAAAAGCTGGGTATACCACACCGCAGTGCCAACCGCACCCACACCATCAGGTAACAAAGAAAAAAACAGTTTAGGCAGAATTGCCATGCAAAGCAAACCTTTTATTTCCCGTCCTCCAAAAGAACACTCATTGTTCATGCTTCTCCCCCTTTTTCAAAAGCCATCGCCTGGAAATTTTTGGCTGATTATTAACATGTGCGGGATTTAAATCATCAGGACGAAACTCCTTTTTCCACGGAGGAGGTGCATAAACAAAAAAGGATTTGTAGTTGGTTTTAGGAATTTTAGGGCTAAATTCTCCCACTCCGAAAGTCTGCTGTGCACTTGTCAACGCCGTAACAGCAGCAAGCCCGATTCCCAAGCCGAAAAACCCGAACATCCCCGCCAATACAATCAGCAACACACGCACAATCCGCATTCCAAAAGCAAAGGAGAAATCCGTAATGGCAAAGCTGGAAATTCCCGTCACCGCAATGACAATGATGGTCAGAGGACTGATTAAATTTGCCGCTACCGCTGCCTGTCCTAAAATCAAGCCCCCTACAATCCCGATTGTGCCGCCAATGACTCCCGGCACACGAATTCCCGCCTCCCGAATCAACTCAAAGGAAAATTCCATTAACAGCATTTCCACCATAGCAGGAAGGGGAACATTTTCCTGTGTTTTGGCAATGGCAATGAGAAGCTCTGTAGGAATCATACCCCGATGAAAATTGACAATCGCCACAAAAAAGCCGGGAAGGAGAGCAGAAAGAAGAATTGCCAAAGCTCGGGTTAGGCGGGTCAAAGTTGCATATTGCCACCGCATCTGTGCATCCTCGGGGGACTTAATTAAATTGGAAATTCCCACAGGCATGACCAATACTTGGGGCGTCCCCTCCACCACCACGGCCACTCTCCCCTGACACAGATGATGGGCAACCGCATCAGGACGTTCTGTGGAAAGCAGGTTGGGAAGAAGCCGAAAGGGACCGTCCTCAATCATCTGCTCCACCATTCCAGAACCGTACAGAAAATCACTGCTTAAACTGCCGATTCGCCTCTTTACCTCCTCCACCAAAGCGGGGTTGGTCAGTCCTTTCAGGTACATAACCCCGCAAGGATTTCGATTGATGGTTCCAATCTGAATAAATTCCGTCACCAGATTGGGACTGCGGACAATTCTGCGAATCAGAGTGGTGTTGGTTCTGATGCTCTCAGAAAATGCCTCCTGAGCACCTTTGATGGTGCTTTCATTTTCCGATTTTCCAACACTTCGTTTGTCAAATCCCTTGGTTTCGCATACATAAACTGCGTTTACCCCCTCTACAAACACCACTGTATCGCCAATGAGAATTCCGCTTTCAGCATCTGCCAATCTTTCTTGCTGTTTCATGGAATTTATCTGAATGGTATCAGATATCTGTTGCTTTAGATTTCTCCCCGAAAATTCTGTCAGCATAAGGGGTTTTAAAATAAATTCATTTACCGTAACAGAACGTACCATTCCGTCGATATGCATTAAAAATGCTCTTGTGCCGTTTTTTAAGGTAAATTCACGAAGAACAATATCATTATTTTGAGGAACGGAAAACCGACTCTTCATCCATGTCAGATTTTTTTCGTAATGGGACGAAATCTTTCCGTTTCCCTTGCTTTTTTCAGTTTTTTCCTTGTAGGGCGGAAGAATAAATTTTTCCTGTCTTTGGGTGGGTTGATACAGAAACATTTTCTTTACTTTGGAAAACAGACCCATAGCTTTATCTCCTTTCAGAGAAATTCTGTTTTTATTTTCGCCAATGTATGGAATTTTATCCATTCCACTTGACTTTTTTTAAATTTGTGATATGATTAAAATAGGAACGATTTAAGGAAGGATGAAACCAATGAAACAGACCTATCCCATAAACATTGCAGGCTTAGAACGCAAGCTTACCTTATATCCTGTCAGTGACACCGTATCCATTGCAGCATTTATTATGTTCGGCGATGTGGAAATGACAAAAAAGTGTGCAGAGGAGCTCATAAAGCGTGCACCTGAGCACGATATTCTGATTACCGCAGAATCCAAAGGAATTCCTTTACTTTATGAAATGGCAAGACAGGAAAACGCAGATAATTACATAGTGGCAAGAAAAGCCCCGAAAGTTTATATGGAAGACATTATTACCACTGCAGTAGACTCCATTACCACCGCAAACAGCCAGACTCTTTGCATTGGCAAAACGGAAATTGATGCCATAAAGGGCAAACGTGTGCTGATTGTGGATGATGTTATCAGTACGGGAGAATCTTTAACTGCTGTGGAAAAACTGGTGAATCAAGCAGGCGGTATCATTGTAGGGAAAATGGCAGTATTAGCTGAAGGTGAGGCTGCCCAGCGGGATGATTTGATTTTCCTCGAACCCCTTCCTCTCTTTCGTGCGGACGGAACACCCATAGAGTTATAATCCGCTTGTATATTCTTTTAAAACTATAAAAACCGAAAGAAGGATACCCCATGAATAAAAAATTATGTTCTCTGGCTTTAGGGCTAACAATGGCAATTTCAGTACCTTTCTGTGTTTTTGCAAATCAGCCGGTGGATGAAGTTACTTGTACCATAAAACAAAACGAAAATTTTGAACAAACTATTTTGGAAGGAATCGGCCGTGATGGTTCTGTGGTCTGGACCTATGGAACGGAATTGACAGAAAAAAGCGAAAAAGGAAACGTTTTTTGGTACGGTCAATCAGGCAATCTTTTCTTCTTAAACGTGAAGGGAAGTCTGCAAGCCTTTGATACCCTGACCGGTAAAATTCTTTGGAGCACACCTGAGGGAGAATATGATAATGCTCACGGCATTTTTGACGGTTCCGGAAATCTTTGTATGGTCAGCGTAAGCGGACCTATCTCCTTGTTGGACAGAAGTGGTAATATTTTAGCGAGATTTAATACAGATAAGAAATACAGTTCTCTAATTGTCAACTCTATGGTGATGAAGGACAATCATCTGACGTTAAAATATGCAGCAGAAGGCTTTGGAGCAGATACCAAGGCATTTAATGACTATAACACCATGCCTTCCTTAACCGTTAATCTGTCCAGATATCAAAGTCAGGTCAAGGTCGCCATTGACGAAAATGCCGTTACCTTTGATGTCCCACCCTTTATTGAGCAGGACAGAACTTTTGTTCCGGTTCGTGCGATTTTTGAAGCTCTGGGTGCCCAAGTCAGCTGGGACGGAACAACCAAAACCGTGACAGCCAAAAAGGATGATACCACCGTCACTCTATGCATAGGCAAAAAGGAAATCACGGTAAACGGAATGGGTAAGGAGTTGGATATTGCACCTCAGATTGTTCATGACAGAACTCTGGTTCCTGCCCGTGCTGTATCCGAAGCATTTGGCTATAATGTAGGCTGGGACGGGGAATCCAAAACGGTTCTGATTACTACCGCTGTTTCTCAGCCGGAGGTTCTGACCGTTGATTCTACTGCTTTTTCTTACATTGGTCAGACCTACAAAGAATTAAGTGAAGTTTTAGGTGCCGTTTCTCAGGTAAATTGGTATAACGGACCCATTGCTTCGTTGGAAGGCAGTGCAGTTTGGATGGGTTTCGGAGACGGCAGCTGGTATCAGTCCAACACAGAGTATTACCTGACAGCCGATGCAATTTGTACGTCTGTCATCACCAATGCAGGCAAAATGTTTCCCAACATGGGTGATTCAGCCACTCTTACGCAAATTGCCCAAGCATTAAACGCAGAATCTCCTCAACCTGCTATAGATGAAAACGGAAACATTACCGCTCTCTTTTCCTATTTGGGAAAAACGGTTACGGTTTATATGGCAGATCAGGAATCCGTCAATACAAACAGTTTGATTTCAATTCAATAACACACTTTTCTTTTAGAAAACAACCGTCGGAAAATGAAACATTTTCCGGCGGTTGTTTATTATTGCTTGTGTTAACGAATACTACGGGCTACGCACAAGTGCGTTTTTTCTGTTAGCCTGCCAGCCATGGAATTGCTACTTGTTACCCATAAATAGGCTGTACTGCTCTATCAAGGGGTCCAGGGGCGAAGCCCCTGTGTCGTTTTAAGGGGTGCGGGGGAAATCGAAATCCCCCGCGTTTTTGCTACTTTTGTCGCACAAAAGTAGGCCCGCCAGACAGGGCATACAAAAGGAAAAGTCTGAACAACACCTCCCTGTTTTGCACACCGGAAAACAATAGTAAATTTCTCATTTTGATATATTATTTATATTCTTTACATCTATTCTGTTTTATTTTCGTTTATCGGTTAATCTTTTTTGAACCTCACGACTATCGCATGGTTTTCGTTATACAAAAAATAGCCCCCCATTAAATTTTTAATGGGGGGCTATAAGAAATGGATTACTTATCTAACAATCTCTTGATCAGGCTTGTTACCTGTGCACGGGTTGCGTTTTCGCTGGGTGCAAAAGTATTTGCCGTCATACCGCTGATAAGACCGGAGCTTACTGCCTGGTCAACATATTCTACTGCCCATGCAGAAATACTGTCTTTATCAGCAAACTGATCAATTTTGCCATTCAGAGGAGATTTTCCTAAGAATTTGTATGCTTTCATAATCACAACAGCCATTTCTTCTCTTGTGATGGTATCGTCAGGTCTGAAGTTACCGTTGTAACCAACGATTAAGCCTGAAGCTGCAGCTGCAGCAACTTCATCTGCATACCAAGCATCTGTTGGAACATCTTTAAATACTCCATCGTTATTTGCAGCTGATAATTTTAATGCTCTTGTGATCAAAGCTGCAAATTCTGCTCTTGTAATAGAGCGATCAGGTTCAAAGGTAGTAGCAGTTACACCACTGACAACTCCCTTATCTGCCATTTGATTGATGTCATCTTCAGCCCAGTGACCGATAGTATCGGTGAACTCACCCTCAGCAGGTTTTGTGCTGCTAGTGGTATTTCCGCTATTGCCGGAAATAGAGCTACCAGGGCCAACGATTGGCTGTCCACCTGTAGGCTCACCGGGTGTTCCGGTAGGTCTTGTAGTAGGTGATGTAGAAGGAGTTGTAGAAGGAGTTGTACTGGATGCTCTCCAATCATAAGCAACCAACTCTGTCAGATATGTTGTATAAATTACCATATCATCTCCATCGTTCACCTTTACAACACCGCCGTTAGCCAGTTCAGCTTCTGCAGCTTCCAAAGTATTTTCTTCCAAATTCTTGTTCTTGCTAATTACTTTGTAAGAACCGTTATCCTGCAAGTATGCCAAGGATTTTCCTGCCATACCGGGCAGTACAATTTTTACGATTTCAGAAGATTCAATTACCTTACCGGGTTCACCCATGGTAAGAACTGTAAAGTTTTCTCCGGATAAATCTTCAGAAGGTGTAGTTCCCAGAATGGGTAAGTCAAAGCTTCCATCCCAGTCGTCTGCACTCAAGGTTGCATCTTTTGGAATTTCGGTGGTAACAGTACCATCATCGCCTTCGTAAGTGAATACATACGCAGGCTGTTCCTTTTCAGGATCCATCTGGAGAGTAACGTCTGTTACAGAAGAATCAACATTGAATGTTGCTTCGGGCAAATCGTAATCAATGGTAATTTCTCCGTCTTCAGTTACATCCATCTGTGTATTTGCATTTAATTTTGCTGAATTTATCAGAGTATTCAGGCTTTCAAGTGTTGCATCAACATCCTTTTGAACCGCACCGGAATTTTCAGCTAATGCCTCTGCTTTTGCAATGGCAGCTTCCAAAGATTCAATATAGGATGCAGGATACTCACCGTAACCATCCCCCGCTTTTTCTAACAATGCCTTCGCATTCTCGATAGAGGTGTTGAGTTCAGTTACATCTGCTGGCTCTACTGCATAGAACTTTGCAACAATATTTTCTCCTTGGTTACCAAGCATAAAGTAACCATCTTTGCCGTTCATAATGCCCTGATCTTCTGCCTTACTGTAGGTTCTTTCAAATACCGGTTCGGTCATGTCGTCAATGTACAGTACCCATTTTACACCTTCACCGGCAACATCGTATGCACCTACTCCAATGGTGTATTCCGTATCCAGTTCAATTAAATTGTTTGTAAATACATCTGTGTAACTGTTATCTGCATTAGTTTCAGGTATCTTGGAGCAGAACTGTGCTTCGTTTTGGTCGTTCTTGATCCACCACAGATAGGTATCTTTAGTGTAAGTCCATGCGTTTTCCCAAATCGATTTTCTGAATGCGATAGAAACACCATCCACAACCGGAACGATATCGTCTTCCTTATTGGCATCTTCAATCTTCATCTTGAAGACAAAAATCTGATTGTCAAATTTATCTGCAGTATAGGCAATCGTATTGTTCACAGGTACGGTCATAACACCGTCTTCCAGTGTTGCATCGCTTCCTTTGCCCTGTGTCCAACCGGATTCATCTTCCAGCAGTTCTGCAATGGACATAAATTCAGATTTAGAAACAATGCTTGATTCAAAGACCTGAACTCCTACTGTCAGTTTTTCCAGCATTGCATTTACCTGATACTGATAAGCATCGGGGTTATTTGCCATAGCCTGTGCTTCAACAATCAGAGCACTCAATTTGTCAATTTCAGACTGAGGATACTGACCTATTTCTTCACCGGCAACTGCATTATTTACCAATGCAAGTGCTGCTGTAATCTTATCACTCAACTCAGTTACATCAGCGGCTCCTGCTGCACTTACAAAAATCGGATCAGACCAAACGGTTTCACCTCTTAAGGCAGTCATATCAGCAGGAACAATTTCGTATTTCAGGTATTTTCCGGTATAGTCTTCCAATACTTCAAATTTCTTACCTTCAACACCGCCGAACTCGGATTTCTTACTATTGTCGCCACCGTAAATCATGTCATATTTACCGTCTTCGGTCTCACTTACATACCAGTAAATCTTGGTATCGCCTTCCAGATCACCGTCTTCATCGGTAAAGGTATAAGCAGCAGTGATATTATATCCTGCTTTTGCAACACCGTTGATGATTTCCGGCTTAACAGTAACAACAGGCTTATGACCGCCTACCGCTTTGTTACCCAAACCAATTTCGTTAAAGGGAATTGCTTCAAATTCAGGAGCGGTGGCTTTAATTTTTGCCAACCCCGCATCGGTCAGAGTAAAGTCCTTATTATCAAAGTCTACAAACAATGCCTTGTCTTCTTCAGTAATTTGATGTTGTGTTCCGTTGTAGTTTTGATAATGGTCTGCCAAAGAATTCATGATAATTGCGCCTAAAGATACGTTATCGTGAATTTTATTGGTTCTTTCATGAGTTAAGTTATTACCTAAAAATGTCAGTACACCTGCATAATCTTCCTGATCAAACAGAGCTTTTGCACCTTCGTAATTTTCCTTACTGTAGTGTTCCAAAGCTGCTGCCCACGGAGTTTCCGCATAACGCACTTTCCATGCATCAAGCCACATCAGCTCTCTTTCAGACTGACTCGCTTTACTGGAATTGTCCTTTCCGAAAGCCTTTCTCATTTGCATATGAAAGAGCCATGATGAAGCGGCAGTACCAGTAGGAACGGTTGCGCCATACAGTTTCAAACCGTCCGCATCATTCCAGTTTCTCATTGAGTAGGAGCCACTCATCTTATCAAAATCCGTACAGATGGAAATATTACCCCAGATATTAGTAAATTCCGGACCGTTACCAATAGTAGCTGTACCATTGCCTTTTGTATTGGAACCGCCGTTTAGGAATACGTTACCATAAATATTACCACCCGTAGAAGCATCGTCTGTAAATACGCTGACAGACTGGTGACCGGCTAAGTGGTTGGAAACCAATTTACTTCCGATATTTTCAAAATAGTTGTAACGAATAGTATGTCCCAAGGAGCTAACCTCACGTCCCCAGTAAATGGCGCCGCCATCAGAGCTCAACTCACCCAAATTGATCAGTTTATTATACTCGATCAAAGTATCATTACAGTATTCCATCTTAATTGTAAAGATATCGATATCGTTAAACTCGTTGTGGTGAATCCATTCCCCAACTGCAGTTGTCATAAATATTGCGGCATCCTTATAATCCGGGAATATATTAACGTGATGGAAATTATTGTATCTAATTTCATTTCCGCTGGCAGTTAAAGTTTTTCTGCTTTCAGGATTTCCTGTGAGATGAATACCTCTTGCTCCAATATTGTAGAAGTTATTTTCTTCTATAATCGTATTGGTACAGTTGGTCATTTCTATACCGCATTGGGTAATGTTTGAAATTTCCGCACCGGCAATTGTAACATTGTCGCAATTGTTCATTTTAATAGCAGTTTCAACGGTATTCTTAAAGTCAATTCCCTTGAAGGTAACATGAGAAACTCCATTTAAAGAAATGATATTTTTCTTTAAGGTGGAAATTACCATCTCAGCATCTTCTATCTGTCCGATGGGATAGAAATACAAAATGTTGTTTTCACGGTCCACATAGGATTCGCCCGGTTTGTCAATTTCCGCAAAGATGTTGGAGAAGAAAATCTTACTTTGAACACCCCAACCAGCGCCTGCTACTGATCCATAGCTGGAGTTATCCAAGGAGGTAACAATTTTCTTTTCAGCATCAATGCTTTTAATTCTCAGGAAAGTCTGTGCCCAGTAATATACAACCGCACCGCCTACAAATGCGTCACCCTCTTTAATATTCCATTTTGCAGAACGATTTTCAGGGTCAGGATATCCGTACATAATAGGAGTTTTTTCGCCATTGTACTTCCCTGCTTTTACATCATCATGTTCTGTCACAGGAGTAGCAACCAGCAGATTTTGGCTCTGGTCATCATTGGGCCAACGAGCTTCTGTCAACAACTGATTATTCATGTAAATGCGCTTTACTTTTCTTTCGAGTGTATTTCTGGAATATCCATTACCATAAGGCTGTAAAGCATCCATTTCTACACCCTGTTCACCCAAATCCAGCATGTACAGATGATCCTTCGCATCTTCTTCAACCAGACCGTCTAACACTTCCTCATCAGTCACCTTCTGTATTTTGGAAGAATCCAAAGTCTTACCGCCGATAAAGGAAACCTTTTCATTGTTATATGCCTGATATACAATCGGACGCCCTTCTGTACCGGAATCTTGTGCAGCAAATGCAATGGTATCAGAAACAGGATAGGTTCCGCCCATGATATTTACGATGATTCCGCCAATAGGCAGTTCTCCATTCAATTCCTCACGAACGGCACGAATGGTATCTCTTGCCTTTTCGATGGTCTTGAAGGGTTCATTCAGAGAACCGTCGTTGTTATCATCACCTTCATCTATGGATACATAGAAGGAAACAACTCCTGTAACCTTAGTAGCATCAACCACGAGTTCTTCCCCAGCCAGACCGTTTAAATCTTTGGGGATAATGCGAACTCTCAACCACTTTCCTACATCTGCAATTTTAATGGTATATTTATCATTTGTACCCCTCTGGACTTCAGTAGCTTCGGTAAATTCTTCACTTTCAGAAGTTTCCCAGATATACTCTGCATCCCCTTTTGCAACATCGCTCACAGAAGGTATGTACTCAAAGGAAGCAGTTACTTCCTGACCTACTTCAAAGGAGGTAGCGACCATTTGTTCACCGGTACCGGAAGGAGCAACAGAAGCCTCAGTAATTGCCTGTGTTGCGTCAGACTCTTTCGGAGTACCTGTCATGGGCTCATAATTACTGGTAGGAGTAACCTTCACTCTTACCTGTTTGCCAAGCATATCCACCTGGGAGCCATCTACCATTGCGGTTTCGCCAATGACATAAGTCTTAGCGGTTGCCTCCGCAATGTCTTTCCAATCACCGTCAATTTTTACCTGCCACTGATAGGAGGCTGTAGCAGTATCACTTGTGTTGGCATCTGTAACAACAGCATTCGCTGTTAAGGTTTGTCCTAGCTGAGCCGCACCGCTAATGGTAACATCACCCTCTACAACAGGTGCCACAGGTACTGATTTCTTTTCAACTACAATGTTATCAAGGTATACTACATCGCCTTCCAGTATATTTTGCTTTGCACCAGTATGGTAACGTTGTTGAACCTGATATGCAAATGCACTACCATCGCTAACATATGTCATCTCATGGCTGATTCTCTGCCAACTTGTGCTCAACTCAGGATAGACACCATCGTTCGCCATCCAATATTTTAAGTTAGCACTATCATATCCGACTAATGCTATGTGGTTGCCATCTTCGTCCTTATTTCTGCTTGCCTTAGCATCCATAGACACTCTATAAGTCACACCGGCTTTAGGTGTTAGACCTTGCAGCATTACAAACTTGGTACTACTAGTCTTGTTCGCTGTCATAGTGTTCTTATACACTGTCGAATTTGTCTCTGAATCGGTGACAAAATTACTTGGTTCAGTTGTAGTATCGTAATCATTTCTGATTACGCCGGCGGAATGAAGTCCTCCGATTGCATCAAAGTCTGCATAAAGAAGGTTTTCCCAGCCTACTTCTGTAAAGACTACTCTAATTTCGGAATCGGCAGATACATTTTCTAAGACAGCCTGATTGTTTACAACAGGCATTTTGGTTCCGTCAATTCCTGCTTGTGTGCCTTGTTTAGCGGGATTTGCTTCTCTTACATCTGCGTACTTACCGCTTTCAGGAGCTACGGTTAAGATGATGTCCGTGCCCTTTTCAACAGTATATGTTTTTTTACTTCCGGATAAAGTGTCATCACCACAGGTTACAGTTCCACCTTTTCCAACCTTAACGGTAACGGTAAACTCAACCACATCTTCTGTAGCACTGACTGATACTGCTGTCATCATACCGATTAGCATGGTCAATGCCATCAGCAGTGATAACACACGTTTTGTTGTTTGTTTCATTTTGTTCATCCTTTCATTTTGATTTTTTAGACCTGTTTCAAAAATGCCTCCTTACTTTTTGAAGTTAAATTCAAGCCTCATTTCTCAAGTATTATTATACTTGAAAATCAGCAATTTGTCAAGACGTATCATGAAAAATTATTGCCTTTTTTAAAAAGTGAAAGTCAAAAATAAGGACTGAATAATAGCAAAAATATCCCCCCGTACAACGGGGGGTATTTCATTTTCGGGCATAGCCCTATCCTCTACTGGCTACGCACAAGTGCGTTTTTTTATTGGGCTGCCATGGAATTGCTACTTGTTACCCATAAATAGGCTGTACTGCTTTATCAA
>JAZNAU010000010.1:0-7590 GCA_045586685.1 Clostridia bacterium
TAAAAACATTCACCCTTTTTTACCTTATAGGTAGCATTCCCTAAACAAAGGACAATATTTCCGCTCAGCACAAACCCAAATTCCTCACCGGAATGGGGGTCATCCCATTCTGTTTCAGAACCGCTGTCCAGATTTAAAATAATTGGTTCCATATCGTTTTTTTGGGAATCGGAAACCAACCAATGAATTTGATAACCATTTTCAGTAAATTCCTTCACAAAAAAGTCATCTTCTGTATAAACAACTTTTGGAGCAAGGTCTTCATTAAAAAAATCCTTAAAATTTGTTCCCAGACTCGAGAGAATATCCTCTAAGGTTGAAAGAGAAGGGGAGGTCTGATCGGATTCCAGTAAAGAGATAAATCCTTTTGATAATTCACATCGATTTGCAAGCTCCGCTTGTGTCAAATTATTTTTCAAACGAAGATTTTTTAATTTTTTTCCTATCTTAATCATAAATATCCTTCTTTCAAGACTGATTGGTTATCATTAACAAGACTTAAAAGTTTTCTATTACTAAACAAAAATATTAAACCATATTTTTAATAAAATGTCAAGAGGTTTTTATAAAAAAACAGTTTTCTTATAAAACTTTGTAACTATGACTAAGTTTTTAATTTCTAATGTTCATTTTATAGTATAGTTGATGATGAATAAAAATAATTGATTGAATTAAACTAAAGAGGAAAGGAGCGGATAGAAATGTTTAAGCACGAAAAACAACTGTTTCATCCCGTTGAAATTGAAAAAGTAAATCCTCAATATGCAGCATTGTTACAAGAACAATTAGGAGGAGGGAATGGTGAACTGAAGGCAGCCATGCAGTATATGTCTCAAAGCTTTAGAATTAAGGATCCTGAAATTAAAGATTTGTTTTTGGATATTGCAGCCGAGGAACTCAGCCACTTGGAAATGATTTCTCAGACAATAAATTTATTGAATGGTCATGAGGTTGATGCTGTTGCAGTTGGGTCAGGGGAAATACAAACTCATGTATTGTTTGGATTAAATCCCGGATTGGTAAATGCATCCGGTTATTCATGGACGGGAGATTATGTGACAGTAACCGGAGATTTGTGTGCAGATTTGCTGTCCAACATTGCATCTGAGCAAAGAGCTAAGGTTGTATATGAGTATCTATATAGACAAATAAATGATAAAAAAGTTCGTGAAACAATTGATTTTCTTTTGAATCGTGAAGAAGCGCATAATGCAATGTTCCGTAAGGCATTTAATAAGATTCAAAATACAGGTTCAAATAAAGACTTTGGAACAACCAAAGCCGCAAAAATGTATTTTAGTATGTCAGAACCATCACCTGAAACAGATTTAAACCATGTTGCAGGAACAACACCGTCTTTTCAATAAAATAAACCTTCCGATTGTATTTTCGGAAGGTTTATTTTTAGTTTTTGAAGAATAAATCCATCATGCAATCTTCATGGGGTAGGGGAGTCATGCGGGTCGCTTTATCAAACGTTTTGCATTCTTCCGGTGACATTTCAAATAAGGAATGAAAAATTTTTTTCATAGATGTTACGGTTGAAAATCCGTTTGCAAAAGCAAGCTTTGACATCGATTTATTAAAATGAAACAATTCTTCTCTGGCACTGCTTGCTCGCGCAATATCAATCACATTTTTTATGGTTCTTCCTGTTGTTTCCTGAAAAAGACGGCTTAAATAATTGGGTGTGACCAAGCATCGGTCTGCAATAGTCTGAATCGATACTTTCTCTTTATGATGTTTCTCAATATAATTTAATGCATTTAAAACATAAGAAAAAGAATAATTTCCAAAGGAAAGGGTTTTCCACGATGCATGATTTAGCCTTTTTAAAATGGATTGTATTGAATCCATGTCGTTGATTTCGCATTTTGATTTTTCTTTAATAGATGAAAATAAAAGGTTAATTTCAAACAAATCATCTAAGGAAAGCTTAATGTAGTCCGGAAGAACAAAATTTCCTTTTCGTAATAACCGAAAAGAAGAATCCGGTTTCCATTCTTTACAAAAATTACGTTCTGGTTCAATACAAAGGACATAGGTTGAAACGGGAACTGAATTTGTAATAAAATCTGTTTTCTGTCCTGGAAAATGCAGATAAATTTCATAATAAATCGGTTTTGATTGAATCATACAAAAATGAATTTCGAACAGCTCCGATTCAATGGGAAAAATTCTGGTTTCCGGTGTTTTTGTGACAAAAGAAGTTAATGCAACAGATTTCATGCGTTCTGAATTTACATAATAAAACAATGAAATGCTCCTTTATGATTCGTTTCTTTTGAAATTTGCAAGGGGATTTTGATTGGTTGCTTCTTTTAATTGGGGATTATCAACATGGGTATAGATTTCAGTTGTTGATAATTGAGAATGTCCTAAAATTTCCTGCAGTAACCGTAAATCTACATGACCATGCTGATACATTAGTGTTGCAGCGGTATGACGAAGCTTATGTACTGAATATTTGTTTGCATCCAAACCAGCTTTTTCCAAATATTTTTTTACAAGATATTGCACCGTTTTATCGCTGATTCTCTGTAATCGTTTGCTTAAAAATAGGGCATTGCGGTCTTTCACTTGGTCACGGGGACGAACTTTTAAATAAGCCGTGATTGCACTTTGACATTCTTTTGACAAATAAACCATACGTTCTTTATTTCCTTTACCCGTAATAATAATAGTATCATCCTGAATATCTGTCAAATTGATATTAACAAGCTCTGATAATCGCATTCCGCAAGTTAAAAACAACAATAAAATTGCATAATCCCGTTCTTTAAAATCGCCGTCAACAGCATTTAATAGTTGTTTGCTTTGATCTAAATTTAAGTATTTTGGCAATGCCTTTTTTAATTTTGGCGAATCTAAATTTTGTGCAGGATTTTCTGAGAGTAATTTTTGATTTCCGCACAGGTACTTAAAAAAACCTCTAATACAAGAAATTTTTCTTGCGCGGGTATTCGCATTGTTATTTTTCTCGGAATCTAAATAATATAAATATTCATATAAATCTGTAGTAGTAATTTGAGAAATAAAAGCTAAATCCAATTCATTTGGTAAAACAGAAACCTTTTTAAATACAATTAAAAAAGAAAACAGGTCTTTTAAATTCAAATAATATTCCTGCGCAGTTTTCGGAGAATTCCCTTTAATCGTTCTGATATAATGCAGATAATCCCGAGCCAATGGTGGTATTTCATGAAAATCTGTCATAAAACCCTCCCCTTAATTATACAAAATTTTTATTTTGTATAATTAGAATTAAATTTTTTTATATTTCTATTATAACGCGTTCTTATTATCCTCTCTTTTCAAACAGGTTAAAATTCAATTACATTTTTTTGCCTTCAAATATAATTCGTTTCTTTATCTCATTCATTGTTTCCGAAAATTCTTCTGGATTTAAAGATTGAGCTCCATCACACAAAGCTTCTTTGGGATTATTGTGGACTTCAATCATTAACCCGTCTGTTCCTGCTGCAATGGCAGCTTTAGCAAGCGGTTTTACCATCCAACTAATTCCTGCTGCATGACTGGGGTCGATAATGATAGGTAAATGAGATTGTTTCTTCAACAATGGTATGGCTGAAATATCCAAATTATTTCGTAACATTGTTTCAAAGGTTCTTATTCCCCGTTCGCATAATATAACATTGGGATTCCCACCGGCAAGAATGTATTCTGCACTCATGAGGAATTCTTCCAATGTTGCCGATAAACCCCGTTTTAATAAAATGGGCTTATTGGTCTCCCCTAATGCTTTTAGCAATCTGAAATTTTGCATATTTCTGGCACCAACCTGTAAAATATCGACTTGCTCAAAATCTTTTAATTGAGTTTCGCTCATAATTTCTGTTATAATCGGAAGTCCTGTTAACCGTTTTGCTTCCAGTAACAACTCAATTCCGTGCTTTTCAAGCCCTTGAAATGAATAAGGTGAAGTTCTTGGTTTAAATGCTCCTCCTCTTAAAATGGTGGCACCGCTTTCTTTTACAGATTGTGCCACAAAATTTAATTGCTCCTCACTTTCTACTGAACAAGGTCCTGCCATAACCTGAAAATAACCTTCTCCAATTTTGAGGTTATCCACCTCTATAATGGTGTCCAGCGGATGAAAACGACGATTGGCTGCCTTATATGGTTCAGAAATTCTACGCACGTCCTCCACGGCTTCGCTTGCCCTTAAAATTCCCAAATCCAGATGAGAAGTATCTCCAATCAAGCCTAATAAGTTGGAATGTTTTCCTTCGCTCACATGAATTTCGATTCCTCTTTGTTCCAGAGAGCGTTTTAATTGTGAAACAGATGCTTCACTTGCCCCATTTTTTAAAATAATAATCATAATTTCTTCACTCCTAAAAAATTAAAATAAAAATGACGACCTTTGTCAAAAGGTCGTCATTTTGGTAAACATAAATTTAATCGACAATCTTCTGACAATGCAAATACCCCGTATTATAAAAATAATACAGGTAGGAATATGTAAATGCATTTTTCAGAAATGAATGTGTCATGTGTAAATTCCTTTATTTTTTTTAAAAATTATATCGCAATTTGAAAAGCTTGTCAAGGTTTTTTTAAAATTTCTTGCAAGAATAAGTCATTTTTGATATAATACAATCAAAGGAGTTGTGGAGAATGCAAATATTGATTGATGCTGATGCATGTCCGGTCATATCTGAAACAATATTTATTGCTGAAAAATATAAGATTCATTGTATTGCCTTTTGCGATACTTCTCATATCATTTCTAAAAACAATTTAGAAACAATAGTGGTCTCCAAAGGAGCTGACAGTGCAGATTTTGCCCTTGTAAATGTTGTTGAAAGAAATGATATAGTTGTCACACAAGATTATGGTCTTGCGGCAATGTGTTTAAGCCGAGGTGCCTTTCCTATCCGTCAGGATGGATTGATTTATACACAAAATAATATTGAAGGATTACTTCACATTCGGTATGCAGAAGGAAAAATCCGCCGAAGCGGAGGACGTTTAAGGGGCCCTTCGAAACGAAAAAAATCTGATAACCAAAACTTTGTTGAAAATCTGGAAAAGCTCATTCTTTTTTGTAAAAACGATTGACAGAGTTTTACATCTATTGTATAATAATGATATAAAAAAGAAAGAAGTGAATTTACATGCAAGAGTTTAATTTAGAAACAAAATGTATTCAATCAGGCTATTCTCCGAAAAACGGAGAATCCAGAGTTGTGCCCATCTGCCAAAGTACAACGTTTAAATATGAATCTTCTGATGCAATGGGAGATTTGTTTGACTTAAAAGCAGAGGGCTTTTTTTATACCCGTTTAGCAAACCCTACCACTGATGCGGTTGAGAAAAAAATTGCTGCATTGGAAGGCGGTGTGGGTGCAATGCTTACTTCCTCCGGTCAGGCAGCAGTTTTCAGTTCTTTATTTAATATTTGTAATTCAGGAGACCATGTAATAAGTATCAGTACCCTTTATGGCGGTACTTTTAACTTGCTGAATAAAACATTGCGACAAATGGGAATTGACGTTACCTTTGTAAATCCTGAGGCTACGTGCGAAGAAATCGAAAGTCTATTCCGCCCAAATACAAAAGCGGTATTTGGAGAAACTTTGACAAATCCTTCTTTGGTTGTTATGGATATTGAAAAATTTGCAAAGTTGGCTCATGATCATAATGTTCCCTTAATTGTGGACAACACCTTCCCTACTCCGATTCATTTGAGACCCATCGAATTTGGTGCAGATATTGTGGTTCATTCAACAACCAAATATATGGACGGACATGCGGTTGCTGTTGGCGGTGTTGTTGTAGACAGCGGTAATTTCGATTGGACAAAAGGTAATTTCCCGGATTTGACAGAACCGGAAGAATCCTATCATGGTATTGTTTATACAGAGCATTTTGGAAAGATGGCATATATTGCCAAGGCAAAAACTCACTTAATGCGTGATTTAGGCTTTACTCCAAGTCCAAACAACGCATTTTTGCTGAATTTAGGTTTGGAAACTTTGCATCTTCGCATGAAACAACATACCGATAATGCACAAAAGGTTGCTGAATTCTTAGAAAATCATCCTAACGTTGCTTGGGTGAACTATCCTGGACTTCCGTCCAATCGTTTTTATGATTTGGCGCAAAAGTATATGCCCAATGGCACATGCGGGGTCATTGCTTTCGGTGTAAAAGGCGGACGTCAAAATGCTGTGAAATTTATGGAATCATTGAAAATTGCAGAAATTGTTACTCATGTTGCGGATGCAAGAACCTGTGTACTTCATCCTGCAAGCTCTACTCATCGCCAGATGAATGACCAAGAGTTGGAAGCTGCAGGAGTTGGTCCAGATTTAATTCGGATGTCTATCGGTATTGAAAGTGCAGACGATTTGATTTCGGATATCTCTGCCGCTTTAGAAACCATCTAACAATCTGTACAGCCGTCTCAAAAAGAGACGGCTTACTTTTAAACAGGAGAATCAATTATGAAATATTGTAAATCAGGATTGCTTTATATTGTGAGAATTGATCGTGGAGAAGAAGTAATCTCTTCTTTAACAGAATTCTGTAAAAAAGAGAAAATTTCGTCAGGTCAAATAACGGGGCTGGGAGCAACAGATAAGGTTGTGATTGGATTATATAGTGTTGCAACACGTGAATACCGAAAAACTGAATTGAATGGTGAAATGGAAATTACTTCTATTATTGGAAATATTTCTTGTAAGGACGGAGAGCCCTACTTACATCTTCATATCAATGTATGTAATTCGGATATGCAAATTTTTGGCGGTCATCTAAACGAATGTCAAATATCGGCAACTTGTGAATTGATTGTAACCCCGGGTGATAAACAAATTGAAAGACGGTTTGATGCAACCCAGACCGGTTTGAATTTATATGAATTTTAAAAGAAAAAAGTCTTGGCAATTTTCTAACTGTCAAGACTTTTCTTTTGTATAAATTTTTTTGCTACCAATTCCTTCATTTCAGAAAATGAAATTCGAATCAATTCATTGATGGTTTGATACATCATATTTTTTGTTTCAGGGTCGGATTCACGAATGCTTTTAAATAATATTTTAATGCCATCTTTCCCTAATGCCAATAATTCGGGAATTGTTTCAACATTAGTGCTTTTAAAAACATGATAAAGATGATCCACAAATTCCTTTCTAGTTTCTACATCTAATTGCATTAACCAGGTATTTAATGTTTGATTGGTATATTCGGAAAGAAAGGTAACTGATTTTACCGGAATGAACTGTCCGTTTTCCACAATCCACGAAAACGGATTGTGCTGTAAAAAGGAGAATGCATTGCTTTCGATAACGGAATAACTTCCATGTTGCTCCAGCAAAAGTCCAACAATAGAATCTTGAGGAACAGTTTTATGGATAAGATGGCTGATTTTTTCATATTCCTTAGTAGAAAATACTTCTCGCAAAAATCCGGGACCATCGTGATTGTAAACGGCACCAATTTTCTTTTTTGCCCATGCATTGCAACGCATAGCCGTATATACTGCTAAATTTCCTCCTTTTGAATGACCACCCAAAAGAAAGGTTCCCCTTCTTAATTTGGACACCTTTTCATAATATAAAA
>JAZNAU010000011.1:0-37854 GCA_045586685.1 Clostridia bacterium
TGAGATTTGCATTGTTAGTTTATCCGGTGGCGATAGCACAGAGGTCACACCTGTTCCCATTCCGAACACAGTAGTTAAGCTCTGTAACGCTGATGATACTTGGTGGGAGACCGCCCGGGAAAGTAAGTAGTTGCCGGAACATTTTAAAAAGAGTTGTCAAAATGACAACTCTTTTTTTGTACGACATGAAATAGAATTTAGACACGAACTTTTGCAAGGCGGTCCGACCGGAAACAACCAGTTTTCTGACGAAAATTGATTAGAGTAGTTGCCGGAACATTTTAAAAAGAGTTGTCGAAATGACAACTCTTTTTTGTATAACGAAAACTACTACTTCAGTTATACGGGGGGATATTTGGTGTACTAATTTTATTTTGGTTTTATCATTTTATAGAATAGGGAATCAATAAATATAACATTAAAAAATACAATAGAAAAAGAGAAAATGCCTTTCTCGTATAATTTAGGGGGCTTAAAAACCCTCTCTTTTCCTATTGACGAAATTGTGAAAAAGTGGTATAATAAAAAGATAATCATGGAGCGAAACGGAGAGAACGAAATGTGGACTGCAAATCAATGGCAGGATTATTGTCTGATAGACGGCTGTGACGGAATGAAGCTGGAACGGTGGGGTGATTTTATTTACCAAAGACCTGACCCTCAGATTATTTGGAAAGAGCAGTCAACTTCTGAAAAATGGAAGCAATCTGACGGGGTTTACTACCGCAGTGCAACTGGCGGCGGGAATTGGAAATTTCCCAACGGACATGCCGAACAGGAACAAATCATTTCCTATCAAGATCTTCGTTTTATGATAAAGCCTATGGGATTTAAGCATATGGGACTGTTTCCCGAACAGGCGGTTAATTGGGATTTTATGCGGGAACAGATTGAGAGTGCAAGACGGGACATTAAAGTGCTGAACCTGTTTGGATATACAGGCGGTGCCACGGTTGCCTGTATTGCCTCGGGTGCCAGTGTGTGCCATGTGGATGCGGCAAAGGGGATTGTTGCCCATGCCAAGAGGAATATTCAGGAAAACCAAATGGAAGGTCCTTTGATTCGGTATATTGTAGATGATGCAGTGAAGTTTGTTACCCGTGAAATCAAGAGGGGAAAGAAATATGATGCCATTGTCATGGACCCTCCTTCCTACGGCAGAGGACCGGGAGGAGAGGTTTGGAAAATAGAGGATGAGTTATATGGCTTGGTTGATTTGTGCTCTCAAGTGTTAAGTGACAATCCCTTATTTTTTCTTATCAATTCTTATACTACGGGGCTTGCACCCACAGCGGTCAAGAACTTGATGACTATGACTCTGGTAAAAAAATTCGGTGGCAAGGTGACCACCGATGAAATTGGTTTGCCATTTGCAAATTCAGAACTTATTCTGCCTTGCGGATGTACCGCCCGCTGGCAGTGCTAAACGGAGAATTTTATGATAGAAGTAAAGAATGTGTCCTTTTCCTATAAACAGGAGGACAAGATGACAGAAGTGTTAAAGAATATGAATCTGACCGTGAAAAAGGGCGAATTTTTAGTAATTCTCGGGCGAAACGGTTCAGGAAAATCCACCCTTGCAAAGTTGTTAAATGCAGTATTGCTTCCCGATTCGGGAACAGTGACGGTAATGGGAATGGATACCAAGGATGAGAAACGGCTTTTTGATATCCGTGCCCATGTGGGAATGGTGTTTCAAAATCCTGATAACCAGATTGTCGCTACCGTTGTGGAGGAGGATGTGGCATTTGCACCTGAAAACTTAGGCGTGCCCACTGAAGAAATTTGCAAACGGGTAGAGGAAAGTCTGCAGGCGGTAGGGATGAGCAAGTATCGCCGTCATGCACCTCATATGTTATCGGGAGGGCAGAAACAAAGGGTTGCCATAGCAGGAATTCTGGCAATGGAGCCGAAATGCATTGTGTTAGACGAGCCTACGGCAATGCTTGACCCAATCGGTCGGCAAGAAGTAATGAAAACTGTTCGGAAATTAAATCAGGAGCGGGGAATGACGGTAGTGCTGATTACCCATCACATGGAAGAAGCGGTGGAGGCAGATCGAGTGGTGGTGGTACACGGCGGAGAAATTGTAAAAGAGGGAACTCCGCGAGAAATCTTCTCAAAGGTGGAAGAAATTAAGAAAATGGGATTGGATGTTCCACAAGCAACAGAGCTTGCACATGAGCTGATAGGGAAGGGGATGAACATCCGAGACGATGTTCTGACAGAAAAAGAATTATTGGAGGAATTACTGCCCCTGTTGGAGGAATCACATTGAAGGAATGTATCAGATTAGAAGAGGTAAGTCATATCTATATGCCTGACAGCCCTTTTGAAAAAAAGTCGCTGGAGGAGGTATCTTTTTCGGTGGAATCAGGTGAATTTTTAGGAATCATCGGTCACACCGGTTCAGGAAAATCTACTTTAATTCAGATGTTTAACGGTTTGCTTTATCCCACCAGGGGAAAAGTATATGTTAATGGTCAAGATATTCACCAGTCCAAGGAAACCCGAAAAAAGGTAAGAAGAAGTGTAGGGATGGTATTTCAGTATCCGGAATATCAGCTTTTTGAAGAAACGGTATACCGTGATATTGCATTTGGTCCCACAAATTTAGGGTTATCTCCCGAGGAAGTGAAGAAAAATGTGTTGGAAGCGGCAGAACTGGTGGAACTGCCCCAAGCCATTTTGGATAAATCTCCCTTTGATTTATCCGGCGGACAAAAAAGACGGGCGGCTATTGCGGGAGTTCTGGCGATGAAGCCGGAAATTCTGGTGCTGGACGAACCAGTGGCAGGACTTGACCCAAAGGCAAGAACCCGCGTGCTGGAACAAATAAGCCGACTACATCAATCGACCCATATGACGGTGATTATGGTATCCCACAGCATGGAGGACGTGGCAAAATACGCCAAGCGGATTTTGGTAATGAACGAGGGAACAGTGGCTTATCTTGATACTCCCCGTGAAATTTTTCAACACCGTAAGGAGATTACCAAAATGGGACTTTCCGTTCCGCAGATTAGCAAGTTGGTACAGCATTTGAAGGAGCGGGGGATTGAGGTTGACCCTTATGCTATTACCATAGAAGAAGCGGCAAAAACCATTTTATCGTGCATGGAGAAGAAATAATGATGAAGGATATTACAATCGGACAGTTTTTTCCGGGAAATTCTATTATTCATAAATTAGACCCTCGGTTTAAAATCATATTTACTCTTTTTTATATTATTGCAGTGTTTTTGTCAAACAGCTTAGGGGCATATGTGATGGTTGCTGTTTTTGTATTTGGGTCGATTTTTTTATCGGGGATTCCGGTAAAACATACATTACGTGGCTTAAAATCAGTTTTAATTATTATTGCGTTTACCGCTCTTTTTAATTTGTTTTTAACAGAAGGAGAGCCTCTCTTTTCCATTGGTCCTGTAACAGCAACAAAGGAAGGATTGTGTCTGACAGTTTTGATGATTGCCCGGGTGTTCTTCCTGATTATCGGAACCACACTTCTGACCTTTACTACATCACCCATTATGTTGACGGATGGAATTGAAAGTCTGTTAAAGCCCTTTGCAAAAATTGGGCTTCCCGCCCATGAGCTTGCCATGATGATGACGATTGCTTTGCGGTTTATTCCCACTCTGATTGAAGAAACGGATAAAATTATGAAGGCACAAACTGCCCGAGGTGCTGATTTTGAAAGCGGAAATTTATTTCAACGTGCCAAAAATTTTGTACCCTTGCTGGTACCTTTGTTTATCAGTGCCTTTCGCCGCGCTGATGAGTTGGCAATGGCAATGGAGTGTCGCTGTTATCACGGAGGGCAGAATCGAACTCGGATGAGAGTGCTGAAAGCCGGACTACGGGACGGACTCGCAACAGTTGTGGTGTTGGTTTTTTGCGGCTTGATTGTGCTGAGTCGTTTTTGGTAGGAGGATGTTGTGGAAAATTTAAAGTTAACCTTGTGTTATGACGGAAGCGGGTATCATGGCTGGCAACGTCAGGAAAATGCCATAACGGTGCAGCAACAGGTAGAAAAGGCATTGTCCCATATTGTAAAATCACCTGTAACGGTGACGGGATGCAGCAGAACGGATGCGGGAGTTCATGCAAAGGAATATGTGTGTAACACCCATGTCTCCACCACTGTGCCCGATGATAAAATGCCCTATGCTTTGAACGCCTTGCTTCCAGACGATATTTGTGTGCTATCCTGCCAACGGGTGAGTGAGGAGTTTCATGCACGATTCGATACGGTGGCGAAGGAATATTGCTACACTCTTTGTAATCAGCCACATAAAGACCCTTTTACCAGAAATCATGTCTGGCATTATCCTTATTTCCTAGATTTTAAGGCAATGGAACGGGCGTGCAGAGATTTGACAGGAACCTATGATTGTACTGTTTTTGAAGCAGCGGGTTCGGATACAAAGGGAAGCAGAGTTAGGAGTATTTATCAATCAGAACTGACCAAAGAAGGAAGTCTGATTCGATTTCGTATTTGTGCAAATGGTTATCTCTATAATATGGTGCGGATTATGATGGGAACTCTCATTTATGTGGGGAACGGAAAGCTACCTGCTGATGCTATCCCCCAATTGATTCAAAAAAAGGACAGACGTCTGGCAGGAATTACTGCAGCACCTGAAGGACTTTGTCTCACAAAGGTTTGGTATGAAAAGGGGGATTGGTTGGAATGAAATTAAAAAAATTGTTGTTTCTGTTTTGTGTTGTTTTAATAATTGGGTTCGGTTTTTTGATTCATTATCGGTTTCATCCGTTTATATATAAAAAATTGGAATGGCTGTATGGGAAAGAATTTGCAGTAACCCAAACGGTAAATCTGGAAGGAACGGCAGTGCTTTCCAGCGAACTTAGTCACAAAAATCTTGTGTATTTTTCTTCTATGGGGTTGCATTTGTCTCCAAAAAAAGTACATGAAATGCATCTGGCATCTTCCCAAATGTATCGGAGCGGGGATTATTTGCTGGTGTATGACCGAGAGGGAACCCAAGCTGCAGTTTTTTATAAAAATAAGCAGCTTTATACCATTTCCACCGAACATCAGATTCGTAATGCAAAGGTGAATGAAGAAGGCTATTCTGTTGTGATTTGTGACCAGCCCGGTTATCAGGGTACGGTTACTGTTTATAACCGAAAGGGAAGAAATATTTATCGTGTGTATTCAGGAGAGAAGTTTGTTCTAGATGCAGATGTATACAGCAGAGGCGAACTGCTTGCTGTGTGCCAATATAACACCAGGGAAGAAAAGCTTATCTCAAGCATTAGTTTTTACCGCTTGGACGAAAAGAAAGCTTATGAAGTTGTTGATTCCACCCAAACAGTGTTTACCACGATTCGGTTTATGGCAAACGGAAAATTGATTGCAATTGGAGATTGTATGGCAGCTGGATTTTCCAATAACGGAGAGGAAATTTGGAACTATGACTATCAGGGCGGTGCATTACAAAACTTCTCCATTTCTGAACGGTCGGCAGCGTTGGTGCTCCGTCAGCAAAACCAAAAAATTGTCATATTAAAAGAAAACGGCAGAATCAGCGAGCATCTTTACGAAGGTGCAGATATTAAAAAAATTGCCAATAATAAAAGTGGAGTACTCTTTGCCACTACCCGTGACGTGCTGTTTTTAAATAAACAGGGCTATTGCCTGGCAAGCTTTCAGGTAACCCGTGATGTTTCAGAACTGTATCTGGAGAAAAGCGGAAGAAGCGGTGCGATTCTTTATGAATCAGGTTATGATATGATTAAGGTGAAATAAATGAAACTGGATTTGATGGTGCTTGCCGTTATTTTTCTTTTTGTACTTGGAGGGATTCGTTTAGGAGCCATGGGAAGCCTGATGAAGTTTCTTTCCTTTTTCGGCTCAGCTTTGGTCTCGTTGTTTTTGTTTCCTGTTTTGCAGAAAACACAAGGATATCAAACGGCAATAAAAAAAATAGAAGAGATCTTAATCAGGCAAGGGGTTACAGTGTTTCCCGACCGTGCAGCCTCTATTATAGCGAGCATTTTACTCATCCTTATATTATATTTTGGCGGTAAATTGCTGTTGCTTTTACTGTCTACTGTTTTGGAGGGCGTGGTGCAATTACCTCTTTTAAAACAGGCAAACCGCCTGACAGGTGCCCTGTTGGGTGCTTTAGAGGCGGGGGTGCTGATTTTGGGATTTTTGGCAGTGGTGAGGCTGGTTGCTACTCCTGATATGGAAATAAATCAATGGATTGGAGATTCTGTTCTTACCAAAGCCTTATATGAATATAATCCTTTGATAACCTTATTTGCCGGAAAGCGAGGGAAATGAATGGAAGAATTAAAAAAGGAAACCTTGAGCAAACTCCGAGAAATAGCGAAGGAGCTTGGAATAAAAAGTGTAACAGCAATGAAAAAAGCAGAACTGCTTGAGGCAATTACCGCCGTGAAGGAGTCTAAAGCAGAGGAAAAGTGCGAATCGGACAGGCAACATTCTCCGTCCAATCCGGTCAGTGGTGTGTTAGAAGTGGTTCCGGACGGATTTGGATTTTTGCGGTGTGAAAATTACTTAACAGGAAGTAACGATGTGTATGTTTCTCCTGCACAGATTCGTCGTTTTCGTTTGCGAACAGGAGATTTCATTGAAGGAAACGCCAGAACTCAGCGGGAAAATGAACGGTTCGCAGCGCTGATGTATGTGCAAAGGGTCAATGGATTTTCTCCCGAGGAGGCAATTCGGAGAATTCCCTTTGATTCCCTGACTCCTGTTTATCCTGACCAAAGACTGCGCCTGGAAACCACCCCTAATCGCTTTTCCATGAGATTGGTAGATATGGTGGCGCCGGTAGGAAAAGGGCAAAGAGGAATGATTGTAGCACCTCCCAAGGCTGGAAAGACCACATTATTAAAAGAACTTGCCAACAGCATCAGCCAAAATCACCCCGAGGCGGAACTGATTGTCTTGCTGATTGACGAACGTCCTGAAGAAGTAACAGATATGTGTCGCAGTACTAATGCAGAAGTTATTTATTCTACCTTTGATGAACTGCCCGAGCATCACATTAAGGTTGCAGAAATGGTATTGGAGCGTGCCCAGAGGTTGGTAGAACACAAAAAAGATGTGGTGATTTTGCTTGACAGTATTACTCGTTTGGCACGTGCCTATAATCTAACCATTCCGCCTTCCGGAAGAACACTTTCCGGCGGACTTGATCCCGGTGCACTCCATAAGCCGAAACGGTTTTTTGGTGCGGCAAGAAATATTGAAAAGGGCGGAAGCTTAACCATTCTTGCCACAGCTTTAATTGAAACGGGAAGCAGAATGGATGATGTTATCTATGAAGAATTCAAGGGAACAGGGAATATGGAGTTGCACCTGGATAGAAAACTGTCTGAAAAACGGATTTTCCCTGCGGTAGATTTGTACAAGTCCGGAACCAGAAAAGAAGAACTGCTCATGAATCAGCAGGAACAGGAATGCGCATGGCTGATTCGCAAAGCTTTTTCCAATCAATCTACGGCAGAAATAACCGAACAAATTGTTTCTCATCTTGTTTCTACCAAATCTAACGAAGAATTTTGCAATATCCTTCCTAAAAAACTCCATTTTTAATAGTAAAAATGATAAAAACTTACAAAAAATGAAATTTATTTATTTTTTTCTTGCAACAGGAAGAAAAAAGTGCTAAAATAAAGTTATGTTATAATATAGGAGGTTTTTATGTCATATACACAAAATGTTTTAGAACAATTGAAAGCAAAAAATGAAAACGAGCCGGAATTTATTCAGGCTGCAACAGAGGTTCTGAATTCTCTGGAACCGGTATTTGCAAAGCATCCCGAATATGAAGAAGCAGGCTTGTTGGAAAGAATTGTAGAGCCTGAACGCCAGATTATATTCCGTGTTCCTTGGGTGGATGATAAGGGCAAGGTGCAGGTGAACCGCGGTTACCGTGTACAGTATAACTCTGCCATCGGACCTTATAAGGGAGGTATCAGACTCCATCCTTCCGTAAATTTGGGGATTATTAAATTCTTAGGATTTGAGCAGATTTTTAAAAATGCACTGACCACTTTGCCTATCGGCGGCGGTAAGGGCGGTTCGGATTTTGACCCTAAGGGGAAATCTGATAGAGAAGTAATGGCGTTCTGCCAGAGTTTTATGAATGAGCTGTACCGCCATATCAGTGCGGATACGGATGTTCCTGCAGGAGACATCGGTACTGGTGCTCGTGAAATCGGCTTTATGTTCGGTCAATATAAGAAGCTGACAAATGTTTATGAAGGAGTTTTTACCGGTAAGGGCGTGACGTGGGGCGGTTCTTTGGCAAGAACTCAAGCCACCGGTTATGGATTGGTTTATTTTGCTAAGGAAATGCTGGCTGACCTGAATACTACATTTGATGGCAAGACCGTTTTGGTTTCCGGTTCGGGGAACGTTGCAATCTATGCCGCTGAAAAGGCTCAGTCTTATGGCGCAAAGGTTGTTACAATGTCTGACTCCAATGGTTGGGTTTATGATGAAGAAGGAATTGATTTGGCAGTTGTAAAAGAAATCAAGGAAGTGAAAAGAGGCAGAATTAAGGAATATGTAGATTACCGTCCCAATGCTGTTTACACCGAAGGAAGAGGGATCTGGACTGTAAAATGTGACATTGCTCTGCCTTGTGCAACTCAGAATGAGCTTCATTTGGATGATGCAAAAGCACTGGTGGCAAACGGATGCTTCTTGGTTGCAGAAGGTGCTAATATGCCTACCACTATGGAAGCAACTAAGTATCTGCAGGAAAATGGTGTATTCTTTGCTCCAGGTAAGGCTGCCAATGCCGGTGGTGTTGCAACCTCTGCTTTGGAAATGAGCCAGAACTCTCGGAGACTTTCTTGGTCTTTTGAAGAAGTTGACGGAAGACTTCATGGTATCATGGTCAGCATCTACAAAGCAGCATCCGATGCAGCAACAGAGTACGGTCTGGAAGTGGGCGGTAAAAAGGATTTGGTTTCCGGTGCCAACATTGCGGGCTTCTTAAAGGTTGCTACGGCTATGATGCAACAGGGGGTTGTATAATCAATCAGTTGAAAAATACACGCACGAAATTCGTGCGTGTATTTTTTTGAAAGACTTTCAATTTTTTAAGTGTAGCATAATGAGTTTGTAAAAAAACTCAATGTCATTCGCTCTAATCTTTATCTCTTTCAGTTATTTTCGGTTTATGTCAAGAGATAAAGTCCTTTGAAAGATCATTTATTTTCTTCTGAGCAACTACAAGTCTTACTGCCACAGTGTTTACTGTTCGGACAGCCAATACAAGACTGCCCGTTCTTCTTTTGCTTATAAATATATCGTAATGCACCGCCTACAGCAATTAAGATGATCACAACAAGAATGACATTTTCCATTTCTCACACCTTCACCTTTTCGTTCATTTCATTTCCTTTCAACGCATATTCTTCTTTCAATTTCTTATCAGACTTCAACATAAGAAAAACAATTATTCCAATTATAACGGCAACTGCTATCAATCCGGGCAGAAAACCGGAACCAACTGTCCCTTGGGTAATTAAAGTTCCAATCTGGTATACAAGATAAGCAATCGTATATCCTGTTGCCAACTGTAAGCCTACTCCGCCGAGCATCCATTTTTTATCCTTAATTTCAGAATTCATAGCACCGATTGCAGCAAAGCAAGGAGGGGTAAAGAGATTAAACATGAGACATGCCAGAGCTGCTGCTTTTGTAATCCCAAACACTGTTGCAACTTCGTTGGCACCGCTTGTGAGTGCCAATTCTTCTGTATCAATAAAGTTGGTTATACCATAGCAAACAGCCAAAGTTCCAACTACGTTTTCTTTTGCAATAAAACCGCTAACAGAGGCCGCTGCCATTTGCCAAACACCAAATCCAAGAGGAATCAGCAAAAATGAAATAGGTGTTGCAATAGAAGCTAAAATAGCAGTTTGTTCCATTCCTTCTTCCACCAATTCAAACTTCCAGTTGAATGCCTGCATAATCTGAACCAATGTGTTACACACAAGAATGATGGTCCCCGCTTTCACTATGTAAGCCCAACCGCGGGAGCACATAGAAAAGAAGGCACGCTTTAGAGAAGGAAATTTGTATTCGGGCAATTCCATAATAAAGAAGGATTTACGCTTTTTATGTCCTGCAATCTTATTGACAATCAAAGCACCCAGAAAAATCAATACAATCCCTGCAAAATACATTAAGGTACCAACCCACGAAGCATCTGCAAAAAATACCCCTGCAAACAATGCAATCACCGGAAGCTTTGCACCGCAAGGCATAAAGGGTGCCAGCATTGCAGTGGCTCTCCGTTCCCTTTCGTTACGGATGGTACGGCAAGCCATAACGCCGGGGATGGCACAACCTGTACCGATAACAAAGGCAATCACCGATTTACCAGACAGTCCAACCTTTTTGAAGATAGGGTCCAATACCACCGACACACGAGCCATATAACCGCAGTCTTCCAGTAATGCAATCAGGAAGTACATTACCATTACCAGAGGCAAAAATCCTACAACCGCACCTACACCGCCAATGATACCGTCAACCAAAATTGCCTGCAATAAGGGATGAGCATTTTCTGCAATCCCACCTACCCAGACTTGGAAGATTTCAATCCAAGCTACTAAGGTGTCTGCAATCCAAGGACCAAAAGAGGACTGTGATATATCAAATACCAAAAACATAACAACTGCAAAAATCGGAATGCCCAACCATTTATTGGTAAGATATGCGTCGATTTTATCATTGATATTTTTATCCTTAGTCAAAACCTTTCTTGTTTCCACACTTTTTACAATTTTATTGACAAAGGCAAAACGCGCCCTGTCAGCTGCTTCCACTGCTGCTTTACTTGTTAAATCAATGTCTCCCTGTTGATAAACCATTCTTTGTTCCTTGCCAACCTGAGAGATTGCCGCATCCAAAACAGCCTTCAAACCGTCTGCCGTAGTAGAAACTGTTTCAACGACAGGGCAAGCAAGTTTTTCTGACAGCCCCTCTGCATCAATTATCGTCTCTTTTTTTTCGTTAATATCACTTTTATTCAAAGCAACAACAACAGGAATACCCAGTTCCAATAGTTGCGTGGTAAAGAACAAGCTACGGCTTAAGTTGGTAGCATCCACAATGTTGATGATGACATCAGGTTTTTCGTTCATTACATAAGAACTTGTAATGCTTTCTTCCGATGTAAAGGGTGACATGGAATATGCACCGGGAAGGTCAACTGCAATCATTTCTTCCGTCTCTCTGGAATATGCCTTTTTTATGGGATGTTCCTTCTTTTCTACAGTAACACCTGCCCAGTTTCCTACCTTTTCATTTTGGTTGGTCAGAGCATTATACATTGTGGTTTTCCCTGAATTTGGATTGCCGGCCAAAGCAATTCGCATAGTCAATTCCTCCTCGTTATCCAATCATTATACATTTCATGAAGTTAGTTTTTCCTAACCAATAAGCAAAAAATAAGAACACTAAAAGCTATTCTTTAATCAAAATAGCCTTTGCCAACTGGGTATCAATATTATATCGTCCATCTTTAATAGAAACCACGCAACCGCCTTTCAAATGGGATACCACTGTGATAGGCTCGCCGCTGTAGCATCCCAGAGAAAACAAAAAGGCATTCAATTCTTCGTCGTCGGTTTCAATTTCCTTAATGATATATTCTTGTCCTTCCAGGGCATCTGTTAAGTTCATTATTATCACCCATTTTGTTCATTCTTTATTATGTATTCACAGATAATTAGTTTCAACTAACTAACCATCCTTGATTAGTTTAACATAACTAACCCAATTTGTCAACCCTTTTTTCTCAAAACTTTCTAAAATTTACAAGTGAAAAAAGGGGGGTGGAGCAAAAAATTTTGCTCCACCTATAGTAAACTAAATATCCAAGATAACAAGGGTACATTTGAAATCAGCCAGCTTGTTCCCCCAAACCATATCAGTAAGGAAAGAGGAAACAGATAAAACAACTTGGTTTCAGAAAGTTCAGTAGATACCTTGACGGCTGAATACAATGCAAGCACGCTCAGGACTATACCGCCAAACAATAGTAAGCAAACTGCACCGGGAACAAACGCACTCGTAACCGCTGTTACCATTCCTGAAAGCCCGTTTGCCAAAAGAGCCGTCCCCACCGCACCTGTCATTTTTGACAACCCTCTCTGGGTACCAAAACCGCCGGTCAATAAAATCAATAAGAAAATCAGAAATAAATCAGCTAACAGTACTGCTCCTGTCAACTGGAAAAACAGTACAAAAAGGCTGGAGCCTGAATGTGCCAAATATTGTCCAAAAGGAATTGCCTGTTCAAAAAATCCCAGGCTATATCCTACCTGAACCCGTGCCGTCAGGTAAATACAAAATCCTCCTGCAATCAAAAGTGCTTGCAGAAAGCAGGATAATATTCCAACGCCTTTATCTCCAAATTCCCCCGCCTGTCTAATTGCTAAAATGGGTTGCCGAATAAAATGTGTCAGTACTGATACAAACCGAGAAAAAAGAGTCGGTTCCTTTCTCCTAAAAATTTGTGGTGGGGGGGAATCAAAATTTAAAAACCCATCCGATGAATCTTCGATTTCCTCTGCAGATTCATGTACAGTAACTTCCTCTGAAACGAGGCAACTGCAAAGTTTCCCTTCTTCCAATTCTTTTCCGCAATATTTGCAAAACATGTGAAGTCTCCTTTACGGTAATAGTTTAATTTTGGACAAACCTTCCGGAGTTGAAATCAAAATTTGTCCGTTTTTTTCCGCTACAATAATATTTTCCAAACCAAGAATACGGATTTTACTGTTGTCAGGGTACACCAGACAATCCTTGCAGTTAATCTGACGGCTGTCGCCTAACAACACATTTCCCTCTTCATCTGTTTGCTCCGCATAATGCTGATGTAGGGAAAGAAACCCGCCTAAATCAGACCATTCTGGATTTACAGGAAGCACAGCAACATTTTCCGATTGTTCCAAAACCCCTATATCCACTGAAATAACAGGACACGCCTTTACCGCTTGGGTAGGTTCCATACAAGCAAAAGCTTCAGATACAGGAGGACAATGAGCAGAAACCTCTCTTTGAAACAGCTCCGCATCAAACAGAAAAATACCGCTGTTCCAAAAATATCCTTCCCGCAAATATTTTTTTGCCGTTTCATAATCGGGTTTTTCACAAAATTGTTCCACACGAAACCCTGTTTCCACAGCAGTTCCCCGCTTTATGTAACCATATCCCGTTTCGGGACGGTCGGGTAAAATTCCAAAGGTCACAATAAACTCTTTTGCTAATTTCACCGCTCTCATGATTGCATGGGTAAGCACCTCAGGTTGTCCGACAGAATGGTCACAAGGAAGTGCCGCAATGGTACCCCCTCCTCGTTTCAAAATTTCCTGAACGCCCAACATCAAAGCAGGAAGTGTTCCTCTGGGAGCGGGTTCGAATAAAATATTTTCATCAGGAATCGAAACAGAAAGCTCCTCTAACTGTTCTTTAATTTGATCTGCATAAATCTGTCCTGTCAAAACAAGAATATGAGTGTCATCCGTAAATTCCAGACATCGTTTTACTGTGTGCTGAAACAGGGAATATTTTTCTCCGCGCAGACGAATAAATTGCTTTGGATGGGAAACGGTAGAAAGAGGCCAAAGCCTTGTTCCGCCGCCGCCTGCCAACAATAATGCGTACATTTTCTTCCTCCTAACGAATTTGTCCGTTTCCGTAAATAATATATTTGGTGGTGGTCAGTTCCTTTAAGCCCATGGGACCCCGGGCATGAATTTTCTGTGTACTGATTCCGATTTCTGCACCAAAGCCAAACTCAAAGCCGTCGGTAAAGCGAGTAGAGGCATTGACATACACTGCTGCCGAGTCCACCTGCTGTAAAAATTTCTGAGATGCGGCATAATTTTCTGTTATGATTGCCTCAGAATGACGGGTGCTGTATTTTGCAATATGGTCGATTGCCTCGTCTATATCCTCCACCACTTTTACTGCCAGTATATAATCTAAAAATTCTGTTTGATAATCCTCCTCTGTGGCGGGAGTACATAAAATCACCTTACAGGTTTCCTCACATCCCCGCAGTGTCACCCCTGCTTTTTTCAAGGCATCAAAGGCAACAGGTAAAAATTCTTTTGCTTTTGCCCTGTGCACCAACAAGGTTTCTGCTGCATTGCAGACAGAAGGACGGGACGCTTTGGCATTGACAATAATCTCTGTTGCCATTTGTACATCTGCACTTTCGTCCACATATACATGACAGTTCCCTGTCCCTGTTTCAATCACGGGGACGGTAGCGTTTTGCACCACGGAAGATATCAAGCCCGCTCCTCCCCGGGGAATCAGCACGTCAATTAAGCCGTTGGCTTTCATCATTGCAGTTGCGGTTTCCCGGTCAGTGTCTTCCACTAAGGAAACACAAGAACCGGGAAGTCCCGCCTCCTCCAGTGCCAGACACATCACCTTTGCAATCATTTTATTAGAACAGATAGCATCACTTCCACCACGCAAAATCACGGCATTTCCTGATTTTAAACAAAGTGCCGCTGCATCTGCCGTCACATTGGGACGGGACTCGTAAATAATCCCGATGACACCCAACGGAACCCGCTTTTGGCCAATGGTGAGTCCGTTGGGACGCTGCCACATAGACAGCACCTCTCCCACGGGGTCAGGGAGTGCCGCCACTTGACGAACTCCCTCTGCCATTCCCTTGATTCTTTCTTGGTCCAATTTCAGCCGATCCAACATTTGCTTACGTGTTCCTTTTTGAACCGCCTTTTCAATATCAATTTCATTTTCCTTTATTATCAAGTCGGCATTTTCTATTAAGGCATCTGCAATAGCAAAGAGAGCCTTGTTCTTTTCTCCTGAAGAGCTGACTGCCAGCACTCTTGCCGCTTTTCTTGCCTCTTTGCCTAAACGTTCTATCAATTCATTCATTGTGTTATCCTCTTTTCCGGAATAAAGTTCCCTTAAAGTCCCCTTCAAAAATATCAAATAAAATTTCAGGATTTTCTCCGTTTGCAATAATCATGTCACAACCTGCGTTTGTTGCAATTTCAGCGGCAGCTAATTTGGTCACCATTCCACCTGTACCTCGACGGGAGCCTGCACCGCTGGCACCCTTTTTGATTTCCTCTGTAATTTCTTTTACTACAGGAATGAGGACTGCATCCCCGTATTGATGGGGGTCCTTGTCATAAAGACCGTCTATATCAGAAAGCAGAATTAACAAATCCGCACCAATCAGCTTAGCAACCAATGCAGATAAGGTATCATTGTCACCAAATTCAATTTCTTCGGTGGCAACCGTATCGTTTTCATTCACAATAGGAATTGCTTCATATTCCATTAACTGGTCAAATGTGTTGGTAACATTCTGCTTTTTCAGTTCCGTTTCCAAGTCTGCCTTGGTCAGCAGAATTTGGGCAACCGTCTGACAGTATTCTGCAAAAAAACGGTCGTAAATAGACATAAGCTCGCATTGACCCACAGCCGCAACCGCCTGTTTTCCCTGCATGGTTTTGGGCTTTGCTTTTAAGGAAAGTTTTCCCACGCCTACTCCCATTGCACCGGAAGAAACCAACACCACATCATATCCCCGGTTTTTCAAATCAGCAAGGCAACGAACCAACAGCTCTATCCGACGCAAATTCAGTTTTCCGTTACTGTATGTGAGCGTAGAGGTTCCCACCTTTACCACAACTCGTTTTATTTCTTCTAAATTCATCTTTTTCATTCCTTTGTAAATGTTCTTTCTTCTATTTTACAATCTTTTCAAAAAATATGCAATACTTTTTTATCAAATAAGGCTTTCTTTTTAAATATTTGTGTTAAAAAATTTTTTTCCTTGACATAAAATTGATTTTATGATACAATAAAAGCAATTTTTAAAACTTACATAAGGGAGTAGTCAGCGTTTATAAGACGTGACTTAGCCAACATCTTGGAATCATTTGTTCCTGGCTATGTATTAAATGACGAGACTTATCTGTAACAAAAACAGATATGTCTTTTTTTATCCCTGAGAAAGGAGAATTGTGGTGAGTCCTTTAGAACTATTCATTTTAGCCGTAGGTCTTTCTATGGATGCTTTTGCAGTAGCCATATGTAAAGGTCTTTCCGTGGGAAAAACAAAATGGAAACACTGTGCGTTGTGCGGTTTGTATTTTGGTGGATTCCAAGGATTAATGCCCTTAATTGGATACATTTTAGGAAAGCAATTCAGCTCTCTGATTACTGGAATTGACCATTGGCTTGCCTTTCTTTTACTGATCATCATCGGCATCAGTATGATTCGTGAATCAAAAGGGGAAGCGGAAAACCTAAACCCGTCTTTTTACCCTCGCACCATGCTCCCATTAGCCATTGCTACCAGTATTGATGCATTGGCTGTGGGTGTTACCTTTGCATTTTTACAGGTTCGCATTATTCCTGCAGTGTCCTTTATCGGTATTATTACCTTTTTATTCGGTATCGCAGGTGTGAAAATCGGAAGTGTTTTCGGAGTGAAATTCAAATCAAAGGCAGAGATGGCAGGCGGAATTATTTTAATCGGAATGGGTTTGAAAATTCTATTGGAGCATACCGAATTTTTCAGGCATTTCTAATGCATGAGCGAGGTAAACCAATATGATAAAAGAAGAAAATTCCTGTTGTTTTACAGGACACAGAAAAATTGAAAAAGAGAAGATTTCAAATCTGTCAGACCAGCTTTATCGTGAAATTTTACGTCTGTTCCATTCAGGTGTAACCCATTTTTATGCAGGAGGTGCATTGGGTTTTGATACCTTAGCGGCAAGAACGGTTCTGGCAGTAAAGCAACAACACAGATCCATTAAACTTCATTTGATTCTCCCTTGCAAAAATCAGGATAAATATTGGAGCACTGCCGATCATTTTATGTATCAAAAGCTGTTATGGGAAAGCGATTCTGTTCAGTATGTTTCAGAAAATTATAATTCAGGCTGTATGCATGAGCGAAACCGCCGTTTGGTGGATAGTTGCAACTATTGTATTTGCTATCTGAAATCGGAAAAAGGCGGTACTGCATATACCGTTAACTATGCCCGTAAAAAAGGCTTAACCATTATCAATTTGGCAGATGATACCATTCAAACTACTTTTTTTAAATGTCAATACCACCAGTAACTGGTGGTATTGACATTTAAAATTTTAATTTTCTTTACCTTCTTGTGTCAAGATAGATGAACAGTAAATAATAGGGCCTGCTATTTTTGGCTTTTATATTTCACTGATTTTTTAAACAAAAATCTTTAGAATCAATATTGGGTTTTCCCGCTCCAATATTATATGATTTATTATCGGCATACTAATTTTTTGAATTTTATCCCTTAAGATCAACCATATTATTTTGAAACTTTGGAACGGTTATAAAATACGAAACTGACAGTGTAATAATAGATAAAACCCAACCAATAGGCCAGATCAAGTACAAAAAGGTAAGTGTTGGATATAATGGGAATATACAGTAAACCCAGAAAAAACGTATTAGGCACATAAATACTAACGTTGATACTGTAGGTATAATCGGCTTACCCATGGCTTTGAGTGTTGCACCCATAACCTCGTTAATTCCCGTTATAAAATATGTACTTGAAATAATAATCATTTTTTGACACGAATATTCTATGACTGCAGGAGTTGTAGACATTAATGACGAAAGTTGTCTACTGAAAATTGCTGATAAAGAACCAAACCCTGCCCCGAAAATAGTAGTAATAAGTATCGCATTTAAAATTGCTTTTTTTGCTCTTTCCAGATTTTTTGCGCCTATATTTTGCGCAATATACGGCATCGCTGCAAGTGAAGTAGCAATTGAAATCTGATATAGTATTCCGTCAAATTGATTTGCAATAGAAACTCCTGTAGATGCATCAGGGCCAAAGCCATTAACAGCTGTAACAATTACGGCGTTTGCCAAAGAATATAACGCTGTCTGCATACCTGTCGGGATTCCAATAAATAATATAGATTTCAGTTCCGAAGAGTAAAATCTAAATCTGTTCCAACTAAATTTTGTTACAGTGTCATTTTTAAGTAATGCGAAAAGCACAAGTCCACTCATGATAGTATTTGAAACAATAGTCGAGATTCCAACACCAGCAATTGTCATATTTAATACTGTAATGAAAAAATAATTCAATATTATTTTTATAACCCCGCCTATTATCAAAAAATATAAAGGTCTCTTTGTATCTCCGCCCGACCTCAATATTGATGCACAAAAATTATAAAGAAGCAACATCGGAGCGCCAAGAAAATATAGTCTAAAATACAACACTGCCTGGCTCAGCAAAGTTTCCGGACAGTTTATCATTTTTAAAAATACATCTGCCAAACTTACACCTATTACAGAGAGAGTAACCCCGCCTATAATAGAAAACAAAATTGCTGTACCAATAGCTTTTTCGGTGGATTCTTTATCTCCACGGCCAATGGCTCTTGCAACCACAACATTTGCTCCTGTCGAAACACCAATAAAAAGTCCCGTGCATAAAGAAATGAGCGTAGAACATATGCCAACAGCTCCAACTACCGCATCATTTGTAAACTTGCCCAAAATCATCATATCTATGAGATTGATCATGTTTTGAATAACATTCATTAACATAATAGGTATTGCAAGTGAAATCAATCCTTTAAAAATGGATCCTGACAACATATCAACATTTTTTCTTCTTAACATTTTAAAATTTTTCTCCCTCTGTCAGTATATTTTATCCTGTTATTGTGAGCCGTTTTTATGTAAAGTTTGTGTCATGTCAGGAGAACAGTAAATAATCGGACCTACTGTTTTCAGCCCGATTATTTACTAATTTTCTTTTAACACTTTGCCGTTACAACTCGCAAGAATACTGATTTTTCTCACTATTGTATCATATCATAAATATTGAAAAATGAAACGATAATCTGTAAAAAAATGTTTTGGGGGAGACATCATTATACCAGTCAATAACAGATCCTTCTCCCTGATAGCCTTAAACATTTTTTAAGGGGTTTGTGAAAATGCTGAGCAGACGGAGACTAGATATTCAAATTTTTAATGTACTTAATCATTACAACTTCCGCCTTTGCATTTCCGATAAGCCCAAAAATCTCAGATGTTAATCATCAAGTCCGAGTCCTCTCAAGTCGGCAATTGTGCCTGCTTTCTCTGCGTCATACATCTTCCATACAATACGTAATCCCGCAAGGGCAGATTTAGCATCTGTAAGCGGTTTTTTACCGTTGTTGATACAATCTGCGAAATGCTTGATTTCATGCTGTGTTTCCTTTGATATGCCTCCGTCTCTTTTCCAGATTTCTTTGTATGCTCTTTGTTCTGCAAGTCCCGGTACATGCTCTACAGATGCATCATAAAGCTTTATTACACCTGCAATATGATCATAATCAAGCAAGCCTTTTTCTGTATGTACTTGGAAATCATATCCAAGTCTTGTACCTCTTGCACCCCATGTTGCCCCGTGGTAACCAACGGCACCGTTCTCGAACTGGAATATTGCCTCGCTTGTTCCTTCTCTCATAAGCCACGGTGTACCTATTCTTGTGCCGAAGTGTACACCCTTTACGGGCTTACCAAGGAACCAGAGCAGTATGTCAACATAGTGGCAACCATGACTGAAGAACTGTCCGCCGCCGAGACGTGCATCGCTTTTCCAGCTTCCTTCTGGAGTTCTTGTAAGCTGTTCTGTCCATATAGACATCTGCATGACCTTGCCGTATTCGCCGGAATCTATCAACTCTTTCAGTTTAACTACGCCCGGCCAGTAACGAACAGGGTATGCACACATAAGTACAACGCCCTCTTCTTCACATGTTTCCATAAGCTTTATGCACTCTTCTTCAGAATTGCACAAGGGCTTTTCCATAAGAATATGTTTTTTATTACGTGCAAAAAACATTCCGCATTCAAAATGAAGATGATGAGGCAGAACGCAAAGAATAGCATCAACTTTATCTACCATGGTTTTATAATCATCTGTAACATATGGATTGTTTAGAACCGATGCAACATCTTGAGCTCTTTCAATTTCGACATCACATACTGCCGTAATTTCAACGCTTTCAACCATATTTACTCCTTGCGCATGATTTTTCATCATGCCTCCACAACCTATAAGTCCAAGTCTTATTTTTTTCATTTCTTTTCTTTCCTTTCTTGACTTTTAAATTTTTTTGATGTAAAATATAAATATATTATACATCTTAGTTGTACACATAAACATTATCATATATAATCTGAAATGTATTTGTACAAAAAAGTCTTTTTTTTAAATTATTCATCAAAAAGGGGTATGAATATGGCTGACTATATAAAAACATCCTTTTCAGACGTTATATCCATAGACGCGGTCATTACAGTATTTCATAATGAGCTATATGGCTCAGAACCAGTAGGTGAATCACATGATTTTTGGGAATTTATATATGTAGACAGCGGAACTTTTGAAGTATCAATAGATAATAATATGTATACTGTCGAGGAAGGGCAAATGATAACCTATGCCCCTTATGCATTTCATATCGGCTCCAAACCAAATGTTGTAAAACTAAATGTAGTTAGCTTTGAATCAACATCAGACGTAATGTCGTACTTTGCAAACAAAGTAATCACCCTTTCGGGAACACAACGCCAGATTCTTTCGCAAATTATCTCTATTGGAGAAAAGTGTTTTAAAAAACAATTTGATGATCCGCAACAAAAAGGAATGGTGCCCCGTGAAGAAACAGATAATTTCACACTGCAGAGTTTAAAAAATAAGTTAGAGCTTTTACTTATCGATATCTATGTGAAGAACGAAAGCACAAGTTCAAAGCCGAAAAATTCCAATTATGAAAACTACAGTAGTAACATTTTTGATATGGTAACTCAATATTTGCAAAATCACATTAGCGAAACTCTATCACTTGAAGATATTTGTAATAATTGCGGAATCAGTCTTTCTACCCTTAAAAGAGTGTGTAAAAGTCACTGCGGAATGTCACCTATGTCATATTATATTTCGCTGAAAATAGACGCCGCAAAGGCTATGATTTGTGATACGGATTTGAATTTTACTCAGATTTCAGAAAAATTAGGCTTTTCATCTGTACATTATTTTTCAAAACTGTTTAAGAATAGGGTGGGAGTTTCTGCATCCCAATACGCAAAGTCAGTTTATAAGCAATAAGCTTTTATCTCTCAAAAAAGCGATACTTATCCAAATTTTATGGCGTAGATGATATAGATGCCGTTCGGTTTTTTGGAGACTATCCTAAATTTTGTGTAAAGTCTGCACAAGACCTCCAGAATGATATGTAATAAAAATATCATTTTGGAGGTTTTAATTTTGCCAAAGTACAAATGAAGTCCCATCGAGAGGACAGCAGAAAAGGAAAGAAACTTTGCGGTATTGAAAGGATATGAGTGCTTTTTTTGTTGAATTTTGAAAAAAGCGGTGTAAATCGTTGACAAAACATGTAAAAAGAGATATAATTTAAAGTGATTGTTTTCTTATATTTTTATTATACTAACAGAGTAGATAGAAATTTTTTGAATGGATGTGTAAGTGGGAATGGATTTGAAAGAGAAATTTTTAAAGCTATATCCTAAAGAAAAAGAAATTCAGATTGCTTTTTGCCCTTATCGGGTTTGCCCGATTGGTGCTCATTCGGACCATCAATACGGAATGGTATCGGGATTTGCTATTGATAAGGGAATTGAAATTGCCTATGTTCCTTCTGATAACGGCGTTGTAGAACTGCAAAGTATGAATTTTGAAGGGAAAGTTCAGTTTCATATTCACGATGTTCCTCCTGTCAAACAAAATGATTGGGCAGATTATTTGAGAGGAGCAACTTTGTTTTTAGCAAAAAGATTTGAAATAAAAAAGGGAATTTATGCATTGATTCAAGGTTCCCTGCCCATAGGAGGATTGTCTTCTTCGGCAGCAGTCATTCTGGCATATTTAAGCGCTCTTTGTAAAGCAAACCAACTCATGCTGTCCAAGGGTCAGCTCATTCAATTTGCATTAGAGGCAGAAAACCGCTATGTGGGTGTATCCTGTGGTAAACTGGATCAATCCTGTGAAGTTTATAGTAAAAAAGATCATTTGTTATATTTAGACACCAAGGATGACAGTTTTGAACTGATTCCCAAGAATCCAAACATGAAGCCCTTTGAAATTGCCATTTTTTTCAGTGGGGTAGAAAGAAGTCTGGCAAGCTCTGCATTTAATATGCGTGTGGATGAGCTGAAGGCAGCGTCTTATGCACTAAAAGCATTTGCGGGAATGGAGTACGGAAAATTTGAAGACAGCAGATTACGAGAGGTGCCCCGTGAAGTGTTTGAGACATATAAGGACAAGCTGCCTGAAAACTGGAGAAAACGTGCCACTCATTTTTATACAGAATTTGAACGGGTGAACAAAGGGGCAGAGGCGTGGAGAAGAGGCGATATCGAGACGTTAGGAAAACTCTCTTTTGAAAGCGGTCATAGTAGTATTTACGATTATGAAACGGGTTCTCCGGAGCTAAAAGCCATTTATGAAATTATGCTGGAAACTGACGGTATTTACGGTGGCCGATTCAGCGGTGCAGGATTTAAGGGTTGCTGTATGGCATTGATTGACCCGTCATTTGAAGAACGTATTAAGAAAACGGTAACCAATCGTTATTTGAAACAATTTCCTCAATATAAAGGGAAATTTTCCGTCCATTTCTGTCAGTCGGCAGACGGATGTGAAGTATAAAGGAGAAAAAACATGGATTGTATTATTCTGGCGGCAGGCTATGCCACAAGACTGTATCCTTTAACTGAAAATATGCCAAAACCCTTGCTTAAAGTAAGGGATAAGACTATTTTGGATTGGTTGATTGATGATATCAGTAAATCCGGTCGAGTGGATCGGTATATCGTGGTATCCAACCATAAGTTTGCCACCCATTTTGAACAGTGGGCGAAAGAAAAGAAAAGCCAGGTTCCCATTGTTGTATTAGATGATAAAACAGAAAGTAATGAAACCAGACTGGGTGCAGTTGCGGATATTTTGTTTGCGGTTAAAGAATTGGGGATAAAGGGCGAAACCATGGTGATTGCAGGGGATAACGTGCTGGATTTTTCTCTTTGCCATTTCATCGAATATTTTGATAAAAAGAAACATTCTTGTATTATGCGGTATTTCGAGCCGGAATTAAAGCGGTGTCAATCCTCAGGTGTGGTGGAAATTGATGAGCAAGACAGGGTTCTTTCTATGGAAGAAAAACCTGCCAATCCGAAATCAAATTGGCTTGCTCCTCCTTTTTATTTGTATACAGGAGAAGATATGGGAATGTTAGAGCAAGCCTTACAAGACGGTTGCGGAAAGGATGCTCCAGGAAGTTTTCCAGCATATCTGCATAAAAAACAGCCTTTGTATGCAATGGAAATGCCGGGAAAACGGTATGATATCGGAAACCTTGCAAGTTTTGAGGCGGTGCAAAAATCATATCAGGGTATTGTGAAATAAAAGGAGAACATGATGACAGAGAAAGTTCTTGTAACCGGAGCTGCCGGTTTTATCGGATTTTATCTTTCCAAGCGTTTGCTGGAAGAGGGAAAAACGGTTGTAGGCTTGGATAATCTGAATGATTATTATGATGTCAATCTGAAAAATACTCGATTGGATTTATTAAAAAAATATCCGGATTTTCACTTTATTAAGGGCGATATTGCAGAGAAAGAAACGGTCGAGAAAGTATTTGCCAAACATCAGCCAAGCATTGTTGTGAATTTAGCAGCACAGGCAGGAGTACGGTATTCTATCACCAATCCCGATGCTTATATCAGCAGTAATCTGATTGGTTTTTTTCATATTTTAGAGGCGTGTCGTCATTTTGGCGTGGAACACCTCGTATATGCATCTTCTTCATCTGTGTACGGTACCAATCAAAAAATTCCTTATTCTACAGAGGATAAAGCAGATTCGCCTGTTTCTTTATATGCAGCTACCAAGAAATCCAATGAGCTGATGGCACATTCTTATTCAAAATTATACAAGATACCCACTACCGGACTTCGGTTCTTTACGGTGTACGGACCTATGGGACGTCCCGATATGGCATATTTTGGGTTTACCAACAAGCTTGTAAAAGGGGAAAATATTCAGATTTTCAATTACGGAAACTGCAAGCGCGATTTTACATACATTGATGATATTGTAACCGGCGTGATGAATGTGATGAAACAGCCTCCGCAAAAAAACGAAGACGGGGTAAAATATAAGGTTTACAATATTGGAAACAACCAACCAGAAAATCTTCTGGAATTTGTGGATATTTTGCAGCAAGAGCTGATTAGGGCAGGGGTTCTTCCAAGTGATTATGATTTTGAATCTCATAAGGAATTGGTTCCTATGCAACCGGGTGATGTAGAAATCACCTATGCTGATGTGAGGGATTTAATGAAGGATTTTGACTTTAAACCTTCCACTCCTTTACGAGAAGGACTACGGAAATTTGCCATGTGGTACAAGGAATATTATAAGTAAGAAACATAGACAAACCCGCCATTTTTTGGCGGGTTTATTTTTTTAATCCTCCATTTGTTTTCCCAAAAAGGAAGCTGCGGTTTTTGCCAGCTTATCTTCTACATCGCTTATTTTTGGAATTTGATCTGTTCCGAAAAATACGACTGATCCGATAGAATCGCCTTCTGAAATGATAGGCACTACCATACCTGCAACGTATTTATCCATTCCGTCAATCACATTTGTTTTATTCTGGTCATCGGGACGAAATGAAACTGCGTTTTTTTCACTTAAAATTTGTTCTAATTCGGGGGAAATACGCTTATCGTTTAATTCTCTTTTAGGAACACCGCCTACGGCAATGACTGTATCCTTATCTGTAATGCAAATGGAATGACCGCTCGTTTTTGCCAATGTATCGGCATACTGTGCCGCAAAAGTGCCCAATTCACCAATGGGAGAATATTTTTTAAAAATAACTTCCCCATCTTTTTCGGTAAAAATTTCCAGCGGGTCCCCTTCACGGATTCTCATGGTTCTTCTAATTTCTTTTGGTATAACCACACGACCTAAGTCATCTATACGACGCACAATTCCTGTTGCTCTCATAATAGAATTTCTCCTTTAAATTGAATTTACACCTTTATTGTTTACATGAAGGAAATTTTTATGTAAAGAAAAAATTGGAATCAATTTTATAATAAAGTTTAAATAAAAAGGATACTTGAGACCAAAATCTTACCTGTACTAATTGATGCTTTTTTTGCATATAGTGGAGTAAAGCGTCAAAGAGGGAGGCGGTGGATTGAATACCCGAATAGAAGAAAGGACAATACAGCTTGCAGAATACATTTTAGAATACAAAGCAACAGTGAGAGATACCGCAAAAAAGTTTGGTGTTTCTAAATCAACCGTACATACAGTGAGAGTGACATAGAAACTTTTTATATCGAAGTGGCGTAGTGGTGCACCTTTCGTGAATTTTACAAAATTTAAAATCTTTCGAAAACATCTGTATAAAAATGAACTATGTAAAAATCCTGAAAACCGCTTAAATAGTGGCTTTCAGGATTTTTTGTGTTTCAGTCTTGCTCTCTCTGTATTCGAATTTTAAGATGTATGCGAACGCATTTTTATTTGGTTTTTTCGGTTAAATACTCTTCAATCTTATTTACAAAAAATTCTGCTTCTTCAACTTGCTTTATAACATCTTCTTTTGGTACTACATAAAAATCTTCATAATCACTATCAGTACGCATATCAAAAGCAGATTTAATAATATTTGACATTGCCTTATCAAATATCCCAGTTTTGATATAGTCCTTTTGAAAATTACTGATTACACCGGAATGCTTCTTGTAGTCCTGACCATCAAGCGCTAAAACTGCACGAGCAGCATGGAATATTGCATAATAAGAACGATTGGCTGCAGTATCAAACATTTCAAATTCAAGCGTTTTCTTCGCATCTTCCAAATCCGCTTTTGCTTTACTAAGGCGATATAGTGATAAATCAATCATTTCCTTGCTATACACTAACATTCACGCCCTCTCTTATGACATTCATATAATACGGAAGAGCATTTCCGTACTTTTCAAAAGTGAACTTATCCTGCAATTTAACGGATAACAGAACATCATACTTTAAATCAATATCATTTGCAAAATCAGATATGGTGCGTCTGTACTTTGTAAGCTCGCTTTTTTCAAGGTCAACCAAAGCCATAACATCTATGTCTGACTCTGGATCATAATCCCCTCTTGCATAAGAACCATAAAGAATAACACTATCAAGTTTTTCGCCGAAAACTTTTCTTAGTTCCGTATAAGTTTCTTTTAATAACACATCAAGTGTATTTTTATTACACATAAGTTCACCTCCTAATCTATCTTATGCCTATATTTTAACACAATACATTAAAAAAATCAATATTTAATTAATATTTACATGTCGGAGCGTTGTCGATAATTGTGTCTTGCTGTAAAATTATAGCAGGAGGTGCATAAAATATGCAATTAAATTTAGAAAAAATTGTCTGGTTTAACAAACCGAAAAAACAAGAAAAACTTACTGCTACGTTGGGAAGTAATCAAAAACTGTTTTTGAGCGATGCCCTGCGAAATCAATTACCCGAAAATATTCAATTCGGGTTTGATGGCAGTTCGCGAACTCTGGTTATTGCCGAATCAGAGAACCCAAGGGACAAAAAGTGTAAAAACGGAATGGTATTTGGCTTAGTAGATGAAATTCTGTCAACGGGAATGAAATTACCGGTCTGCTTTGAGTTTGAATATGATGGTGAAAACAAACTGTGGGCGGGTCAAGTTGTACTTAGAAAGAAAAAGCAAGAGTATGATTTAGAGCAAGTGCTGGCACTTTATAAACCTATTGCGGATAAATTGTTTGTTCAAATCGGGAAAACCACACCTAAAGAAGACCGACGGCAAATTATTGCTCTTGCAATTTGCGAAGCAGTGAAGGAATATACACCTGCATTCGGTGATTTTGAAAAGTTTATTACTAAGCGTGCCAAGGAGTCACTAAAAATAAAAAATCGTCATTATGTAAAATACAATATGGATAAATCGATGGATGCATCTTTGAATGATGACAGTAACGACGGCTTTAATTTATATTCTGTAAATAGCTTTATTGATTCTGGTTATTTACGAGCCGAAAACAGAATTATGGAAGAACAATTCATAAAACAACTTAGCAAAAATGAGTCTGATGTTTTGACACTTTTAAAGAAAAAATTAACAATTTCTGAAATTGCACAAAAATTAGAGATTTCAGAAGAAAAAGTTAAGTTTTTTGCAAAAACTGTCGCAATGAAACGAAAACAATTTTTCTCGCAAACCCTTTAACAGTGCAGCTTTGCGACTTTCGACAAAAAACTTTCAGTTTCGACATCCCAGTATCATATAGTAGGAGCAACATAGAAACTTTTTATATCGAAATGGCGTAATGACGCGCCTTTCGGGGATTTGACGAATTGTGGAATCTTTCGAAAACATCCGTATAAAAATGAACAATGCAAAAATCCTGAAAACCGCTTAAATAGTGGCTTTCGGGATTTTTTATGTTTCGGTCTTACTCTCTCTGTATGATAATTTTGAAATATGCGTGAATGTAATTTTGAGATGTGTTGTTTTAATTAATAAAATATGTTATACTATAACTAACCAAGCACTGTCCGTTTTAACACCCACTTAGCTTGATATACTATTTATAACAAAACTTGGTTTGGAAGCGAGGTATTCCTTATAATGAAGAGAAAAGAAAAAGAATTTGATGTTTTTACCAACTACACATTTTCAGGAAAAGAATGGTCAGCTCCAACCTTGAAGTATGCTGCGGAAATCAAAAAAGAACTCGAAAAAATGCAGTTGGTTGGAAGGCAAATTAAAAAGATGAAAATGATTGGCTTAAGCTACTATCTAACGCGGGATTGGATTGAAAGTGCGGCGTATGATATGCTTTCTCATTTGCCCGAGGACGAACGGCAGGATATGTCTAATTATAAAAACATTTCACCTGATATGGAATTTTCCAGATATTCAGAAATTGATGAACCTTTTTTAATAGAATTTGAAGACGGTGATGTTTTTGAAATTGATACTCCTCAAGATCCGTGTTATCGTTTTTCAATGAATTGCATTCCTTGGCATATAGATGCAGGGACAAATCTTCCTAACGCTGATGCGAATAAGCTTTTTTCTGTGTGTATCGGAAAGAAAATTGTTGAAATTGAAGTTTGCGAATATAGGGATGGATCTGAGGCTGAAAAAGGATATGTATCAAGAATTGTATTGTGGCTTGAAAATGATATAGGATTATGTATACATCCAGTATTTGACTATTGCAGAGTTTCATGCATTAATAAAAACAATGAAGATGTATTGATTTCATTTAAAGAATTAAAAGACGCTTTGTTCAACTACGAAGATCTTCATACAGATGATACATTAGACTTTGAAGGAAGTCATACATTATCCTTTGATAAAAAAGGCGCAGAACATACGGAAACGCCATATATGTCGCTAATTCCTTCGGGAAAGGACACTGCTCTTCATATTTCTGTCGATGATTTTGATTTGTTTGCGTGGAGTATGACTATTGTCCTTAAAGAAGTTTTTGATGAATATGGTGACTATAGCATAACTTACGAAAAGTGGAATGAGATTTTAAGCGAAGGAAGAAAGATTATCGATTTTAAAACATTTGATGATTTGTTTGACTATATTGTTGCACAATTTGATAATGGATTGTGGTATATGAACAATCGTGGTGCAGAGTTCTGGAAGAATAAAGCTAAGTACGAAACGCAACTGTCGGATGTGACAAAATGGTCTGAATTAGCATTGAATGAAGATGATGTTTTAAACATCTATGGGTTTTAGGAGGTTATCATGAAACAGTATGATTTAATAAAACTTCTTGGTGATACATTTGCATTGGGTAATGTTGATGAGCTTGTTACCCATATGGCAGACGACTGTCAATATTTTTCAGAATATGCGAATAAAAGCTTTTTTTCTGCTGAAGAAATCGCAGAGAGGATGAAATATGTAGATTCACAATTGGATGAGACAAATTCATATTCTTACGAAATTGTAGAACTTGATACTATTACAAACTTCTCAGATGCAGAAAAACAGTTTGTCACGAATAAAAAAAACTCGTTGTGTAAATATGGAATGTTTTTATATCAATTTAGTAAGGCACATCCCGTTGCAATAGTTGTTGTAGTTATCAATCGCAAGAAAGAAATATGCAACATTACGCTTTCGAGGAATAAAACACTGTTTGATATTGAGTTTTATGGAGAAAAGATAGAAAAGGATTCTCCGTATGACACACCTGCCACTGTAAAGCCGTTAACTCGTCACGATCGTCAGGTCAAAGAATTACGAAAAGCCTTTTCTGGACAACATCTTGAAGAACAAGTATACACCGATGATGAAGTGTATATATGGCGGAAATCAGATGAATTCATAAAGAAATGGCTGGAAAACAATGGATACTATGTGCAGGAAACAGATGTTTTAGATGATTGCATTGGATATCTGTGTAATCGAAATGGTTTTGAATATGCCGTATATATGTACGCATACGGAAAAGAGAGAACTACTCAACTTGATGGAGAATATTGCAGTAAGTTAAGAAATCATCCCTATGCGAAAAACAGAACTATTTTAATGGTTTATCTTAGAGCAAAGCGCTTTATGATTGGTGATGAAGTAGCATATGGTGTTTATAGCTACGGCGATAATGAAGATAAAAATATAGAATTATGGCGTTTGGGTGAAGTGAATGGAAAGTCAATCATCGAATACTATCCAAGGAAAGAAATGATTGATCGCACATATGAACTTATGTATGCTTTTAATCGTGCATCTCTTGATGTGTATGATGACATTGTTTGCAAAAGCAATCCGTCTTTTAATGGTTATGATTCACAGGGCATTACTTTCAATAGTGCTTTCTACTATAATTTGCAGAGCTTACATAAAGAGTATGGCAATATGAAGATAGGCTATGTCAGGTATAATGATGTGGTGTATAGCGAGGTTCCGTATCTTGACAATTATGGATTTTTTGGTTTTACGGTAGATAACGAAAATCGTATTGCTCAGATTTATACCTGCCCGTTTGATGGTGGGGAAAGACCTGTTGCAGAATTCATAAAAACCGATATACGAGAAAAAGAAGACATGTATTCTCACATTCCAAAACTGGTTAATATAGAACCGATATTGCCAGTTATGTATGAGAGGTTTTCCTTAAAACTTCTGTTTGATAACGGGGAATGTAAAAAATATGTCCTTCCGGTTGACGTTAAAAACGAGAATGATGAAGTTGTTAAATATTGCGGTCACGTGTTTACGGATAAAATATGGAACTCAGCTGAAATGGTAGCTTCTGTAGAAAGTGAATACAGACATTACCCACCAAGAGGTCAGGCAATTAAGTTTAAGAATGGATTTTCTTTATCGGCTCATTATTGCTATCAGAACAGCAAGGACTATCAGGAACCAGTGATTTGCAATGACACAATTTACGAAGATGACGATATAAAAATAAACAGACTTTGGAAATGGAAAGCAAATTCAGTATATAAAGATGAGGAAACTGGTGTTATCAAAGCATTGCTCAAGGGTGTTGCATTTAATTTTGAAGGTATTTCTACCTTTGCAACTTTTGAGGGTTCCCGTCTGACAAGTCTTGATTTTGATTATATAGACAGTTTCAAAGAAGGGTTGGCTGTAGTCGGAATTCAAGGGCGCGGATATGGCTATATAGATGCATCGGGGAAAATTGCGATTCCTGCAATATATGAAAATGCCGATGAATTCAACGGTGGAAAGGCAAGGGTTAAGAAAGATGGCAAATGGTATTTTATAGATAAGTCTGGGAATGAAACTTCGATAGAAAGTACATTTGGTGAAAGGTATCAGGAAGTTGGTGAGTTCTGCGAGGGTTTGTGTAAGGTATCTACATTAAAACTTGGATTTATGGACTTGGCATATCATTCTGATTATTCAGAAATTGCCGGAACATGGGGATATGTTGACGAGAATGGCACCGAGATTGTTTCTCCGCAATACATATATGCAAATGATTTTAATGACGGCATTGCAATTGTATGCAAAGGAAAATGGACTCGTGATGAAAAATGGAACAACAAGCATAATTCCGGTCGTTACTGGACGGAAGAAGAGCTTTGGGGTGCTATTGATAAAACCGGAAAAGAAGTTATTCCTTGTGTTTTTGATGAAATCAAGGAGCTTTGGGATACTACGGATATATTTGTAGCACATTCCGGCGGATGGGAAAAAGGCAAATGGGGAGTTATCGATAAGAACGGCAAATGGGTTGTTGAACCTATTTTCGAAGATGTTGGATATGAATACAAAAATGGCTTATTTTCCTTTTATGCAGATGATAAATGGAACGATGATGATGTTCCGCTTGGTATCTATGATATTACACAGAAAAAAGTGTTGTTTGAACCCCGGTTCCTGGACGTGGACTTTATGGATGATGGCAACATCAAGGTCGAAGTTTACGATGAATCTCTTGGCCGAAATATAGAGAAAATCATCAACCGAAATGGAGAAGAATTGTTCCCATCTGTCTATTCCTCTATTTATACGTGGAGAGAACCATACGAGGTTGTTATAAGAGATGAAAATGGTTCCAGACATGGTTTGATTGATAAAAAAGGTAATGTAATTCTTCCGTGTAAATATGATTTGCCGTGGAATGGGATTCACTACGATAAAAAGCTTATGGTGTATGAATGTGATAAAAAACAGGGTCTTATTGATTTTGATGACAACATCGTTGTACCTGCCATATATCATGAGATACACGGAGTAGACGAACCGCTATTGACAGTTCGTGATGGAGATAAAGATAACTATCTTGAGGGCTTGATAAAGCACAATGGAGATAAAGTTGTTGAGCCGAAATATAAACGAATTTCGTGGTGTAACAATAATTATCTTTTATGTTCTTTTGACGGAGAATGTGAAGTTTTGCAATATGTAAAGAAGCATTAACCACATAAGTGAAAAAGAAAAATCGGTCTGAAAGCTTACTTTTGGATCGGTTTTTCAATATGTATTGATTTGGTAAACGAATTATGTTATACTTTGATTAAGCACTGTCCGTTTTAACACTCACTCAATTTGTTAAAATGAGTATAAAGAAAAGAAGAAATCTTTTTGGGAGGTTAAAACATTATGAAAAAATATCCTATCGGCTTTAATACAAGAATAAACAAAGAACCTGATGTTAATGTTCCAATGGAAGTTTGCAAGGGTGTTATAGAACCTAAAAAGTCTATCGTTCAGGTATACTTCCCACACAGGGGTATGGGCTGGGCATACTACAACGATAGCTTTGACTTGAAGGTTGGCGACTTTGTTTATGTAGAAGGTAAGCTTGAAGGCTATCGTGGACAGGTTACAGAAGTTAATTATTCCTTCAAGATTAAACTTTCTGACTACAAAAAGGTAATAGCTGTAATTGACACCAATGTTAAGGGTGATTTCTTCCTTGCAGGTTCGCATGTTGTTTCTTTTGACAGAAATGCAATTCCTTTCTCAAAAGTTCTTACCTGGTTTAAGGCGCCTGAGAGTGACGAAGAATATGTAAGCGGCAATGATGACACAAATAGATTCTCGCTTGACGATTTGTCAAAGATGAAAATTTCTCACGATGCAGCTGATCGCGGACACGATTATTATATTGAAAACAGAGTTGGCTTTGTTGAGATAGACGGTACACGAGGTCATGCCATTGTAGAAGGCAGCGAAAACTACGAAATTGAATTTGATTACATAGATGGTGAAATCTCAAACCTTAAATGCTCCTGCTTCTGCAGTGGTGCATGTAAGCACGAATTTGCCGCAATGCTCCAACTCAAGGAATCACTTGAACTCATAACCGAAAACTACGAAGACGAATACAACGGCTACTTTGCAATCATCAGCAAGGGTGTATTTATGAATACGGTTATGAATAAAAAGGTTTCCGGTAAAATCAGCCTGGGGGTATAAGCATGGCTGGTAATAGGAAAAGCGGCTGTGGTTGTGGGTGTCTGTTTTGGATTATAATCATTTCAGTTTTGTTTGAAATTATTACTGAAGTATAATGTATGGAGGAAAGATAAAAATGACACATGATGAAATACAGAGTAAAATTGGTTACATATTGGAAAAACTTAATAAAGAGGAATATCCAGAACTTTATGAAGTGCTGCTACAATATGCTGATTATGACGATGTGGACGAGTGGATGTATGAATTGACAAAAGATATTTATGATGCAGACCAGACAAAAAAATTTCCTACTTGTGTATCTGAATTTTTGATTTCAATATATAATTATCTAATCGGTCAACAGAACTATGATGTGGCGTGTGATATGGGTTCGTTGTATTACAAGGGAAGGTTTGGGAAAATCGATTATAAAAAGGCAGTGGAATATTATACTTTGGCTGCCGATAATGGTTGCAGACAGGCTCAGGAAAATCTTGGGTATTGTTATTATTATGGTCGTGATGTCGAAGTGGATTACAAGAAAGCATTTCACTACTTTTCTCTTGGTGCATTTGACGGGCACATAAATTCCCTATACAAAATCGGTGATATGTACCGTAATGGATATTATGTAGATAAAAATCCTATTGAAGCATTCAGAATATATAAAAGATGTCTTGAAACTTTGACGGAAGAAGCTATTCCGCTTGTTGGTGCAGATGTAATGCTTCGTATGGGTGATAGTTATTTTGAAGGCATCGGAACAGACATTAATTGGAATGAAGCATATCACTTTTATCGTAATGCAGAGGTTATGTATTATGAACGCTTGATGAATGGCGATTTTATGATTAGCAAATGTTATGAAAAATCTATTCAAAGACAATCGCAAATCAGAGATAAGCGAAATGCAGAACTTCCCGATAATGAATTGGGTTAAGGGGGAGATGAAAAAATGAAACTATCACATCAAAAACTTAAAATGATGTATCTGGCAAAGATACTTATGGAACAGACTGATGAGGAACACACAATAACTGTGCCTGAAATGATTGCCGAGCTTTCAAAGCTTGGCATTTCTGCCGAGCGCAAAAGTATTTATGATGACCTTGAATATTTGCAACTCTTTGGGCTTGATATCTGTTCAAACAAAACCCGTACAACCAACTATTATGTTGCAAGTCGTGATTTTGAATTGCCTGAATTAAAACTTCTAGTTGACAGTGTACAAGCATCAAAGTTTATCACTCGTAAAAAGAGTATGGAGCTTATTTCAAAGATTGAAAAGCTTACAAGCCACGAGAATGCTAAAAAACTTCAAAGACAGGTATTTATTACAAATCGTGTAAAGACAGTCAATGAGCAGATTTACTACAATGTTGATAAAATCCACGAGGCTATCGCGGCAAATAAGCAGATTACTTTTAAGTATTTCAACCTTGATGTGAATAAGAAAAAGGTGTACCGAAAAGATGGTGGATTATATACTGAATCACCTGTATCTCTCACCTGGGATGACGAGAACTACTATCTCATTACATACAAAGAAAAGTATGACAGCTACACCCACTACCGTGTTGATAAAATGGAAATGATTGAACTTACCGAGGAGGACAGAGTTCTTTCAGACAAGCCCTTTGATTTGTCAAATTACTCAAAGACAATGTTCCAGATGTTCAGTGGCGAAGAAACTGATGTTTCTATTGAGTTTGATAATGAATTAGTTGGTGTTGTGTTTGACAGATTTGGTACGGACATCCCGATTGTCAAAAAGGATGAAGACCATTTCATCTGCCATGTTAAAGTTGCAGTCAGCCCGCACTTCTTATCGTGGATTATGAGCTTTGGCAAACAAGCAAAAATTATTTCTCCCGACTATGTGGTAGAGGAAATGTATCAACTCGCAAGAGATATAACTGAAATTTATGAAAAATAGAAAAAATGGCTAATAAGTGTCCGTATTTATGGACACTCTCTTTTGTATAATATATTTATAAGGTACTATATAAGTGGAACATTAGAGCAAGTCAATTAACATTGGCACCGTCAGCGAGTCGCTTACGGGATGCAAAATTATGAAGTATTCTCTTCGTTCATTCGAAACTGATTTCGCTGTATTTATGCCCACTGACATGGGCTAAAAGATACAGCTACACAGTATCGATATTCACATTGTTTTGTTCCACACAAGAAGGGAGGAAAATTTTATAATGATTGTATATAAGGAGTTTTCCTCCCTTGTTAATGATCTGGGATTTTCGGGTAAAGCATTATATAGTGTCAGCAATTATATTAACAAGCATTACCATTCTGTTAAAATACCAAAAGAAAATGGTGAATTCAGGCAGTTGTATGTTCCTGATAAATTTTTAAAATCCATTCAAAGAAGTATTAATGAAAAACTTTTATCTTTGGAAGAAATATCACCATATGCTACAGCGTATCGCCCAGGAGGAAGCGCAAAAGTAAATGCACATCCCCATATAGGCAAACCGGTGTTGTTAAAACTTGATATCCGTCATTTCTTTGACCACTTAATTTATCCTGTTGTAAAAGAGAAAGCATTTCCTAAAAAAAGGTATTCTGAACAAAATCGAATTTTACTCTCGCTACTTTGCGTATATATGGATTCTCTTCCTCAGGGGGCACCCACATCACCAACTATCTCAAATATCATTATGAGTGATTTTGATAATACAATTGGTCACTGGTGTTTGGACAATAAAATCGCATACACGCGATATTGTGATGATATGACTTTTTCGGGGGACTTTGAACCAAGGCCTGTTATACAGTTCGTTAAGTCTGAACTCAAAAAACTCGGATTGTTTTTAAATGACCAAAAAACGGTGGTTGTTCATAAAGGCCAAAAGCACTCCGTAACGGGTATTGTTGTTAACGAAAAACTTAGTGCACCTTATGAATATAAGAAAAAGATTCGCCAGGAAATGTATTATTGCAAGAAGTTTGGCGTGAAGTCTCATCTTGATTCATGCCGCAACAATGAATTGCCCGAAAAATATGTTCTGGGACTTCTTGGCAGAATCAACTATGTTCTTTCAATAGAACCGAAAAATGAACAGATGCAAGAATATAAAACCTGGTTACAAAACAAATTGCAGAACGGAGAATTTTTATGGTAGAAAGAAGTCAAGGTTCATTGGAGCTTACAGTCGATCAAATGGTAAAACAACTTTCAACGGCATATGTTTCCCTAATAAAATCAGACACACCACTAAAGAAATTTCCCTCTGTTATGCTTTGGGGGCCTCCCGGTGTTGGTAAATCACAAGGAATCAGGCAAGTTGCAAAAGAAATCGCAAACAGGACCGGTAAGAAGGTTGAAATAACAGATGTCAGACTTTTGCTTTTTAATCCAGTTGACTTAAGAGGTATTCCTACTGCAAATGAGGATAAAACACTGGCGATATGGCTTAAGCCTAAAATCTTTCAAATGGATGATAGATCCGATGTTATAAACATTTTGTTTCTTGATGAGATTTCTGCAGCTCCACAGTCTGTGCAGGCTGCAGCATATCAGATCACACTTGACAGAACTGTCGGGGAACACAGCCTTCCTGATAATTGTATCGTAATCGCCGCCGGAAACAGAGTGACAGACCGCAGCGTTACATACGCTATGCCGAAAGCATTGGCAAACAGACTTTGCCATATTGAGATTATAGGTGACAGCAAGAGTTGGCACGAATGGGCAATCACTGCCGGAGTGAACCGCATTGTGCTTGGGTTTTTAGACTATAATCCAAGTATGCTTATGCAGTTTGATGCCGCAACAGATGGTCTGGCATTTCCTACGCCGCGCTCTTGGGAAATGGTAAGTAATATTCTAAACCACGTTTCAGAAAATATTTTAGATGTATATCCCTTAATAACAGGATGTATTGGAGATGCTGCGGCATACGAGTTAAGATCCTGGAGTGAGGTTTATAGCAAAATTCCTGAGGTTGAGACTGTGTTTGAAGGGAAAACAGCGGGTATACCAACCCGTCCTGAAATCTTATATGCTCTTTCATCAAACATTGCTACATATGCCGTAGAACACCATTCTGAGGAAGAAATTAGAAACGCCGTTAGTTATGTGGTAAAACTTCCGCCTGAATTCAAAAATAGGATTTTCACTGATTTTCTGAAAGTAAAAGAGGCACATAAGGTATTGTCAAGAATTCGTGAGTATGATGATTGGTTTATCCGTTCCGGCAGATATTGGGAAGATTATGGCTTATGATGACAAAACAAAGAAAAACACGATTAAAATACAAGATACAGGAATCCAGAGGACGTCTTATGGAATCACATCCGTTTTTTGCGCTCTTATTGATGTATTTGAAATTTGTTGCTGTTCCTGGTATGAAGAAAATGTCTACTAATGGAAGATGCATATACTTTTCGCCAGATTTTGTGGACAAACTGTATGGATACGAACTTGACTTTATTCTTTGTCACCAGATAATGCATATCATTTGTGGCGATATATGGCGGCCATTTGATCGCGAGGGTGATAATTACCATTTTGCGTGTGATATACTGGCTAACATTTATCTTATAAATCATGGTTTTGAAAAAGATAGATATCCACACCTTGGAGAAGTACATCTTAGAGTGCCTGGTGAGAATGTTAACCCTGCTAATATGTCTGCTGAAGAAATATTTGAAATTTTGCCATACAATCTTTATATGTTTGATGACAGAATAAGAAACAAGTTTCTTATGGATAACGACCTTTGGTGGAGTCAAAAAGAAGACTTAGGCAATTCAGGTG
>JAZNAU010000012.1:0-2573 GCA_045586685.1 Clostridia bacterium
CAAGCAGTTTCTTCAGTGCCCATTCTTTCCCCCGCTTGGTAGAAAGGGCAACATTCAGATTGACATAGTTGACGAAGGCGAAGATAAATAGGATTACGCCAAAAATCTCAACTGCCCATAGCGATAATCCCCAAGTCTGAGTGAGAGTGTAATTATATATATTGGACGATATCTTGTCATATCTGATCAGTTTTATAACTGTATCAGGATGCTTTGCATAATAAGATGAATAAAAGCTTTTACAAGCCTCCTTGCACTTGTTCAATATGTCTTTGGCCTTGAAGCCATCCTGAATCCGAATGAACGTAACGATATCCTCCCAATAACCTGATGGATTTGCCCATTGGGCATCCAGCATCGGGGAATTAATGCTGAAAATGATGTCTGTTGATGGGAGTAAAGAATTATGCAAATCGTCAAAAATTCCATTTACAATATATTCCTCTCCTCCACAGGTCAATGGTTTTCCCATTGCATCATCGCCGATTTTTGCCGCCAGACTCCCGGAAATCAAAACCGATTTGCGATCTGCCAGTGACAACGGTGAACCATCGGAGAAGTTGATATCAAAGAATGTGAAGAAATCCTGACTGACCGCAATACCCAAGGCACTTAGTGTATTATCACCAACGGATATTGCATTGCTCTCAATAACAAAAACCTGTGCATACCGGTCAACTTCTGGAACTGCCTCAATCAACTTCTGTCCCAAGCCTATTGTAGTTTCAAATGTCTCAATCGGACATACAGCATAAACGCGCTTGAAATCCTTTCCGTGGTCTATCTCCCATTTGTCAGAAAAGAAAGACAAAAGTGGAATGGTAAAAGCCAAGGCAACACTAATACCTATCACCTCTACAATGGTATACCATTTATTCCGAAAAAGAAAACGCAAGTATTCAAACATGATTGTATAAGGTCTGTAAAGTTTCTTTACACTTTTTTATTAAAATTAAGGTTATACCCATATATCCCGACAAAACCGTGCCAAGAAGGGTATTACCCTTATTCTATGCAAGTTGCACATTTCTTGAAAAGGAAAAACTGTAAAGTTTCCTTACACTTTTACAAAATATGTAAAGTCAAATCGGTAAAATAATAAAAGCAGGGATGAAACCATTTCTGGAAACATCCCTGCCGGTATGCCGAGGTGAGAAGCCAACCGTTAAAAAACGGTAATAGTCCGTTGGGTATTATATGACATCCCCTCAGATGTTTCTATAATGTGAGCGGACTTTCACTACCTTGCCATTGATCATACGGGTATGAGCTTTAACAAGGATTCTTTTAGTGGAGCCAACTTCAATGCGAAGCTTTACCTGAATCGAAAGTTTTGTTTTCATAATAAGCAGTTTTTTGACATTAGTGTCTTTTGTTAAAGTTCGTAAAACAAACTTCGGATTTCATATAGAGTACGCCCTCGGCTTTATTTCTAGGAGGGTATCTTAAAAGAAAAAGGCATCAGTGAGGGCTGATACCTAATTCAACTTTAACTTAGCCTTGCGGCTAACTGCTTATTATGATGCAAAGATACTACATTTTTGTAATAATCAATACATCATCTTAAATTTTGTCTATATAATATGTTATACATTGCTGTCCGGAACTTTTACCGGACAGCAATGATTTCACTTATGTAAACAAGTGTCACAGCAAAAAGTTTCTCTGTAGCATACATCATATACAGGCCAAGTGTCTTGTTTTTGAACACACCTACATAATAGCCATCACCTCCAGAACTGTTCCACATCGTTTGTGGCAACGGAGGTGTGTTTGTGGTACTCTTTGTCAAACGGGTCAAATCCACTTGGTACCAATCCGTAATACTTGTCCCTCAGTTCGTGGTTTGGATGGTTGTCATAATCCTCCTGGTAAAATCCCAGATTGTTCCAGCATGCAAACCAATATGTATTCTTTGCCATATACTTATAGTAGTAAGTTTTATTGGAGTGGCCATCCTCATAACCTGGGTAGAAATACATTTCCTTGTCTGCAATGTAATGTTCCCTCATTTCTCTTAATGACAGTAATTTGCCCGAGGCATCAGTAACATAGTGTCCACCCATATCGGTATCAATCATTACCCATTTGTCCAGTTCCGGAAGCCACACTTCATTTACGACATGGCAATCCCTGTCATCCTTATCCTCCGGCAAACAAGTTATATACCTTGCCTTTATACCTGCAGCAGAAAACAGTTCAAAAGCCATTATGCTATGCAGCCTGCAATTGAATGCAGGTTCTACATTTTTTGTGTATTCCCACAGACCTATTGCATCTACTTTTTGGGGATACTCCTTCTGATTTGCATGTGGAATATTGGCCGTAACAAACTTGCCTATTGCAAGAGCCTTGTCCCAAGTATCGTCATCTGCAGAGTATAAAGTATCTAACTGGAAATACTCTTTAATTTCAGCAGCTCTTAATGAATCAATAGTTATTTTCATATCGAGATTTGCTGTCTCGGCCACATATGGACCAGAATTGCGGAGGTCCTCCACGTATTCATTATACTGTTTATCTGCTATGTTGAGTCCTATGCTATATCCTACCTTGTTTACTGCTATAAGGAA
>JAZNAU010000013.1:0-11948 GCA_045586685.1 Clostridia bacterium
CTTTTGCCGCCGTTCAGCTGTCATTCATTAAGACATACATTCACTACTCGCTTGTGTGAAAATGGTGTAAACGTTAAGGTTATTCAGGACGTATTGGGTCATAGTGATTTTAAGACAACAATGGACATCTACACAGATGTAACAAAGGAACTTAAGCAAAAGGAATTTAGCAACTTAGATGCCAAGTTGGTGTAGTAACCAAAGGTTACTACACCAACTACACCATTTACTACACCATTTCTCCTATATGATATATAGACTTATGAAGACTTATGGAAAAATCAATGTTTGTAAATCTCTTGACATAAAGGGTTATGTAGAGTTATAATGAGTTATGTAATTATTAAGACTCAAATCCCAACAATGAAGCCGTTGGATAAGTAATGATGTTACCGTTGTTATAATAATAAAAAGGAGGGCTTGGCATTGGAAGAACAAAAAACACTTAGGGGATGGATTGATAATTTCTTTTATTATTATAAGTGGCATACGATTTTTGCGTTGCTGGCAATTTTTATGATTGTGACTACGGTAATACAGGTGCGAAGCCGTATTGACTACGATACTACCATTACCTTTTTGGGAAGCTTTGGGCAGAACGAAGCAACCATGAAGGAATTTCAGAATCATATGGAGCAGGTATTGTCGGATGCAAACGGAGATGGAGAGGTTCATGTTCTGCCTTATTTTATGTTTATCAGCGGAGATGCCATGTCTGCCCAGCAAGACAATGCAGTGGCAGTGCGGTTGCAGGGAATGCTTATGACCCGTGAAACAACGGTGATGATTTTGGATAAAGGTTCCATGACAGCGTTAGCAGAGGGCGGAGCGTTAGAAGATTTAAGTTCGTTTTATGAAGAATATGGACTGGAATTGACAGACAGCTCTTACGGAATTCCCATAGCAGAGAATAATTCGGTATTTTCTATGTTTTCTATGACAGGACGGCAGTATTATATGACTCGATTGGCAAAGGCAGAAGACATGGATAGTAGACAGACTGCTGATTATGAAAATGCAGAAAAAGTATTGCGAATGGTGATAGAGGGGCAAAAATAATCATGAATACAATTGTCATTCTTTTTAAAGGGTGGCAATTGTTTTTTTAAATTTTACTTTTTGTCCTTGCATTTCTTTCTGTTTTGGTATATAATGAAAAGAGTGGAAATTTTAAGAGGGGTGAAACAATGGCGGCAGTTGGATTTGATAATGAAAAATATCTGTTGATGCAGTCCCAGAATATTCGGGATCGTATTTCTCAATTTGGGGGAAAGCTTTATTTGGAATTTGGGGGCAAGCTCTTTGATGATTTTCATGCCTCCCGTGTTTTGCCCGGTTTTGAGCCTGATAGTAAGCTGAAAATGTTGCTTCAGTTAAAAGAACGGGTGGAAATTGTTATCACCATAAATGCCGCAGATATTGAAAAAAATAAGCTTCGCAGTGATTTGGGAATTACCTATGATCTGGACGTGATTCGTTTGATTGACTGCTTCCGTTCTATCGGACTTTATGTGGGCAGTGTGGTAATGACCCGTTTTGACGGACAAGCAACTGCTATTGCATTTCAAAAGCGGTTGGAATCCTTAGGAGTTCGGGTGTACCGTCATTATACCATTGAAGGATATCCTTCTGATATTGCCAAAATTGTCAGTGATGAGGGTTACGGAAGGAATGAATATATTGAAACCTCGAAGGAATTGGTGGTGATTACCGCTCCCGGTCCCGGCAGCGGAAAAATGGCAACCTGTCTTTCCCAGCTTTATCATGAACACGAACGGGGCGTTCAGGCAGGATATGCAAAATTTGAAACCTTCCCTATATGGAACATTCCTTTGACTCATCCTGTTAACCTTGCCTACGAGGCGGCAACGGCAGATTTGAATGATGTGAATATGATTGACCCTTTCCATCTGGAGGCATATGGAGAAACCACAGTTAATTACAACCGTGATGTTGAAATTTTTCCTGTGGTAAAAGCCATGATGGAAAAGATTTTGGGTACTTGTCCTTATAAATCGCCCACCGACATGGGGGTAAATATGGCAGGGAATTGTATTATCGACGACGAGATTACAAACAATGCCTCCAAGCAGGAAATTCTAAGACGGTATTATACCGCCCTTTGCGATCAGAGAAAAGGATTGCTTGCAGATGAGGTGGTATATAAATTGGAATTGCTGATGAAAAAAGCCGGAATTACCGTTAATGACCGTAAAGTGATTGGGCCTGCTTTGCAAAAAGCCACCATTACAGGTGCACCGGCTGCAGCTATGGAACTTCCGGACGGCACGATTGTTACAGGCAAAACCACAGAATTGCTGGGAGCGTCTTCCGCATTGCTGTTCAATGCTTTAAAAACCCTTGCAGGGCTTGAGGACGAGGTCCATATGATTTCTCCTACTGTTATTGAGCCCATTCAGCATTTAAAAACAGACCATTTGGGGAACAGAAATCCTCGGCTTCATACGGACGAAGCGCTGATTGCTCTCTCTATTTGTGCATCCTCCGATGAAAATGCGGAGCTGGCGATGCAGCAATTAAGTAAACTACGGGGATGCGAGGTTCACTCCTCAGTGATTCTTTCTCCCGTTGATGAAAAAGTATTCCGCAGATTAGGAGTCAATCTTACCTGCGAACCGAGATATTAAAAAAGAAAACTATCATTTAAGAAGTGTACTGTTAAGGACAGTAAAAGGTCGCAGCAATTTGCTGCGACCTTTAATCATTGCAAAAACAATCTAATTCCCATTTTAAAGGGTTGGTGTCTATGTATTCCCATATTTTTTGATAATCCTTTTCTCCGCGAATTATGTGGTCATGGAATGATTTCTGAAACAATCTCTTATGAAACGGTTTAAGCACACCTTTTTTAACATAGCGAATATATTCATTTGTAGCCATTGTTTCAAACCATCGCATCACATCGTGTAGGGAACGACCTATGTGTCGTTCCGTTATTATGACAATAATATGAATATGGTTAGGCATAATTACATATTTGTCTATTTTTATGTTATCAAATTTATTTTCTGTTTCTTTCAACCATTTGTGGATAATTCTGTTTTGTGCAGACGGAACGACACATAGGTCGTTCCCTACAACGAAAAGGCAGAAATGAAATCAAATCGTTTCTGCCTTTCAATATTGCATTGGACGAAGTTGTATTGACAGAAAGCAAACAGAAGTTATTGTCCTCTTTTCCAAGGTAAATGTGAAAAATTTCAAATTTTTTCAAAAAACCCTTGTAATTTAGAGCATTTTCTTATATAATAGAATAAATAATACGTTTCACTCATCCAAAATCAGTTTGGATGAGTGGTTTTGATGAAAAGGAAAGGTGAGAAATACCATGAGTCAATTTTTAGACAGAATTATTGAACGGGCAAAGGCTGATAAGAAAACAGTCGTTCTTCCCGAGTCTATGGACAGAAGAACCTTTGAAGCAGCCGAAAAAATCTTAAAGCAGGATATTGCTAACATTGTGATTATCGGAACACCGGAGGAAATTGAAGAAAATTCCAAAGGCTTAGATATTTCCAAGGCGACTATAATCAATCCTTATACCTATGAAAAAACAGAAGAATATCTGAATCTGTTTGTAGAGCTGAGAAAGTCAAAGGGACTTACATACGAGGATGCTAAAAAACAGGCTTTGGGGGACTATATGTATTATGCTTGTCTTATGGTTAAGGCAGGAGATGCTGACGGGGTGGTTTCCGGTGCTTGCCATTCTACTGCAAACACCTTACGTCCAAGCCTTCAGATTATCAAAACCAAACCCGGTGTGGCTTTGGTTTCTGCATTCTTTGTTATGGTAGTGCCGGATTGCGAATATGGTGCAGACGGAACCTTTATTTTTGCAGACAGCGGTTTGGAGCAAAATCCCGACCCCGCAAAATTGGCGGCAATCGCAGGATGCTCAGCAGAATCCTTTGAACTGCTCGCCGAAAAAGAGGCTTATGTTGCAATGCTTTCTCATTCTTCCATGGGCAGTGCAAAGCATGCAGATGTAGATAAAGTGGTGGAAGCAACCAAGCTTGCAAAAGAACAGTATCCCAATGTGAAGCTGGACGGAGAATTGCAGTTGGATGCCGCAATCGTTCCTGAAATCGGTGAATCGAAAGCGCCCAATTCCAGCGTGGCAGGTCATGCAAACGTATTGGTATTTCCTGATTTGGATGCAGGAAATATTGGATATAAGCTGGTTCAACGTTTGGCAAAGGCAGAAGCGTATGGTCCTATTACACAGGGTATTGCAATGCCCATTAACGATTTGTCCAGAGGTTGCTCTGCCGATGATATCGTAGGGGTTGTTGCTATCACCTGTGTTCAGGCACAAAATCAGAAATAATGAGTATAGGAGGAGATTGTAATGAAAATTTTAGTTATTAACGCAGGCAGTTCTTCTTTAAAATATCAGCTGATTTCTATGGAAGATCAGGTGGTTATGGCAAAGGGTCTGTGCGAAAAAATCGGATTAGAGGATTCCAGAATTAAATTTAAACCAGCAAAGGGAGAAGAAGTGATTACCGAATCTCCCATGAAGGACCATTCCGATGCAATTAAATTAGTAATTGCTGCATTGATGAATGAAGAATACGGTGTGATTTCTTCTATGGATGAAATTTCTGCAGTTGGTCACCGTGTGGTACACGGAGGCGAGTTGTTCAGTGGTTCCGTTCTGATTACGGACGAGGTGAAAAAAGCGTTGGAACAGTGTACACCGTTAGCTCCTTTGCACAATCCTGCAAACTTAATCGGGATTGCCGCTTGCGAACAGGGAATGCCGGGAGTACCTCAGGTTGCGGTGTTTGATACTGCGTTTCATCAGACGATGCCCAAAGAAGCGTATATGTATGCTCTGCCTTATGAGTTGTATGAAAAACATAAAATTAGAAGATATGGTTTCCATGGTACTTCTCATCGTTATGTTTCCGCCAAAGCAGCTGAACTGTTAGGAAAGCCCGCAGAAGAGCTGAAAATCATTACCTGTCACTTAGGGAACGGCTCTTCCATTACTGCAGTGGACGGCGGAAAATCTGTTGATACCAGCATGGGCTTTACTCCCTTGGAGGGGGTTGTTATGGGAACCCGCAGCGGTTCTTTGGACCCTGCAATCCTTACCTTCCTGATGAATCAGGAAAAGATGAATGCAGATGATATTGATGCACTGTTAAATAAAAAATCAGGTCTGCAAGGTATTTCCGAGGTAAGCAGTGACTTCCGTGATTTGGAAGCTGCTATCAATGAAGGAAACGAAAAAGCACAGCTGGCAGTGGATATGTTCTATTACAGTGTAAAGAAATATATTGGTGCTTATGCTGCTGCTATGGGCGGTGTTGATGCGATTGTATTCACCGCAGGAATCGGAGAAAATAATTGTCAGGGCCGTTTGGAAATTACAAAGGGTCTGGAATTTATGGGAATTAAGGTTGACGAGGAAAAGAACAGCAAACGGGGAGTGGCTCTGGATGTTTCTGCAGAAGGTGCTACAGTTCGCACACTGGTCATCCCCACAGATGAAGAAATGATGATTGCAATGGACACCTTAGAACTGACAAAATAAGCAAAATTGCACAAAATTTTAAAAACCGCTTGACAAGAAAGCAAATTTTTAGTATACTATATACACTGTGCCGAGGTGAGACGGAATGAAAATTGAATTGTTACAGTTGTTAAAACACGAGGGTGCAGCCGTCACCTTGCAGGAAGCTGTTTTTTCACCGGAAGAACTGGATATTGACGGGGAAGGTGTGGCTTTGAAAGAAGCGGTTTCGGTGAACGGTTCCTTTGTTAACTTAGGAAGTGATGTGATTCAGTTTTCGGCAAAATGCAATTATGTACTGAAATTGGAATGTGCTCGGTGTTTAAAAGAATTTTCCCGTTCTTTTCCTTGCTCCATTCATGAAGTGTTTCGCGAGCCGGAGGATTGGGAGGATTTTCTCACCGATGGATTGATTGATGTGACGGCGATTGTCCGTCATGGAATTTTGCTTGGAATGGATTCCCGATATTTATGTCGGGAAGATTGTAAAGGCCTTTGTGCCAAATGCGGACATGATCTCAATGAAGGACCTTGCGGATGCGAGGAAGAGATTGATCCAAGACTGTCCGTACTAAAACAGTTATTAAAAGACTAAAGATACGAGGAACCCCTCATTTTGTCTGTTTAAGGAGGTGTAGAAAATGGCAGTACCTAAGGGTAAAACATCTAAATCCAGAAGAGATAAGAGACGTGCAAACTGGAAGCTTGCAATCCCCGGGATGGTAAAATGTCCCCAGTGTCAGGAGTTCATGATGCCCCATAGAGTATGCGGCTCTTGCGGCTTCTACAAAGGAAAGCAGGTTGTAGCGAAAAAAGAAGCGTAACACGTATCTGATACGGCACAGGGGCGGTTTGCCTTTGTGCCGTTTTTCGTATTTTAATGTGGTTTTGGTTTCGGTATTTTTTGGATAATATTCTTGACGGAAAACGGATTTTAAGATATAATAAAAAGGAATGAAGGTGAGAGCTTTGAGTGCGTTGATTTCGGATGTTACAAAGGGAAGTTTGGCTTGGAAACACAGAATTAAACCGGGTTGGACCATTGAAACCATCAACGGAGAGCCGGTCTACGATATTTTGGAATACCGCTTTTTTTGTTCAGAGGAATCGGTGGTGCTTGAGTTGCTCACGAATAAAGGGAAAAAGAAAAAAGTAAAAATAAAAAATAAATTTGAAGATTTGGGGATTTTGTTTGAAAATCCTTTGATTGATACAGCCAAAAGCTGTCGGAACAAATGTGTGTTTTGCTTTATTGACCAGCTTCCTTCCGGCATGAGGGAAACCTTATATTTTAAGGACGACGACTCGAGATTGTCTTTTTTACATGGAAATTATGTGACCTTAACCAATATGTCCATGGATGATTTGAAACGTGTGGTCAAGGCACGTATCAGTCCGTTGAATGTTTCGGTACAGGCAACTGACCCCCAGTTGCGGTGCAAGCTTCTCAATAATCGTTTTGCCGGAGATTTAATGGATAAAATGAGATATCTGGCGGACAATAAAATTACAATGAATTGCCAGATAGTGTGTTGTAAAGGACTAAACGACGGAAAGGCTTTTTTAAAAAGTGTGCGGGAGTTGGCATCCCTTTATCCTTATGTTGCCAGTATTTCTGCGGTTCCTGTCGGCATTACTCGTTATCGGGAAGGACTTTATCCGTTAGAGCCATATGAAAAAGAGGATTGTATTTCCTTTTTAAATCAGTTGGATGAATTGCAAGAGGAGATGCTTGAAACTATCGGAACCCGTCTGATTTTTGCTGGGGATGAGTTTTATTTAAAAGCAGAACGGCCCCTTCCTGATGCTTCCGAATACGAAGGCTTTCCTCAGATTGAAAACGGCGTAGGTATGATCAGCTCTTTTCGGGATGAATTTTATGAAGTTGTAGAGGAGTTAGAATTAACGAAAACGGAAATTTCCATTGCTACGGGAAGGGCGGCATATTCTTTATTTACGGAATTTGGAAAGGAATTGGAAAGGCGGGGAGTGAAAACTTCCGTTTATGCCATTGAAAATAAATTTTTCGGCGAGTTAATAACCGTTTCAGGATTGATTACAGGCGGGGACTTAGTAGCACAGCTCCAAGGAAAGCCTTTGGGAAATGCTCTTTTGATTTCACGGAATATGCTCAAGGCCGATGAGGACATTTTTTTGGATGATATGACGCTGGAACAAGCGCAGGAGAGTTTGGGAGTTCCCATCGTCTGCGTAGAAGACAGCGGTTATGACTTTTTGGAAAAAATCAAAGAAATAGGAGAATCACCATGCAAAGAAAACCTATTGTAGCAGTGGTAGGACGGCCGAATGTTGGGAAATCCACCTTGTTTAACCGTCTTGCGGGACGGCGGATTGCTATTGTGGAGGATACTCCCGGTGTGACCCGTGACCGGATTTATGCAGATGTGGAATGGTTGAATCATTCCTTTATTTTAATTGATACAGGCGGAATTGAGCCATACAGTAAGGATGTTATTCTGGCACAGATGCGCCGTCAGGCAGAGCTGGCGATTGAGTCGGCGGATGTGATTGTATTTTTAACCAACGTAAAAGAAGGGGTCACTGCAACGGATAAAGAAATTGCGGCAATGCTTCAAAAATCCTCAAAGCCTGTGATTATGGCTTGTAATAAGGTGGACCAGATTGGCGAACCGCCTATGGAGTATTACGAGTTTTATAATCTGGGACTGGAGGAGATGTATCCTATTTCTTCCACACACGGTTTGGGCTTGGGAGAACTTTTAGATGCGGTAACTGCTAATTTTGATGCGGTTGATTTGGAGGATTACGACGAAGAGGTCACCCGTGTGGCAGTCATAGGAAAGCCCAATGCGGGAAAATCTTCTTTAATCAATCGAATTTTGGGAGAAGATCGGCACATTGTCAGCGATATCCCAGGTACCACCCGTGACGCGGTGGATTCTCCTTATGAATATGAAGGACGGCAATATGTATTTGTGGATACTGCCGGGATGAGAAAGCGGAAAAAGATTGATGAATCCATTGAACATTATAGTGTGGTACGGTCTTTAACCGCTATTGAACGCAGTGATGTGTGTCTGCTGATGCTGGATGCAACCGAAGGGGTGACCGAGCAGGACACCAAAATTGCAGGATATGCTCATGAAAAGGGAAGGGCCATTGTCATTGTAGTAAACAAATGGGATTTGGTGGAAAAGGACGGTAAAACCATGAATTTGTTCCGTACACAGGTGATGGAGGGGTTAAGCTTCATGACCTATGCTCCCATTGTGTTTATTTCTGCGAAAACAGGACAGCGTGTGACGAAGCTCTTTGAACTGATCAATTATGTGAGTGAACAGCATGCAATGCGCGTTTCTACCGGAATGCTCAATGATATTATCGGGGATGCTACCGCCCAAGTTCAGCCTCCCAGTGATAAGGGAAAACGGCTGAAGATTTTATATGCCACTCAGGTAGGAGTAAAACCGCCGGCATTTGTATTCTTTGTGAACAACAAAGAATTGTTCCATTTTTCTTATCAGCGGTATCTGGAAAATCAGATTCGTTCGGTATTCGGTCTGGAAGGAACACCCATTCGGATGATGATTCGGGAGAAAACCCGTGAACAGGAGGGATAACAGTGGTTGCGTTATTCTTGGTTTGTATTGTTTCCTATTTGTTGGGAAGCATTAACACCTCTATTCTGATTTCCCGTATGTACGGGACGGATATCAGAAGGCACGGAAGCGGAAACGCAGGTGCTACCAACACCTTACGTACTTTAGGAAAAAAAGCTGCTCTTATGGTGGTGCTGGGTGATGCCATAAAGGGTGTTCTTGCAATTGTTTTGTCAGGATTTGTGGTAAAGCTTTGTGCCAATTTGGGAGGAGAGGTATTAGAAACTGCTGAAATATACCGTTGTTGCGCAGGTTTTTTTGCCATTATAGGACATAATTTTCCCATTTATTTTAAATTTCGAGGCGGAAAAGGAGTTCTTACAAGTGCGGCAGTGATTGCAGTACTGGAGCCTGTCATCTTTTTTTGTTTGCTTGCTATTTTTATTATTATTGTTGCGATTACCAGATATGTTTCTCTGGGGTCAGTTTGTTCTGCGGCAGGATTGATTGTGTTTCCTGTGATAATTTTAGGATTTGATCATGCACCCTTTATTATTTTCGGTGTGCTTGCAGGCTTATCTGCGATTTTTATGCATCGAGGGAATCTGATACGTCTGAAAAAGGGAACAGAACGGAAGTTAGGCGAAAAAAAGAAATCGGAAAGGACGGAATAATATGGCAAAAATTGGTGTAATCGGAGCGGGAAGCTGGGGAACAGCCATTGCAGTGCTTCTTTCAAAACAGCATACAGTTTCTTTATGGGTATATGACCCGTCTCAGGCAGAAGAAATGGAGCAATGTCGGGAAAACAAGCAATTTCTTCCCGGTGTTTCCATTGGGGAAACGGTCAGCTTTACTACAGATGTGAAACAAGCCATGGAGGATGCAGAACTTGTGGTCACCGCAGTTCCTTCTCATACCATGCGTGAAACGGCAAACAGGATGAAACCCTATTATAATGGGCAGATTCTTTTGAATATTTCCAAAGGACTTGAGGAAGGAAGTCTGATGCGTCTTTCCCAAGTACTGACGGATGTGATTCCCGGGGCGAATGTTGCCGTTATGTCAGGTCCGTCTCATGCTGAGGAGGTAGGAAGGGGAATTCCTACTACCAATGTGGTGTCTTGTCATGATATGTCACAAGCAAAAAAAATTCAGGATTTGGTGATGACTCCCGAATTTCGTGTGTATACCAACACGGATATGGTAGGTGTTGAGTTGGGAGGCTCTTTGAAAAATGTGATTGCCCTTTGTGCCGGTATTGTGGATGGACTGGGCATGGGTGATAACACAAAAGCAGCACTGATGACCCGTGGTTTAGCAGAAATTACCCGTCTGGGCTGTGCCATGGGAGCAAATCCTCACACTTTTGCAGGATTATCAGGAATTGGAGATTTAATTGTGACCTGTACCAGTATGCATAGCCGTAACCGAAGAGCCGGAATCCTGATTGGCCAAGGTCATACGTTAGAAGAAACGTTGGCACAGGTGCATATGGTGGTAGAAGGGGTAAAAACCGCTGCTGCAGCCTATGATCTTGCAAAACGGCACAATGTGGAAATGCCCATCTGCCGTCAGGCGTATGCGGTGTTATTTGAAGGAAAAAATCCCCGTGATGCCATTTTTGATTTAATGGTTCGGGAAAAGAAAACAGAAACCGAATATTAAAACAGTTAGAGGTGAAGGACAATGAAGGGAACAAATTGGGCAGAAAGTATTAACTTAACCATGTTGACAGACTTTTATGAATTAACTATGGCAAATGGTTACTTCGAGCATGGATTAAAGGACAAGATCGCAGTGTTTGACATGTTTTTTCGAAAAGTTCCGGATGAGGGCGGTTTTGCCGTTATGGCAGGATTGGATCCTTTGATTTCTTATTTAAAAAATTTGGAATTTAAAGAAGACGATATTGTTTTTTTACGAAGCAAAGGATTGTTCAGTGAAGAATTTTTGCAATATCTTGCTGATTTTAAGTTTTCCTGTGATGTATGGGCGGTGGAGGAAGGAACACCTATTTTTCCCCATGAACCTGTGATTGTGGTAAGAGGACCGGTGATTCAGGCTCAATTTGTAGAAACCATGGTTTTGCTTAGTATTAACCATCAAAGTCTTATTGCCACCAAGGCAAACAGAATTGTTCGCGCCGCAAACGGCAGGGCGGTTTTAGAGTTTGGCGCAAGGCGCGCGCACAGCTATGATGCCGCTGTTTTAGGTGCCCGTTCGGCTATTATAGGCGGTTGCGTTGGTACATCCTGCGTTAAGGCGGCTAAGGATTTTGGAGTAAAGCCTTCGGGTACTATGGCGCACAGCTGGGTTCAGCTTTATAAGGATGAATACACCGCCTTTAAAACCTATGCAGAAAAATATCCCGACAGCTGTATGCTGCTTGTTGATACATATAACGTTTTAAAATCGGGTATTCCCAACGCTATAAAGGTGTTTAACGAGGTTGTTGTTCCAAAGGGCTTTCGTCCGCTTGGCATTCGCATTGATAGCGGCGATATAACCTACCTTACCAAAAAGGTTCGCAAAATGCTTGATGATGCAGGCTTCCCCGACTGCAAAATCTGTGTTTCTAACTCTTTAGATGAATATTTAATCCGTGATATGCTTATTCAAGGCGCGGCGGTAGATAGCTTTGGCGTTGGTGAAAGGCTTATAACTGCCTCCTCTGAGGCGGTTTTCGGCGGTGTTTACAAGCTTGTTGCCGTTGGAACCCCCGAGGGCAATATTATTCCCAAAATTAAAATCAGTGAAAACACGGCAAAAATCACCATCCCCTCCTTTAAAAAGGTTTGGCGCCTTTTTGATAATGAAAC
>JAZNAU010000014.1:0-8658 GCA_045586685.1 Clostridia bacterium
TGGTAATTTCCTCCCGACCGCCGTAATTCACTGCTAAATTTAAAATAAGACCCGTATTGTCTTTGCTGATTTCCTCCGCATGACCTATTTTTTCCCGAATTCGCTCAGGAAGTCCGTCAATATTTCCCACTACCCGAATGATTGAATTTTTTCCCGCTAAATTTTTGTCCGCATTGGCAAGGTAGTCGTAAAGCAAATCCATAAGCGCATCTACCTCTTCTTTGGGACGAGACCAGTTTTCGGTGGAAAAAGCATAGGCTGTAAGGGCTTCTATACCGATAGAATCACAGTACTCTGCAATTTTTTTCAGGGTCTCTGCCCCTGCTTTGTGACCGGCAGAGCGTGGAAGTCCATGACGCTTTGCCCATCTTCCGTTTCCGTCCATAATAATGCCGATATGCTTTGGAATATTGTTCTTATCATAAGATATTTCTTTTTTGTTTTTGTTCCAAAAAGCCATTATGTACCCTCCCCGTATTCCTATGTATGGTGTATCCCGCGTCTTTATGACTGCAGGACTTGCTCTTTTGTAAAAAAACCTTACCTTATTATCATACCACAAAAAGAGATGTTTGTCTATTCCTTTTTAAGAAATATCCGATTGGTTTTTTGCCTGCTGTTCCTTTTGCTCAAAATAAGCACATTGTTCCTTCACACTTAAGGTGTTTACCATGATTTGCTCTAAATTGCATTTTCCGTTTACCTGATGCACACAGTTGCTCACACAGTTGATGTTTGTCATGCGTTTCTCCCTCCTTGTAAGGTTGATTATTTGTAAAAAGATAAAAAATATGCAGGCGGACAAAGAAAATCGTCTGCCTGCAAGTATGAAAACAGCCAAAACGGCTGGAATAGGGGGAACACCCGATGTTCGGGTACAGTTTTATACTATGAAAAAATCCTTAAAATGTGAAAGAGCTCTTGTTTTTTTATTAGAAATTGTGTAAGATAAAAGGAGAGGTGAAAGGAATTGAGCAAAATTTTAATTATTTCCCCTTTAGCGCCAAAACCATACTTGGAGTTGTTAAAGGGTGAGGGTTGCAACCTGATTTTTACAAAAGAACAACAAAAATTGCCCCTTCCTGAACGATATCATGCAGATTTGCAGTGCTTTGCACCGGATGAGAGCACATTACTTGTCACACCTGACCTTTATGAATATTATGAATCAAGCCTGAAAGGTACAGGAATTACTGTCCTGTCGGGGAAAACGGAGTCGGACGGGCACTACCCTTCCCGAATTGCATATAATGTAGCGAGGGTGGGAAGCACCGCCTTTTGCTTGGAAAAGGCACTGGACGAAATTGTTCGGGAGGAGCTTGAAAAACGAAACATTTCTGTTTGTAATGTGTCCCAAGGATATGCCTCCTGTTCTGTGGTGGGAGTGAAGGAAAAAGCGTTGATTACCTCAGATGCGGGGATTGCAAGGTCGGCACAAATACAAGGTTTTGATTTCTTGTATGTTTCTGCGGAAAATATTGTACTGCCCGGCTTTGACCACGGGTTTATCGGAGGCTGTGTATCAAGAATCCGCCCCGATTTGTTTGCGGTATCCGGTTCGGAATTGCCTAATTCTTTCCTTGCATTTTTTGAACAATATGAGGTAAACTTAATAAAGATATCGGGACAGTTATTTGATTTTGGAGGGAGTATTTCCCTGGAAGGGAAGTGACGGATTGGTCGTATCCATCGGAATACCGCCTGTGGAGGCGGGAGAATGGAGCTTACCGTCTGCAAAGCTGTATTGGAAGGGAAGCCTGCAGTTTGCAGATGTTACGATACAGGAATCAGAACGAAAGCACTTGTGTCAAATTCTTGCTGATATGATTGTAACCGGCTACCAGCCCCTTTTACTGCGGGAGTTGGTAAAAAGAAGATATTTTTATTTTACAGAGGCAGAGCAGAAAGAAATCTATTTTATTGCCAAAAGCTATCAGAAAAAAGAGACTTGGCGGAAATTGCTTGAAAAACGGCTGAACGAATTCTTAGAGAAACATAGAGTCATTCATCTGGACGGATTTGTTCGCTTTCGTATGGAGGAATACCGCCGTGAGCTGGAGCATACGGTGGATAAAGCGGCAGAGGATTATCTGGTGGATCGGGAGTATAAAGAATTTATCAGTATGCTCACCTGTCTTACTCAAATCCAACCCTGTTTGATGGAACAGGTTCATGTAAAGCTGACAGAATCGGGCGAGTATGGTATTTTTGATGACCGATACACTCCTGTACTGGCGGAGGAAACAAAATCGTCCTTTGGTGCCTTGAGTCGGGAGGATATGTTACTCAGTCGCTTGCTTACACTGTCTCCCCATAACATTGTCATTCATCAGAAGCAGGAGATTGAAAACAAGGAACTGATTAACACTATTTTAAATGTGTTCGGTGACAAGGTGCAGTTTTGTAAGGAATGTCCTTTTTGCCGATGAATAAAGAACCGTCATAAAACAGACGGTTCTTTATTTTAATGCAACCGGATTTGGGTTGCCTTCGTTCGCTTTAGCAGAGAGATTGCATGAGATTTGTCCTCCTGCTTAACCGAAACGGTCAGACGGGTGGAATGTTCCGGAACAGGACGGAAAAAGGGTACAGGCAAGCCGGAATCGGTGCCAAAATTACTTTCCGTATTTGGCTCTCGCTGTAAATTAGCAACCAAAAAACTGCCCGGTACAGGCAAAGCATTCTCTTTTTGAGAAGAAACAAAAAGATGGGAAAATCCTGATTGCTCCAGTAAATCCATCGCCCGCTCCAACTCTTTCTCTTCATAAAACAGACCGCTGATAATTGCCATGTTACTCACCTCAATAGTAGCATTTCCTGACACAAAGAAATTAGCCAGCCAATCTTATCCTGTTTTGAAGAATTTTTTAAATCTTGGAATAAAAAAAGGGGATACAGCATAAAATAAATGCTATATTACAGTCGTTTTATGACATTTGTATCTTGACTTTTTTCAGTACATGTGATATAGTTGAAACGATAGTATTTTTTAGAAAGGTTGATGATATTGAGTACACTAAAGGGTGCATGTATTATCGGTCAGTCCGGCGGTCCTACCTCTGTTATCAATGCAAGTGCATATGGTGCGATCAAGGCTGCTTTGGAAAGCGAAAATATTACAAAAGTTTATGGAGCATTGAACGGAATTATCGGTGTTCTGGAGGAGCATCTGATTGATATGGGAGCAGAAGACCCCGAAGAACTGGCTCTGATGAAGTATACGCCATCCTCTGCTTTGGGCTCCTGTCGTTACAAGCTGAAGGCTGTGGAAGACGACGATAGGGATTACAAAAGAATTTTGGAAATTTTTAAAAAATATGATGTCCGTTACTTTTTCTATAATGGCGGAAACGATTCCATGGATACCTGTAATAAAATTTCTAAATTTATGTTGGAAAACGATTATGAATGCCGTGTGATTGGAATTCCCAAGACCATTGATAACGACTTAGCAGGAACAGACCATTGCCCCGGCTTTGCCTCTGCCGCAAAATATATTGCCACCTCTGTTATGGAAATTTATCATGATGCAAAAGTCTATAATATGGGCACCATTACCATTATTGAAGCAATGGGCAGAAACGCAGGCTGGCTGACAGCATCTTCTGCTCTTGCAAACCTCGGCGGAAACGGTCCTGACTTGATTTACCTGCCCGAGGTTCCCTTTGATATGGACACCTTCTTGGCAAGTGTTCAGAAGGTCTATGATAAGAAAAAGAACTGTCTTGTTGTTGTTTCTGAAGGAATTAAAGATAAAGACGGAACCTATATTTCTGAATATGGCGCAGATTTGGCTCAGACGAAGGATAGCTTTGGCCATGCACAGCTGGGAGGCTTGGCTTCCTATCTGGCAAATGAAGTAAGACAAAAGACGGGAGCAAAGGTTCGGGGGATTGAGCTGTCCTTGTTGCAACGATGTGCGGCTCATTGTGCTTCTCAGACGGACATTGACGAATCCTTCTCCGCAGGTCAAGCTGCCGTTACCAATGCTCTAAACGGTGCAACTGATAAAATGGTCGGATTTGAACGTGTTTACGAAAACGGTAAGTATGGATGTAACATCAAGCTGATTGACTTAAATATCGTTGCAAACACTGAAAAGAAAATTCCGTTGGAATGGTTGAACGAAACCAAAGACGGTCTGACTCAGGAGTTTATCGACTATGCCCTGCCTCTGATTCAGGGCGAAACCAAGATGGTGAAGGAAAATGGTCTGCCTCGGTTTGTGCATCTGAAGAAAGTAAAAGCTTAATAACATTTCAGCGTGTCGATAAACCTATCGACACGCTGGCAGACTGGGAAAAAGCAAGTAACCGCTTGGAAAATATCGAATTTTCCAAGCGGTTTTAATGTTTTAAAAAAATAAATCTAATTGTTTTTGTTTTCTTATTTATTCTATGCTTGCGGTAGACCGACTTGTTCGACGGTCTGAAATGTGCAATCTTTATGATTGCACATCTATTTCTATTAAATCCCAAATATCAGGGTTTTCATAACCACCGCTCCAGCACGCAATTCCGGAAAGATTGTACTGTTTTATTAAATCAATACGGGCGGAAATAGAATCCCCGTCCTCAATCCAGATTTTATAAATGTTGTCTTCCTCTTGATATTCTGCATAATGATTTTTTTCTTCTTCATCCCATACAGTGGTCAAATTTTTATCGCTAATGATTTTCTGTACTTCTGCCATGGAGGCAGCGGGAGCATCTGTAACGGTGCCATGGGCGGTTTCCCAGATGCGGGTATAGAAAGGAACGCCAAGAAGCAGTTGAGAGGCCGGAACCTGCTCCAGCACACCGATTAAAGCATTTTCTGTCCAATTCAGAGCAGCCACGGGACCTGCAGTGTCACTTCCCTTAGGATGCTGGTCGTAAGCCATGAGCATCAGATAATCGGTGCATCGGCTCAAAGCCTCTCTGTCATAGCACATGGAATAAAAGTGACTGGATTCTTCAATTTTAGTAATGTCAGCTGAGAGAATCAACCCGCATTCTTTGGCATAAAGATTGCATTCTTGTACAAATTGAGAAAAAATGTCTTTATCATCACGGTACATATTTTCAAAATCCAAATTGATTCCGTCTAAGTGATATGCAGTTGCTTTGGTAAACAGAGCTTCAATCAATTTTTTTCGTACGGCTACGTCGGTTAGAACGGTTCTTGTTTGCTCAGGAGAAAACCCGTTTGAGCACAGCCCCCAGATTTGCTGATTTCTTTTTTTTGCCTCTTTTGCAAAATCCTCACTGTAATAATCGGATAAATATAGGTTTTCTGTAATTTCACTGTCCTGAGGAAGCACTTCAATTTCTTTTTCGTCAATTAGTTTAAACCAAGTGGGGGAAACCACATTTGCTTTGTTTTGATTGGTGTATTCCATGTGGGGGCGGGAAGCATATTCCCATACTAATCGAATGGGCTCAGAGGCAAGCAGACGAAATTTTGTGTCGGAAATCCGAAAGCCTTGTTCTGTTTGCTGTGTGGCAAACAAAAGCTCGCTTTTGATTTGGCGGTCAGGATAACAAAGGGTGAAGTCAGCTCTTCCGCCTTCTGCCGTTAAGGTAAGAACCAGTTCTTTAATGGATTTGTTGATGTCTTTTCCTTTAAAAAAAGGCAGAACGGATTCTGAGCGGTATTGTTGCCGTTCTTTTTCTTTTTCTGTACAAAGGGCAGAGGCGTCCTTCCCTTCTGCAAAAGCATGAAGATAATCAAGAAGCAAAGCACGGCGAATCCCGTCACCATTTTTGTTTGTAGTTAAAATACGGCAGATGACGGCTGCGGCACCTGTATTTGTGACAGATTCTAAAGGTCGAAAGGTATTGTCTTCATATAAAGTAAAAATCCCTGATTGTACAGAGAAGGAGACCAACCCTTGCAAGTCTTCTTCCACATCAGTTGCGATTTGTTGTAATGGTTCATCCGTCTCCAACGGCATCAGGTTATTGCAAATCAGAAGAAGTTCCTGCCGAGTTAAAAAATCTTCCGGACGGAATACCTCTGCCTGTGACACCCATCCGTTTTGGCAGGCGGTGTTGATGGCAGAAAAATAGGGATACTCGGCGGGAACGTCTGAAAAAATCTGAGTTTCCTCTCCTATATCGGAAGAAAATGCATGAATCAGCAGTGCACAGAATTCTCCCCTTGTAATAGGGTCATCCCATTGATTTCTGGAAAAGGGAATGCTTACACCCATTTGATACAGTTGTTCCATCTCTTTGTCAGCCCAATGCTCAGGCACCTTGTTCCATAAAAACCAATCTGCCGGCAACAGCATAGCAGCAATAATCAGACAAACACAGAGTATGAATAAACCGATAGAGCGTTTCATAGGACATTCCCCCTTTTTGTCCTATTCTATGAACCGGTTGTCCGGATTATGACATTGAATAAAGACAAAGCGTAAGGAATATAATGGGTTGAAGGAGATGATTCTATGATTTATTTAGATAACAGTGCTACCACCTTTCAAAAGCCGGAATCGGTTTACAAGGCAGTGGAAGAGGGAATGAAACTGTACGGAGGAAATCCGGGCAGAGGAGGATACCGTTTGGCGTCAGAGGCGGCAGAACGGGTTTTTTTATGTCGGGAACGGGTGGCTGAGCTGTTTTCCGTTCCTGCTCCCGAACAAGTGGTGTTTACCAAAAACACAACAGAAGCATTAAATTTAGGAATTAAGGGTTGTTTATCAGCGGGGGATCATGTGGTGATTGGGTCCATGGAGCACAATTCTGTTCTTCGTCCTGTTCACAGTTTGATGAAACAGGGAATCATTACCTATTCTATTGCTCGGGCAGATGCCAGAGGCGTGGTAACAGCACAGGCGGTCAAACGGGTGATGACCCCAAAAACGAAGCTGATTGTACTCAATCATATGTCCAATGTGTGCGGAAGCATCAGTCCTGTGGAGGATATTCAGGAGTTGGCAAAGAAACAGGGGATTTTTTGCCTGATTGATGCTGCCCAAAGCGGCGGTGTATTGCCTCTTTTCTTAACGCCCTGTTCCATGATTGCCTTTGCAGGACACAAGGGTTTGTACGGTCCTCAAGGAACGGGAGGACTTTGCATTGGAGAAGAGATTACCTTGCAACCTTTAACCGAGGGAGGAACAGGGAGCTTATCGGCAGAATATGACCAGCCTGATATCTTGCCTGACCGATTTGAAAGCGGTACGTTGCCCGCCCCTCAAATCTGGGGTCTTTATCATGGAGTTTCCTATGTATTATCCCGAGGAGTTTCTTCTATTTTACATTATGAGCAGGAGTTAACTTCCGTGTTCCGAAAAGAACTGAAAGGAATGGAGGGTGTCAAGCTGTATCCTGCGGAAGAGGAATGCTTGGGAGGTGTGGTAGCATTTCGCGTGGCAAACTGCGACAGTGCCAGCTTTTGCACCCTGTTGGAAGAGAAATTTGCAATCGCTGCACGGGGAGGGCTGCATTGTGCCCCTCTGGCACATAAATCCTTAGGAAGCATGTCCGGCGGGCTGGTTAGAATTTCTGTCAGCGATTTTACCACCGAGACAGAAACAGAACAGGCAATCAGGGCAATAAAAGAGCTGATTTTGTAACAAAAAATGAAATTGATAAGCGAGAAAACAAGAGAAAAACATACGTCCGAGAAAGAAAACGGGAGATTTTAAAGTTATAAATTAAATTTTTTAAAAAAGGGGTTGACAAAATAGAAAAAAAAGGTTATAATAGTTGACGTTCACTAAATTGATAGGAGGAATTGCAATATGAGTACTTTTATGGCGAAAGCCGGTGAGCTGGAAAGAAAATGGTATATTATTGATGCCGCTAATCGTCCTCTTGGAAGAGTTGCAGCCCAAGCGGCTTCCATCCTGAGAGGAAAGCATCTGCCCACGTTCACTCCTCATGTAGACTGCGGAGATCATGTGATTATCATTAACGCAGAACAAGCTGTTCTGACCGGTAAGAAACTGGAACAGAAATATTATTACAGACATTCAGGTCATGTTGGCGGTCTGAAAGAGACCCAATACCGTATCCTGATGGCTGAAAAGCCTGAGAAGGCGATGGAACTGGCTGTTTGGGGTATGCTGCCTCACAACACCATCGGCCGCAACTCTATGACGAGATTGCGTGTTTATAAAGACGCGAACCATAAGCAACAGGCTCAGAAGCCCATCGTATTAGAATAGGAGGAACAGTAACATGGCTGATACACTTTCATATTACGGCACTGGAAGAAGAAAAAAATCTATTGCCAGAGTAAGATTGTTGCCAGGTACCGGTAAGGTTACCATCAACGGCAGAGATATTGATGATTATTTTGGTCTGGAAACCCTGAAGGTTATCGTAAAACAGCCCTTGACCGCTCTTTCCCTCACCGGAAAGTTTGATGTAGTGGCTAAGGTAACCGGCGGTGGATTTACCGGACAAGCAGGTGCAATCCGTCACGGTATTGCAAGAGCCTTGCTGCAGGCGAACGAAGAAGAATACAGACCTGTTTTGAAACAGGCAGGATTCCTGACTCGTGACCCTCGTATGAAGGAAAGAAAGAAGTACGGCTTGAAAGCAGCTCGACGTGCTCCTCAGTTCACAAAGAGATAAAAAAATTCAGTTTTTTATTCCCACAAACCCAGTGTTTGTGGGAATGTTTCAGTTTTAAAGAACCGATAAAAACACACGAAAACCAGTT
>JAZNAU010000015.1:0-3662 GCA_045586685.1 Clostridia bacterium
CACAGAACGACATGGCTACGATCCGACTTGTGGCTCCACTCCTTCTACTCCTTAAACCACCAACCACCACGGAAGAGGTCCCGCTTGGGCAAACTCTCTGTTTGAAGACAATGCAGAGCATGGTCTTGGTATGGCGGTTGCGGCAAAACAGCTGAGAGAAAGATTGGCAAATCAGATTGATGAATTGGACAATCCTGCTGTAGTAGAAGCTGCAAAGGCTTGGAAAGAAACCTATAACAGCGGTGCTGACAATGACCAGCCCACAAGAGACTTGATTGCAGCACTGGAAGCTTGCGGTTGCGATAAAGCAAAAGAAATTCTGGATTATAAAGAATATCTGTCCAAAAAGAGCGTATGGATCTTCGGCGGTGACGGTTGGGCATACGATATCGGTTTTGGCGGTCTGGATCACGTTTTGGCTTCCGGCGAGGATGTAAACATTATGGTATTTGATACCGAAGTTTACTCTAACACAGGCGGACAGGCGTCTAAATCGACTCCTACCGGTGCGGTTGCTCAGTTCGCAGCAGGCGGTAAGCCGTTGAAGAAGAAAAATCTGGCTGAAATTGCTATGTCCTATGGTTATGTCTATGTTGCACAGGTAGCTCTTGGATATGACATGAATCAGACGGTTAAGGCAATCAAGGAAGCAGAAGCTTACCATGGTCCTTCTCTGATCATCGGTTATGCTCCTTGTATCAACCACGGTATCAAGGGTGGTATGACTAATACCCAGCAGATTATCAAGAATGCCGTTTTGGCAGGCTACTGGCACACCTTCCGTTTTGATCCTGCATTAGCTGCTGAAGGAAAGAATCCCTTCCAGTTGGATTCCAAGGCTCCCGATGCTGATAAGATCACATACCGTGACTTTATCATGAACGAAGTTCGTTACAGCTCCCTGATGCGGAAATTCCCTGAAAAGGCTGAAGAACTGTTTGTTGAGGCAGAAGCACAGGCTAAGGAAAAATATGAGCATTGGACCAAATATGGCAAATTATTTGAATAATTTTGAAATGCTGTCCGAAAGGACAGCATTTTTTTATATGTTTTTTATGCTTTTTTATCAAAAAAGCTTGAAAAAGAGACAATGTTATGATATAATTAAAAAGTACGTATTAGAAAAAGAATATAGGGAGTATAAAAATGGTGGAGAAATCATCTTTACAAAAAGGATCGTTTCGAAACAGGTACCTTTTCTTGCTTGATTTTTTGTCTTCTTTTGTTGCGTATTTTGTTTCATACGGTTTGACAAAACATTTTTCAGGAGGGATTGATTTTGTCATATCTCATTGGATTCAGGTATTGGGAACCGGAATCCTGTTTTGCTTAATTTTATATTTTGCACGTATTTATTCTGTTATGTGGTTTTATAGCGGCACAAAGGATTATCTTCGGTTAATTTTGTGCGGCATGTCAGCATCATCAATGAGTATTTTATTACACTTAGCATTATATCATGAAAATGTAGTGAAAATTTCGGTATTAGCAGTTGTTTTAGTCACCGCTTGGATCGTGGGCTCTCGAATGAGTATGAGAGCTTGGTATCGTATCGATAAGGAACGCTCCATATCTCCTTCCGATTATCCCCAAAAACGGTTGTTAATTGTAGGAGCAGGAGAGGCGGCAGCTGTTGTTTTACGTGATATGGACCGGAATGAAAATTGGAATAATTATAATGTGGTAGGATTTATTGATGACGATTTTAATAAAAGGCATGCCAGAATTGCAGGTGTTCAGGTATTGGGAACCCGTAATTCGATTCCGCGAATTTGCCGTGCTCACAAAGTTGATGAAATTCTGATTGCCATTCCTTCTGCTCCTGCATCGGACAGAAAGGAAATTATTGAAATTTGTAATGAAACAAAATGTAAAGTAAAAATTCTTCCCAGCATTGATCAAATGATTGGTACGTCTCAAGAGAAAGCAAGAGTTCGTGATGTTCAGATTGAGGACTTGCTTGCCCGTGAGCCGATTCAGTTAGCAAATGAAGAAATTTATGATTACATTCAGAATAAAGTGGTCATGGTAACCGGTGGCGGTGGTTCAATCGGTTCTGAACTGTGCCGTCAGATTATGCGGTTTTATCCCAAACAGCTGATTGTTTTGGATATTTACGAAAATAATGCCTATGAGCTCCAAATGGAATTGAATCGACGTTATCCTGATAATAAGCCGACTGTTATTATTGCGTCCGTTCGTGACAAAGATCGACTTGAGGCGATATTTTCTGCATACCGACCGCAAATTGTATTTCATGCGGCGGCCCATAAGCATGTGCCTTTGATGGAAGACAGTCCGGGCGAAGCAATTAAAAACAATGTATTCGGTACTTTGAATGTGGCAAAATGTGCCGATAAATTTGGTGCACATCGGTTTGTATTGATTTCCACAGATAAAGCGGTAAATCCCACGAATATTATGGGGGCAACCAAGCGGATTTGTGAAATGGTTGTACAGTCTATGCAGCACAACAGTAAAACGGAATTTGCTATGGTTCGATTTGGAAATGTACTGGGTTCTAACGGCAGTGTAATTCCTCTGTTTAAAAAACAGATTGAACAAGGGGGACCTGTAACTGTTACGGATAAACGGATTACGCGGTTTTTTATGACGATTCCGGAAGCTGCACAATTGGTTTTGCAGGCAGCCGCATATGCCAAGGGTGGAGAAATTTTTGTTTTGGATATGGGAGAGCCTGTCAGAATTTACGATTTGGCAAAGAATTTAATTAAGCTATCAGGTTATCAGCCTAATGAGGATATTAAGATTGAATTTTGCGGTCTTCGCCCGGGTGAAAAGCTGTATGAAGAATTGCTAATGGATGAAGAAGGGCTGGTCAATACAAGCCATCACAAAATTTTTATCGGAAAACCCATAGAAATAGATTCTAAGAATATGGAACTTATGCTTGATAAACTTAATAAAGCATCTGAAAGTGACGATGCAGAATACATTAAAGATGTAGTAGAACAATTAGTTCCAACATATGTTAGAAAAAAGATATAAATTTTAAATCGCAGAATAGTTAATTACAATATAAGGAGGATTATTATGGAATTAAAAGGAAGTAAAACAGAAAAAAACCTGATGGAAGCATTTGCAGGAGAAAGTCAGGCAAGGAATAAGTATAGCTATTATGCTTCCAAGGCAAAGAAGGACGGATATGTTCAGATTGCAGCAATTTTTGAAGAAACTGCTGCAAATGAAAAAGAGCATGCAAAGCTTTGGTTTAAGTACTTACATGGGGGCTCTGTTCCTGATACTGCTGAAAATTTATTGGATGCAGCTGAAGGAGAAAATTACGAATGGACCGATATGTATGACCGTATGGCAAAAGAAGCGGAAGAAGAAGGCTTTACAGAAATTGCAGCAAAATTTGCGGCAGTTGCAAAAATTGAAAAAGAACATGAAGAACGCTACCGTAAGCTGCTTGCCAATGTAAAAGACGGTCTGGTATTCTCAAGAGAGGAAGATATGATCTGGCAGTGTTCTAATTGCGGTCATGTTGTAATCGGGAAAAAAGCGCCGGAATTGTGCCCTGTATGTGTTCATCCCCAGAGTTATTTCCAGATTAAAGCAGAAAACTATTAAAAAATATGCTGAACAAGAAACTCTTGTTCAGCATATTTTTTTACTTTATCTCAATTCCGTCTGCGTTG
>JAZNAU010000016.1:0-22494 GCA_045586685.1 Clostridia bacterium
GCTTTGGAAAACAGCACCAGACCTGCTGCTGCACCAATTAAAAACCGAATTAAAAATAAAATACTTTCTTTTTTGAATTTTACCGCATTGTTGACGGCTGAAATCAGACGGTCATAAATCCCCAAAATCATTGCCATAGAGCCGCCGCTGATGCCGGGAACTGTCATGGTTCCCCCAATCCACATTCCTTTTAATAGGGTAACAATATAATCTTTTTTCATTTGTTCTCTCCTTGCAAATAAAATTTTAATTCTTCCAGACGGTTTTGCATCTGTTTTACACCGCAGTCATACATTTCCTGTAGTTTTTCAGGCTCCCGTTCTGTTCTGGTCCAGCCATTTGTGTTTTCGGGAGCAATCAGGAAAATATCGCCCCGCCGTTCCATTTCCAAAATTTTTTGATGGGCAATATTATATTCCTCCGCCCGTCTTGCCAGAAGTTTTCGGAATTTGGGATATTGATATAGTAAGGCGCCCGCCAAACCTGCCCCCTGTTCTTTTTCCTTGTGATAGCTTCGTTCACGGGTAATGATCACAATATTTTTATCGCATCCCCGCCGTATGGCTTCATCTACCGGAATGGGGTTGGAAATACCGCCGTCCATGTATTTTTTTCCGTCCAGCTTTACAATGGGAAACATTAAAGGAAGGGAACAGCTTGCCACTAAGGTTTTCCAAGTGGAATCTTCTCCCGTTACGGGCAGGTATTCAGTTTGGGCAGTTTTAATGTTGGTTACTGCCGCCAGTACCTCTCCTTCAAATTCTTTAAAAGCCTGATAATCAAAGGGAAGATATTGATTGGGCAGTTTATCAAATACAAAGGAAATATTATAATAGCTTTTGTTTTTTGGATTCAATAAATGCCGCCAGCCCATGTATCGTTTATCGGATAAGTACCGAAGTCCCAGCTCCAGACTTCGCCCCTTTTGACGGGATACATAGCTGACGCCGTTGGCAATTCCCGCCGATGCACCGATAACCACATCCGCCATAATGTCTTGTTGTAAAAGGACGTCCATCACGCCCACAGAAAAATAGGTTCGGCTTGCACCGCCCTCCAATGTTAATCCAAGCTTCATTGTTATGTGCCTCTTTTATGGTTTATTTTTTTATGATACAATGATATTATACATTATTTTATTATACCACGTTTTTTAAGCACCGTCAATTACACGAGAGCAATTTTTGTTGACAAAAAAACAGTTTTTTGGTACAATATAGAAAAAATAGGAGGACATCCATGAAACGATTTTTTTCCACAGTTGTGATTTTGATTCTTGGACTTCTTTGTATAACATCGTGCGGCGACCAAAAGGGCAATGAAAATAGTGAGGCGTTGGCAGAAACCGCAGTAAAACAGGCAGTGATTCGCTTTCAAGAGGGAGATTCAGACTATATTCTTCGTATTATGGGATTGAATCAGGCACCCTTTGTAACCTATTGTTCTCAAGAACAGATTGACCGTATGGCAGGTGTTTTATATGGCAATCTGAAAGGGAAAATAGTATCTTCTGAAAAGAAAAATGATAATACCGTTATTGTGGAAACCAAGCTGATAACAGCAGATTATAGTGCCCTGATGGAAGAGATCATTCAGAATACAGCCAATCTTTCATTCACTGCTTTACTTTCTGATGAAATAGACATTACAGCCTTGCCCGAGCAGATTTTGACTGCACTGGAGGAGCTGGCATCAGATTGCGACGAAGTGACAGAAATAACGCTCCCCATCACTGTGAAAAAACAGGGGGGCGGTTGGGAAATTTTAGGAACCGAGGAAGTGCGGGATGCCTTTTCCGGTGGTTTGTACAGTAAAATAATTGAATTAACAGAATAAAGCTGAAACCGACTTCTTTGGAAGTCGGTTTCAGACCGTCGAAAAAGTCGGTCTAACGCAAGAAGATGAAGAGGGAAGCATTATAAACATTAAATTTTTTATATTGCATTACAAAAAATCGTCGGAAAAACATTGAGTTTCTCCGACGATTACTTGCTTTTTGCCAAAATGAACACTTGCCGTACCCCCGTACTGTCTGCGATTCATTTTGACAAAATATCCCTTCCTTTTTCCCAGTCTGACAGCGTGTCGATAGGTTTACCGACACGCTGAACCGACTTCTTTGGAAGTCGGTTTCCTTTTACTCTTTTTCTAATATAGCAACTGCTTTTTCAACCAGCTCATTGAGCCGAGGAGTGTTGCCTTCCAGATACAGGTAGCCTATCAATGCTTCAAATCCTGTGGCGCGGTGGTAATCTCCTACATTGGCGTGCTTTGGCAAGGTGGCAGGTTTGGCATTTCTGCCTCGCTTATATACCCGCAACTCTTCTTCGGTTAATTCCGGTTCCAGTGCAGTAATGGCATCGCTCTGAGCTTTTGCCTGTACATAATGAACCGCTGTTTTATGGAGTTCGTTTACAGAAAAATTCCCCTTTGCCAGAAGATGATTACGAATATAAAGCTCATAGACTGCATCTCCTAAGTAGGCAAGAGCAAGAGAGGAATATTCCGTTGGTTTTTTTGTTACATCCGTTTCCATTTGACCCCCTGAGGTGTATCCTCCAGAAGAATTCCCTGTTCTTTTAATAAATCCCTAATTCTGTCCGCTTCTGCAAAATTCTTTGTTTTTCTGGCTTCCTGTCTTTGTTCAATCAGTGCCGTAATTTCTTCATCCAGATTCTTTTCTTCTTTTTGCTCAAACAATCCTAACACCCCTGAGAAACGGGCAAATAAGTCCAAGAAATGCTGTGCGGCTTTATGAGAATGGGGGGCACCGTCATTCATCAGCGTATTGACATCTCTTACCATGTCAAATACCACGGAAATGGCATCTGCTGTGTTCAAATCATCGTCCATGGCAGTGTCAAAACGGGTGACATAATCAATCTCCATCAATGACTTTTCGGCATCCGTTAATGCTTTGTCTTCGCCTTTTAATAAAAATTGCAGTGTTTCAATACAGGTCTGAATCCGTTCTAAAGAGGATTTTGCCTGGGCCATCAAGTCCTTGCTGAAATTGATGGGGCTTCTGTAATGAGCACTTAACATAAACATCCGCATTACAGGATAATCAAATTCTTTGGTAATATCCCGCACTGTGAAAAAATTTCCCAAGGATTTTGACATCTTTTTATTGTCAATGTTAATATATCCGTTGTGCATCCAGTAGCGGGCAAAGGGAACACCGTTACAACATTCGCTCTGAGCAATTTCATTTTCGTGGTGAGGGAAAATCAAGTCCCGTCCGCCACAGTGAATGTCAATGGTTTTTCCTAAATATTCATTTGCCATAACGGAACATTCAATGTGCCAGCCCGGGCGTCCCATACCCCAAGGGCTTTCCCATGCAGGTTCCCCTTCTTTTTGTTTTTTCCATACAGCAAAATCCATTGCGTCTTCTTTTCGTTCGTCAACACTGATTCTGGCACCTGCCTCCAAATCTTCTAGAGGTTGATGGGATAATTTACCGTATTCCTTAAATTCCTTGGTACGGAAATAAACATCTCCGTCCACTTCGTAAGCAAAACCTTTTTCAATCAGGGTTTCAATCATGGTAATAATTTGGTTGATGTGCTCGGTTGCTCTGGGGTGAACGGAAGCTGGACGGATTCCCAAACCTTCCGCATCTTTTTTATATTCCCCGATAAACCGTTCTCCAAGCTCTGCCACCGTAATCCCTTCCCGATTGGCACGCTGAATCATTTTATCGTCAATGTCCGTAAAATTCTGGACAAAGGTTACCTCAAAGCCTTTGTATTCTAAATATCTGCGGAGAGTGTCAAAAATAATGAAGGGACGGGCGTTTCCGATATGAAAATAGTCATAAACGGTGGGACCGCAGGCATAGATGCTTGCCTTTCCCGATATGATGGGGATAAACTCTTCTTTTTGTCCTGTGAGAGTGTTGAAAATTTTCATCATGAAAAATTCCTTTCTGCCTGCAAAAAACAAGACTTTGCAAGCCCACAATAATCTTTTTTCCTATTTTACCACCTTTTTTGGAAAAAGTCAATTTTTACTTGACAAAAAAGGGCGTTTTTAATATAATTTTAATAAGACAGCTAAAATTTATGTGTGAAAGGTGGTTCCGATTATGGAAAAACAAGAACAAATTTTAAGACTGCTGGAGCGAGATGCCAAAATGGAGGCGGCGCAGTTGGCGGTTATGGTAGATATGAAGACAGAAGAAGTAGAAGCGCTGATTCAAGAATTTGAACAAAACGGAACCATTGTATGCCGTAAAACAGTCATTGATTGGGAAAAAACAGAATATGAGCAAGTATCTGCTTTGATTGAATTGCGTGTGACCCCTCAGATGGGAGAGGGTTTTGATAAAGTAGCAAAACGGGTAATGCAGTATCCGGAGGTTCGTTCTACTTATCTTATGTCAGGCGGATTTGACCTGATGGTGATTGTGGAAGGAATGACCATGAAGGAGGTTGCTCTGTTTGTTGCCAACTGTCTGGCACCTATGGACGAGGTTATTAGTACTGCAACCCACTTTGTGCTGAGAAAATACAAGCAAGAAGGGGTTGTATTCGGAGCGGAGCATAAGGACGAAAGAAGGGTGATTACCCTATGAGCAATTTTTCAATGGAATCCCGGATTTCTTCCAAGGTCGCGAATATGCAACCTTCCGGAATCCGAAAGTTTTTTGATATTGTAGCAGAAATGAAGGATGCCATTTCCTTAGGGGTGGGCGAGCCTGATTTTGTGACCCCCTGGCATATTCGTCAAGCAGGTATTTTTTCACTGGAACGGGGGCATACTTATTATACCTCCAATGCAGGATTTATGAATTTAAGACAGGAAATTTGTAATTATTTAAACCGTCGTTTTTCCCTTTCCTACAATCCCCAAACCCAGACGGTGGTTACGGTAGGGGGCAGTGAGGCAATCGACCTATGCGTAAGAGCGGTGATTGAACCGGGAGATGAGGTATTAGTGCCGGAGCCTTGTTTTGTATGCTATTCCCCCATTGTAATGCTGGCGGGCGGAACGCCTGTGCCTATCGTAACAAAAGCGGAGGATCAGTTTAGGCTTACGGCTGAACAGTTGAAAGCTTCCATTACTCCACGCACCAAAATGTTGGTTCTTCCCTTCCCCAATAACCCCACAGGGGCAGTCATGGAACGGGAGGATTTGGAACAGATTGCAGAGGTTCTTCGGGGAACGGATATTGTGGTGCTTTCGGATGAAATTTATGCTGAGCTTACCTATGGAAACGAGCATGTTTCCATTGCATCCATTGACGGAATGTATGAAAGAACGGTGTTGGTCAGCGGATTTTCCAAGGCTTACGCCATGACCGGCTGGCGTCTTGGTTATGCCTGCGGGGACGAGGCGGTGATTGCGGCAATGACAAAGGTACATCAATATGCCATTATGTCTGCCCCCACTACCAGTCAGCACGCAGCAGCCGAAGCGCTTCGTAACGGCGATAACGACATTCAGATGATGAAAGGTGAATATAATTACCGTCGCCGTGTGATTTTAGACGGTGTTCGGGATATGGGCTTAGAATGCTTTGAACCGTTGGGAGCGTTTTATATTTTCCCCAGTATTCAAAGAACAGGGATGACTTCCAATGAGTTTTGCAATCAATTACTAATGGATCAGAAGGTTGCAGTAGTGCCCGGAGATGCCTTCGGACAAAGCGGTGAAGGCTATATCCGTTGTTCTTATGCATATTCTATTGATAAGATAAACGAAGCGTTGAATCGGATGGAGCATTTTGTTAAAAAACATATTTAAGGAGACGCCATGGTTTGTTTAAAGGCTTGCAACAGTTATCAATCTGAGGAGGTCAGCCTTGCAGTAGAAGGAATTTTAAATGCATTAGGCGGAATGGAGTCTTTTGTAAGTTCGGGAGATAAGGTGTTGATTAAACCTAATCTTTTGGCGGCAAAAACGGTTTCTACTGCTACTACCACCCACCCTACGCTTGTGGCAGAGGTGGCAAAACGAGTCATAAAGGCGGGAGGGCATCCGGTAATAGCAGACAGTCCGGGAGGACCCTTTCAAAGCACCTTATTAAAAAATTTATATCATGTATGCGGTATGGATCAAGCGGCAGAAGAATCGGGAGCACATCTGAATTTTGATACCGCTGTGACGGATGTTTCCTATCCGGAAGGGCAGACGGGAAAAAGCTTTGCGGTAATCAAACCATTTATCGAATGTGATAAAGTGATCAATCTTGCCAAGCTGAAAAGTCACGGTATGACGTATTATACGGGTGGCGTGAAAAATCTGTTTGGTCTGATTGGCGGTCTGACAAAAGCGGAATATCATCTTCGTTACAAGGAAAAAGAAGCGTTTTGTAATATGTTGGTGGATTTGTGCGAATTTGCCTCTCCGATACTTACCATAATTGACGGTGTAGTGGGCATGGAGGGGGATGGCCCGTCCAACGGAACGCCCCGTGCGATGGGTGTTATGATTGGCAGTAAAAGCCCCTATCTTTGCGATTTGGCGGCAATGAAAATAATCGGAGCGAAATTGGGGGATGTACTTCCTCTTGCATTGGCAGTAAAGAGAGGACTTTGCCCTGAGCAGGTGGAGGAGCACTTATGCGGGGATGCCATTGAGCAGTTCATGATAACAGATTTTCAATTTCCCGATACCAAATCTATCACCTTTGACGATCATCTGCCCTCTTGGCTGATGAAGCTGGCAAATAAAATTTTATTGCCCTATCCAAAATATGACCACACAAAATGTGTGGGATGTATGCACTGTAAAACCGTTTGTCCGGCAGATGCACTGACAAAACGAAAAGGGTATCCTTCCTTGAATAAACGGAAGTGCATTCGTTGTTATTGTTGTCAAGAATTGTGTCCGAAGGATGCAGTGATTTTAAAGAAAAGGATATAATCAATGGGAATACATATTGTTTTGTTAGAACCTGAAATTCCTCAGAACACCGGAAACATTGCCAGAACTTGCGCGGCAACGGGAGCGTCCTTGCATCTGGTGGGACCTATGGGATTTCAGATTGATGATAAAAAATTAAAGAGAGCGGGTCTGGATTATTGGCACCTGCTGGATATTACCTATTACAAAAGCACACAGGAATTTTTTGAACAACATTCTGACGGTGTGTTTTATTATGCCACTACCAAAGCACCTCAAACCTATTGTGACGTGGATTATCCCGAGGATGTGTTTTTGGTGTTTGGAAAAGAAACTGCCGGAATTGATGAGGAAATTTTAGTCAACAATCAGCCGTGGTGTGTGCGGATTCCTATGGTGGATGACGCAAGGTCCCTGAATTTGTCCAATTCAGCAGCAATCATGGTATATGAAGTCATGCGACAGCATGGATTTTCTCACTTAAAGCAACAGGGTCAGTTAACAAAATATGAATGGAGTTGAATCAATGAGTAATATTAAAATAATTGGCGACAGCAGTTGTGACATCCCCCGTCATTATGAGAAGGAGCTGAATATTTCTCTCGTCCCCTTAACAGTAGATATTGATGGCGAATTGTATCTGGATCGGGTGGAAATTACATCTGCGGAGTTTTTTGAAAAGCTGGAAACCTGTAAAAATTTCCCCAAGACCTCTCTGGCGGGTCCGGATTTGTTTTTGGAGCAATACAAAAAGGCGAAGGAAGAAGGGTATGACACCATTATTTCCATTACCATTGCTTCTGTTGCCAGCGGAACCTATCAGGCGGCAAAAATTGCGGCAGAAATGATGAAGGAAGAGGCCCCCGAGCTTGACATTACCGTGGTGGATTCTCAAGTATTAAGTTACGTCACCGGTCTTTTGATTATGGAGTCGGCAACACTGGCAAAGAAGGGTGCTTCCAAGCAAGAAATTTTGGACCGAATCCGATATATTCAATTACATTTTGACGTGTATTTTACATTAGACTCCTTGGAATATCTAAAAAAGGGAGGTAGAATCAGTGCCACCAAGGCAGCGCTTGGAACGATGCTGGATTTAAAACCTATTTTGACGTTAAAGGACGGACTGGTGGTACAGGTGGAAAATGTTCGGGGTGAGAAAAAGGCAATGAGCCGTATAGTAGAGCTGATTGCTCAGAGAAAAGGAAACGCACCTTTAGAACGAGTGACCATCGGTCACGGGACGGTATCGGGAAAGGTGGAATTTCTTGCAAAGAAGCTGGAAAGTGCTATGGGAATCACCGAATATGAGACCTTTGAGGTGGGGGTTGTAATAGGTGCTCATACGGGGCCCGGATTATCCGCTGTTTTTGTAATAAATCCCGAAATTACAAATGATTGGATAAAATAAGAAAAAATACTTGAAATTTTTTCTAAAATAGGGTAAAATAAAAGTATTGAGATTTTTTTAACAAAATTTTTATAGAGGTGAAGTTTATGTACAACAAAAAATCTATCGAAGATATCGCAGTAGCAGGCAAGAAGGTTCTGGTTCGTTGCGACTTCAATGTTCCTCTGGATGATGACCTGAATATTACTGATGAAACCCGTATCGTAGGGGCTTTACCTACCATCAAGTACCTGGTGGAACAGGGTGCAAAGGTAATTCTGTGTTCTCACTTAGGGAAACCAAAGGGAGAAGCGATTCCTAAATTTTCTCTGGCTCCCGTTGCAAAAAGATTGTCTGAAAAACTGGGCAAGGAAGTTGTTTTTGCAGCAGATGAAAATGTTGTTGGTGAAAATGCAAAAAATGCCGTTTCTGCTATGAAAGACGGGGATGTAGTGCTTTTAGAAAATACCAGATACAGAGCAGAAGAAACCAAGAATGTAGAAACCTTTAGTAAGGAGCTGGCATCCTTGGCTGATGTATTTGTAAACGATGCATTCGGTACTGCTCACCGTGCACACTGTTCTACCGTTGGTGTTGCAGAATTTATTGAAGGAGAAGCGGTTTGCGGATACCTGATTGAAAAGGAAATTAAGTTCCTGGGAAATGCTGTCAACAATCCTGTTCGTCCTTTGGTTGCAATCCTGGGCGGTTCAAAGGTTTCCAGTAAGATTTCTGTTATTAACAATTTGTTGGAAAAGGTAGATACTCTGATTATCGGCGGAGGTATGGCTTATACCTTTATGAAGGCACAAGGGTATGAGGTTGGTAATTCTCTGTTAGAAGAAGATTATATTGATTATGCAAATGAAATGCTCAACAAGGCAAAGGAAAAGGGAATTAAGCTGTTGTTGCCTGTTGATACTGTTGTAGCACAGGAATTTTCCAACGATGCAGAATTTAAAACCGTTTCCAACGGCGGTATTGAACCCGGTTGGGAAGGTTTGGATATTGGGGAAGAAACCATTAAGCTGTATTCTGATGCATTAAAGGATGCAAAGACCGTTGTATGGAACGGACCTATGGGTGTATTTGAAATGTCTAACTTTGCAAAGGGAACCAATGCCATTGCTAAGATTCTGGCTGACATTGATGCTACCACCATCATTGGCGGCGGAGACAGTGTTGCAGCAGTCAATCAGGCAGGACTGGGGGATAAAATGTCTCATATTTCTACCGGTGGCGGTGCATCATTGGAATTTTTAGAAGGCAAGGTTCTGCCCGGTATTGATATACTTAACAATAAATAATAGATACGAGAGGATATGAGTAAAATGAGTAGAAAATATGTAATTGCCGGAAACTGGAAGATGAACAAAACTCCTTCCGAGGCAAAAGTACTGGTAAAAGAAGTCATCGAAGCAATCGGCACAAAACCTGAAAATGTAGACGTTATCGTTTGCCCTCCCTTTGTTGCCGTTGATGCGGCAATGAGTGCGGCTGAAGGAAGCTTTGTCAAGGTTGGTGCACAGAATTTGCATTTTGAAGCAAAGGGTGCCTACACCGGCGAAATCGCAGCAGATATGCTGAATGATTTGGGTGTTTCCTATGTCATTATCGGTCACTCCGAACGCAGACAATACTTTGCAGAAACAGACGAAACTGTAAATAAAAAGGTTTTGACTGCGTTTGAAGCAAATTTAACTCCCATTATCTGCGTTGGCGAAACCTTGGAGCAGAGAGAACAGGGGATTACAGCTGACCTGATTCGTATGCAGGTGAAAATTGCATTTGGCGGTGTTAGTGCTGAACAGGCAAAGAAAGCAATTATTGCTTATGAGCCCGTTTGGGCAATCGGTACCGGTAAAACCGCTACCAACGAACAGGCTGATGAAGTTTGCGGTATTATCCGTGAAACCATTGGCGAACTCTATGACAGTGCAACGGCTGAAGCCATTATTATTCAGTATGGCGGCAGCATGAATGCAGGGAATGCGGCTGATTTGTTGGCTATGCCCAATATTGACGGCGGTTTGATTGGCGGTGCAGCATTAAAACCCAACGATTTTGCTACCATTGTAAAGAGTGCAAAATGAACCGTTTCGCTAAAAAACATTTTTTAACGAATTGCATGGATAAAAGCGGGTGCAGTGTTGTACCCGCTTTTTTGAGAGATTGGAGGAACTGAAATGAAACAGTTGATGAGTTTGATTATTCTGGATGGTTTTGGAATCAATAATGATGAACAGGGCAATGCCATTCATTCTGCCAAAACACCAAATTTAGATGCCTTGTTCGCCAAATACCCCCATACGCAGATTGCAGCTAGCGGCATGGATGTTGGTCTGCCTGAGGGACAAATGGGAAATTCCGAGGTTGGTCACACCAATATTGGTGCGGGCAGAATTGTGTATCAGGAATTGACCCGCATTACCAAATCCATTCAGGATGGAGAGATGTTTGAAAATATTGAATTAAAAAATGCAATGCAGAATTGCGTTGATAAGGGAACGGCGTTACACCTTTTGGGGCTGTTGTCTGACGGCGGTGTTCATAGCCACAACACCCACCTGTATGCTTTAATTGAAATGGCAAAAAGAAAGGGTGTCAAAGATATTTGGGTGCATTGCTTCTTGGACGGCAGAGACGTACCCCCTCAGAGCGGTAAGGATTTTGTACAGGAATTGCAAGACAAGTTAGCGGAAATCGGTGCAGGAAAGGTAGCAACCGTAATGGGTCGTTACTATGCAATGGACCGTGACAACCGTTGGGACCGTGTGGAAAAAGCGTACAACGCCATGGTAAAAGCAGAGGGCGTCACCGTTCCTTGCCCCGTGTGTGCCGTTGCCAATTCCTACAAGGAAGAAGTTACCGATGAATTTGTGGTTCCTGCAGTGGTAGAAGGCTTTGAAGGAATCAAAGAAAACGATTCCATGATTTTCTTTAATTTCCGTCCCGACCGTGCAAGAGAAATCACCAGAACCTTTGTGGACCCTGATTTTGAAGGCTTTAAGCGGGACTATTTCCCCGTTCAATATGTATGTATGACCCAGTATGATGCGGCAATGCCAAATGTATCTGTTGCTTATAAGCCTGAAAGCCTGGTGGACACCTTCGGAGAATACATCAGCAAAAAGGGCTTGAAACAGCTCCGTATTGCTGAAACGGAAAAATATGCCCATGTTACCTTCTTCTTTAATGGCGGCGTAGAAAAAACCTATGAGGGAGAAAGCAGAATTTTGGTGAACTCTCCCAAGGTTGCCACTTATGATTTGCAACCTGAAATGAGTGCTTATGAAGTCACCGAAAAGGTGTGTGAACAAATCAGAGGAAGAGAGTTGGATGTCATTATTCTAAACTTTGCCAACTGTGATATGGTTGGACATACAGGAGTATTTGATGCGGCAGTTGCAGCAGTGGAAGCGGTTGATGCTTGCGTTGGAAAGGTAATGGAGGAAATCGAAAAAGTAAATGGAATTGCTATTATTACTGCTGACCACGGTAATGCAGATTGCATGGTGGATGACACCACCGGCGGACCTTTTACTGCTCATACCACCAATCCTGTTCCCTTGCTCCTTAATCAGAAGGGTGCAAAATTAAAGAAAGGCAGACTTGCCGACATTGCTCCCACCATGCTTGACTTAATGGGGCTGGAAAAACCAGCATCCATGACAGGAGAATCCTTATTAGTAAAATAAAAAGAGATATAAAAAGTCTAGATCTTAAAAGGGGAAAACATATATTGTTTTCCTTTTTTTCTATAAATAAACTTCGCTTCTCGACGTACCTTTGTACACCTTCAGGTAAACCCCTAGCAAAGCTTGGATTGAGTTTGTCCATTCCGAAACAGTTTCTTTCCCTATTTTAACTATGTGGGAGTCTACTGTTGAAACTTCTTTAAAAAATTATTTATAAAGGGGGATGGTGTCATCCCCCTTCACCCCCACAGCCTCTCGGTCTTTGCTCAAGGCGGCTGTTAGCACTTGGGCACGAATGATTTTTGTGTCGCTTCGATTCGCAGCTTTCTGCTCAGCTCAGCTAAAATACCGCAAGCAGCAGCGGAAACGGATATGCGGTATTTTACACCAAAATCATCCCAGCCCTTCATTGACAGCCGACCATTCGCTCCGACAGGTCGGCAAAAGGGCGGCAAAGCCGCCAAACGCCATGTTGGAGGCGACTGACAGATGTTTGCGAAAGAGGGACGGATGTACCGCAACGGACAGCGAAATCAGTTTCCTTTGCGGTCGCTGAGCGTTAGTGAGGCGGAGCAAAGGGTTTGCGACTCCGAAACGGCGGTAAAAGAAGTCCCGAAGGAGCAATTACAGATGCCCGAGCCGTAAACCCAGGCGCGGTGGGGGAGTTTGAGGGGGCGACTGTTGAGCCCCCTCGGGAAAAGAAATGGTATTTATAAAGGGGGATTGTATCATCCCTCTTTACTTTTACAGTTTTCTATTTTTACAAAAAAATCCCCCACATAGATTGTGAGAGATTTTTTCACTGTATAGAGGTTGTTTAACGCTCGTCAATAGGCACATATTTCTGTCTGGGGGAAACGCTTTTGTATGCAGGGCGGATGATTTTTCCGTTAGCATACACTTCCTCGATTCTGTGTGCACACCAGCCCACAATACGAGCCATGGCAAAAATGGGTGTAAACAGTTCTTCGGGAATATTCAGTATCCGATAAAGTAGACCTGAGTAGAAATCCACGTTGGTTACTGCATGACGGCTATATTTTTGACGTAATACAGCGGGCACTAGTTTTTCCACTCGTTCATATAACCGATATTCCTGTTCAAACTCTGTTCCCAGAGCCAGCTTTTCCACCTGTGCTTTTAATGCGCCGGCACGGGGGTCGGAAACAGTATAAACTGCATGACCAAAGCCGTAAATCAAACCTGTTTTGTCAAATTCTTCTTTGTATAACACCTTGGTCAAATATTGGAACAGTTCGTCCTCATCTTCCCAATTTTCAACCTTTGCTTCCAAATCAAGCATCATATTTCTTGCTTTAATATTGGCACCGCCGTGCTTAAAGCCTTTTAATGCACCTACGGCTGTTGCAATAACAGAATAAGTATCTGTTCCCGAAGAAGAAACAACGTGAGTGGCAAAAGCGGAGTTGTTACCGCCTCCGTGTTCTGCATGAAGGGTCAGGGCAATATCCAACGCTTTTGCTTCAGCCTCGGTATATTGGTTGTCAAGTCTTGTCAGATGGAGCAGATTTTCCGCAATGGATGCTCCCGGTTTTGGGGTGTGAATGACTAAGCTTTGCCCGTCATAATAATGCCGTTTTGCCTGATATGCATAAGCAATCAGGGCGGGGAAACGGGAGAGCAGAGCAATGGACTGGTTCATGATATTGGTAAAATCCAGACTGTCCGGATTTTCGTCATAGGAATACAGAGCCAGCACACTCCGAGCCAGCTTGTTCATAATATTACTGCTGGGAGCCTTTAAAATCATATCTTCCACAAAATTGGCCGGCAACTCCTGATTCTGTTCAATCAGTGAACGGAAATTTGCAAGCTCTGATGCACTGGGCAAGGAACCGAGCAACAGAAGATAACAGGTTTCTTCAAAACCATACCGGTTTTCCTTTTCGCTGGCAGTAATCAAATCCTTTACATCAATTCCGCGGTAAAAAAGTCTTCCGTCGATAGGCACCCGTTCGTTATCGTCGATAATATATCCACGCACCTCGCCGATTGAGGTCAGACCCACCAAAACCCCTGTGCCATCAGAGTTACGAAGTCCTCGTTTTACGTTATACGCAGAGTATCTTTCGGGGTCAATCGTATAATTTTGTTTTACATTTTCCTGACTCATAAGGGTCGGATTTGTGTTTTTTTGAATTTTTTCAGACAAACAAACAACCTCCTTCTTGTATAAAAACGAATGTTGAAAGCTTCTTTCTTTCAAAATTATTTTTTTATCCAGTTTATTATATCATAATTTTAAATATTTTGCAAGAATTTATTTTTTAAATTTCATTGATTTGTTGTTTCAAAAAAAAATATTTAACTTTTTCTTCAATTTATATTGCAAAATGTTCAAAAATAGTGTATTATATATAATGATACTTTATGTCTTTCAAACGCAAAGGCGTTTGCAAAAGAGAAAACAAAGCAGAGAGGAAGGTTTTTATGGCAAGTAATCTGTTCCAGAATATGATGTATCAGCTTAAGGATGTAATCGGTCGTGACGTGGGATTATTGGATGACACGGTTACGGTTATCGCAAGCTCCGATTCATCGATGCTTTATATGACAATGGATGCGGTGGAGGATGCTCTTTCCGAAACCTTTGGTATCTTCACCTGCAACGGTTATACTTACAAAGTGGTTGGAGTTCGTAATAAAATTGAATACATTGTATTTGTTGAAGGAGAAGATGAGGAAGCAAAAACATTCTGCTCTATGGTTGCTGTCAGCGTTGCAAACCTCAGACAGATTTATGACGAAAAGTATGATAAAGCGAATTTAATAAAAAATATTATTTTAGACAATATTTTACCGGGAGATATTCATCTGCGGGTGAAGGAGCTTCGGGTTTCTTCTTCTGCAAGCCGTGTGGCAATGCTGATTCGGGTTACCGAGGGCGAAGATGTTTCCATTTATGAGATTATTCAGAATATGTTCCCTGAAACAGAGAAGGACTATATTATCAATTTAAACGAAAAAGATTTGGTGTTGATTAAAGAAGTAAAACAGGGAACCACTGCCAAGGAACTGGAAAAGCTGGCAAAGGCCATTGTGGATACCATTGGGGTAGAGGCATATGTAAAAATCAATATCGGTATCGGCACAGTGGTTGACAATGTAAAAGAGCTTGCCCGTTCTTATAAGGAAGCACAGGTTGCCATGGAAGTCGGCAAAGTGTTTGATATGGAAAAAAATATTGTTAACTATGAAAACCTAGGGATTGGGCGATTGATTTATCATCTGCCCACCAAGCTTTGCGATATGTTTTTAAATGAAATTTTCAAAAAGGAATCCATTGAAGTATTGGATCAGGAAACCATTATTACTATTCAAAAATTCTTTGAAAATAACCTGAATGTCAGTGAAACCTCCAGAAAGCTGTATGTACACCGTAATACACTGGTGTATCGTCTGGACAAGATTTATAAGCTGACAGGCTTGGATTTGAGAAACTTTGACGATGCGATTGTATTTAAAGTTGCTATGATGGTAAAACGGTATCTAGTATCCAATCCGACTAAAATCTAAGGAGGTGCCGTCATGATTCAATTTGAAAATGTAACAAAAATTTATGACGGGGAAACGACGGCATTGGAACATGTTTCATTTCATATTGAAGAAGGCGAGTTTGCATTTGTGATTGGGCCCTCGGGGGCGGGAAAATCAACGGTAACCAAGCTCATTACCCGTGAGGAATTGCCCACAGAAGGGAACATTTATGTCAACGGAATTGATGTAGCAAATTTGCGTCGTTCCAAAGTGCCCTATTTACGCCGTAATATCGGGATGGTATTTCAGGATTTCAGATTGCTGTCCCAAAAAACCATAAAAGAAAATATTGAATTTGCAATGGAGGTTGTGGGAGCATCTCCTAAGGAAATCAATAGAATCGTTCCTAAGCTTTTGAATATGATTGGACTTTCCTCCAGAGCAAATGCTTACCCAGATCAGCTTTCGGGGGGCGAGCAGCAGAGAGTCGCTCTTGCCCGTGCTCTGGCAAATCAGCCGCCTGTGCTGATTGCGGACGAGCCTACCGGAAATCTGGATCCTAAAAGCTCAGGAGAAATTATTCAGCTCTTGAATGAAATAAATAAGCAAGGAACAACGGTAATGGTGGTAACCCACGATAAGGAAATTGTAAATTCCTTAAAAAAACGTGTTATCACTATTTCTGACGGACAGATTTTCAGCGATGAGGAGAGGGGTGAATATCATGAAGCTCCGGTCGTTTAATTATTTGATAAAAGAAGGATTGAAAAGCCTCTGGTATAATCGGTTGATGAGCTTTGCATCGATTATGACGGTCACTGCCAGTCTGATTATTTTCAGCTTGTTTCTGATTCTCAGCCTGAATGTAGAACACATGGTAGAGCAAGTGAAAAGCGAGTATGAATTGTTGGTTGTGATTGATGAACATGCGGATGAGGCAACCATTCAGGGAATCGGAAAGGCTATTGATGCCATGCCACAGGTCAGGGAAATCCGCCTTGTGACAAAGGAAGAGGGGCTGGAAGACCTGAAGGCAACTGTGGACAATCCGGAAATGCTGGTAGGCTTGGAATTGGACAATCCTATTCGTAATACCTATCGGGTATCGTTGAATAATTTGAACGCATCTGTAGAGGTTATGGAGCAGATTGCCCTGATTTCCGGTGTGGTAAAAATCAACTCCAATCAGGAGACAGTGTATGCTTTGCAGAATATTACGAGAATGGTGAATATGATAGGCTTCTGGCTGTTTGTTTTATTGATGGTTGTGGCAATCGCCATTATTACCAATACGATTCGTCTGGCTGTATATGCCCGTCGGAAGGAAATCAATGTAATGAAATTTATCGGTGCAACCAACTGGTTTATCCGTTGGCCGTTTATGGTTGAGGGAATTGTAATCGGATTGATTGCCGCAATTTTTTCTTTTGGCATTGTGTATGGGGGATATTATTATATTTCTGCCAGCTTTAATTCTATGCTTGGCAACGGTCTTGCCGGAATGAAGCTGATTGATACAATACAGATGATGCAATGGGTTGCAGTTTCTTCTGTTGTACTTGGGGTATTCAGCGGAATAACGGGAAGTGTCATATCCGTTCGCAAGCATATGAAGGTGTAACAGACGGAAGACTTAGGAGGTACCTATTTTGAAACGACAAACACTGGTGGTGACAGCAATACTCCTTTTGGTGTTCATGCTGGTAACCGTTTTAGGGTCTGCTTTTTATAATATTGCTTTTGCACAAACAGCCACAGAGCAAGCGCAACAGGCTCGACAGGAGCAGGCAGAAACCCAACAAAAAATTGAAGAAAATCAGGAACAACAAGGAAATATGCTGGAATACAAGAGCCAGCTGGATGAAACGATAAATGTACTGCATCTGGAATTGGAAACCTTGGAAGAAACCATTGTTTCCACCCAATCAGAGCTTGACAAACTGGAGATTGACTTAAAAAAGGCCCAAGAGAGAGTTGATATTCAGGATGAACTGATGAAAAAGCGGATTCGGGTGATGTATGAAGACGGTGCTTTGGGGTATTTGGATGTGCTTCTCAGTGCCAGAAGCTTTTCTGACCTAATGAGTCGGCTTGAAGCCATAAAAACAATTATGGAATATGATGCGAATCTTCTGAATAATTATGAGACAGCAAAAGCCACCGTTGAGGAAAATAAAATCTTGGTGGAACAGCATAAGAAATCTCTTGAAGAATCTCATGAGAGTAAAAGTGAGAAACAAGCACAACTGCAGGAGCAGTTGGATTTGGCTCAGGCGGAAATTGACCGTTTGAGTGCCGAGGAGGATTCATTGCAGGAGGCTCTGGCTGCCGCAAGAGCTGCAGAGGAACAGGCAAATCAAAGAATTGCAGCGGCAATGGCCGCTTCCGGTGGGTATGTGGATACCAGCCAAGACGTGTATGTTCCCGCATATGCCGGCACCTTTATCTGGCCTTTTGCCCAATCCTATCCCATTACTTCTCCTTTTTCGTACAGAATCAGTCCCATCTGGGGCAGCAGTGAATTGCATACCGGTCTTGATATAGGAGCACCTTATGGTACTACCATTCGTGCTTCTGCGGCGGGGCGGGTATTGGTATCAGAATTTAATACAGGCGGATACGGAAACTATGTGGTCATTGATCACGGCGGCGGATATACCACCCTTTACGGTCATGCAAGTATCAATTTGGTTCAGGCAGGGCAGACCGTCGTGCAGGGGCAGGCAATTTCTCAGGTAGGAAGTACCGGTTGGTCAACAGGACCTCATCTGCATTTTGAAATCCGGATCAATAATTCTCCGGTGGATCCGTCTGCTTATGTATTGCAATAATATGAAGTAATCTGATGAAAGGCGGCTTTCTATTTGAAACAGTATAATAAGTCCTTTGTGATAAAGCTGTCCCTCCTTTTGGTAGGAGGGACTGCTGTGTTGACTACCTTCTTTGTCAGCCTGATGTTTCTTGCAGGCAGTTTTTTAGGAAGTGGCTTGACAACAATGAAAATACAACGGATTAAAACCTTAATTGATACCTACTATTTGAAAGAGTATGATGCCGAATTGGTGGAGAACGGTGCTTTTTATGGGATTCCGCTGATGTTGGGCGATCCTTATTCGGGTTATCTATCCTCTGATGATGTAGAAAGCTTAAAAGAAAGTGTTACGGGTGAATATGTAGGAATCGGTGTTGAGGTGACAGTTGATCCGGAGGACGGACTGATTACGGTTATTTCCCCCATTGCCGATACTCCTGCCGCATTGGCAGGAATTCGCACAGGAGATAAGTTTTTAACCATTAACGGAGAAGAAGTAACGGGCAGTACTTTGGATGAAGTGGTTGCCAAGTTAAAAAACGGAAAGAAAAAAGAAGAAATTAAGCTTGAGCTGTTACGGGAAGGGGAAACGGTTTCTTTGACGGTTATCCGTGATGAAATTACCATTCACAGTGCCACGGGCAATATGCTTAACGAAGAAATCGGTTATTTGAAATTAAGCTCCTTTGATGATACTACCGTTAATGAATTCTCTGATACTTTATCCGGCTTGGAGAAAGAGGGCGCAACCTCTTTGATTTTGGATTTGCGCGGAAATCCGGGGGGAACGGTAGAGGCTGCCCAATACGTAGCAGATTTATTTCTGGACGAAGGAATCTTTTATTATACCATGGATAAAAACGGAGAGAAGGAATATTTTGAAACTGAGGAAGAAGTCAATTCCATCCCTCTGATTGTATTGATTAACGAAGGCAGTGCCAGTGCGTCAGAGATGCTGGCAGGTGCACTGCAGGATCGCGACCGCGCTACCTTGGTGGGAGCTAAGACCTTTGGGAAAGGCATTATGCAGCAGCATTTTATGGTAGATTCCTCCAGTATGTTAAAATTAACAACTCACGAATTTTACACTCCCAACGGAAATCGAATTCATGAAACAGGAATTTCACCGGATGTAGAGGTGCCTATGGACAGCAGTGTACCTTTAGGCGATTTAGAGCAGGATATTCAGCTTCAGAAGGCAATTTCTTTGTTGGCTGAATAAGATGCCCCCTCCTTTCATATATTAGGATGAATAAGGGGGGGCGGAACATGAAACAATTTATTTATTTGAGGCAGGATAACAAAAAATCTCTATTTCCGAAAATTCGCGAGGAAAGAAGGGATGCTTGTCTTATTTTCAATATGGCGGTGTGCAGTCATTTTTTTGACTCCATAACGGAAAGGCGGATTAGAAAGAGAGGATTGCCCGTGTTTTCTGAAATCCCCTTAGGTGGAATTTCCGTTTACCGCCCTCACAAAAAGCTGTTTTATAGGGAATTGGAAACGGTCCTTCGAAAGGCGGGACGCCGTTTGGGAACAGATTTTTGTCAGAGAGATATAGGAATTGTATGCGATACCTGTGAGCAGGCGTCCAATTTGATTCCTCGTTTGACGGCACCTGTCATTTGGGTTTTTTGTCGGGAAGAAGGGTTTGTATTTGAGGAGGAAGAAGGCAGTCCCGTGTTTGTCAGTCATGAAGATGAAAATATACGGAGATTGCCGACGGTGATTGCTTTGACGGAGCATCCGGCTCTGATCCGTCTTTCTCCCAAAACGGTGTTGTTTAATCTGACAGAACGGGAGTTTGTACGGGAATATACGATAAATGATGCATGGATGCGGATCCCATCCGAACTGAAAGCAACAGGAATTTCAAAAAAGGTGTTAAACAGTATTCTATTTGATATAGAGCAAACGGAAAAAATCTCCTCCTTACAGTGGGGATAAAATATAAATATTTAGAAAAAAGGGTGAACAAAAACGATGGCAGAAACTAAAAAGGTAATTTTGACATCTGAAGGCTTGGAAAAATTAGAACAGGAATTGGAATATCTGACAACAGAAAAGAGACAGGAAGTAGCCGCAAAAATTAAACAGGCATTGTCTTTTGGGGATTTATCCGAAAATTCGGAATATGACGAAGCAAAAATTGAACAGGCTCAGGTAGAAGAACGAATTAAGGCACTGGATAATATGTTAAAAAATGTCCAGATTATTGAAGAGGAAGAAATTGACACAAAAAAAGTCGGTCTGGGAAGTAAAGTAAAGGTGCTGGATATGGAATTTAACGAAGAAATGGAATATACCATTGTAGGTTCTACAGAAGCAGATCCCAGTCAAAATAAGATTTCCGATGAATCTCCTGTAGGAAAAGCTTTGCTTGGACAGAAAAAGAACAAAGTTGTAGAAGCAACCGTTCCCGCAGGCGTAATTAAATTCAAAATTTTATCCATTACAAAATAATACAGCAGAAAATTTTATTTGAAAGGAAGACCTGCATGTCAAACAATCAGAATCAAGTAGAAAACACGAAGGAATTGTCCGAGCTGTTACAAATCAGACGGGACAAGCTGACGGAACTTCAGCAGGAAGGCAGAGACCCGTTTCAGATTACTAAATATGAACGGACTCATTCTTCTAAAGAAATTTGTGAAAATTGCACCACGGAAGAACGCACTGTTGCTATTCGCGGAGAAGAAAAGCAGGTAACTGCCCAGATTTCTCCTCTTGACGGACAACGGGTAACAGTTGCAGGCAGAATTATGTCCAAACGGGGTATGGGTAAGGTTGGCTTTGTCCATATTGCGGATATGGACGGACAGATTCAGTTATTTGTGAAGAAGGATATTTTGGGCGAGGAAGAATATAACCGCTTTAAAAAGCTGGATATCGGGGATATTGTAGGAGCAGAAGGGGAAGTATTTACCACTCAAACAGGGGAAGTGTCTGTTCGGATTGACTGTATTACCCTGTTATCCAAATCCTTACAGCCTTTGCCTGAAAAATTCCACGGTATGACCGATACAGATATGCGTTACAGACAACGTTATGTGGATTTGATTATGAATAAGGACGTCAAAGATACCTTTATCAAGCGGTCAAAAATCATTTCTTCTATTAGAAGCTATCTGGGTGCACAGGGATTTTTGGAAGTGGAGACTCCTATGCTTGTTTCCAATGCAGGGGGTGCAGCGGCACGTCCCTTTGAAACCCATTTTAATGCGTTGGATGAGGATTTCAAACTGAGAATTTCTCTGGAACTATATTTAAAACGTTTGATTGTCGGCGGTCTGGAACGGGTTTATGAAATTGGACGTGTGTTCCGTAACGAAGGTCTGGATACTCGTCACAATCCCGAATTTACATTGATGGAGCTGTATCAGGCATATACTGATTATCATGGCATGATGGATTTGACAGAAAATTTGTATCGTCATGTGGCAATGGAAGTGCTGGGTACTACAAAGATTGTATATAACGGTATAGAAATGGATTTGGGAAAACCCTTTGAACGGATTACCATGGTAGATGCCGTAAAGAAATATGCAGGTGTGGACTTTAATGAAATTAAAACCTTGGAAGAAGCACGTGCTGTTGCAAAAGAACATCATGTTGAATATGAAGAACGGCATAATAAGGGAGATATTTTGAACCTCTTCTTTGAAGATTATGTGGAAGAACACCTGCTCCAGCCTACATTTGTGATGGACCATCCTGTGGAGATTTCTCCCCTTACTAAGAAAAAGCCTGAAAATCCAGAATATGTGGAACGGTTTGAGTTCTTTATGAACGGTTGGGAAATGGCGAATGCTTATTCGGAGCTGAATGACCCCATTGACCAAAGAGAACGGTTCCGTGCACAGGAAGAACTTCTGGCACAGGGTGACGAGGAAGCAAATACCACAGATGAAGACTTTATGAGAGCCTTGGAAATCGGTATGCCTCCTACAGGCGGAATCGGGTTTGGAATCGACCGTATGTGCATGTTGCTGACCGATTCGGCAGCCATCCGCGACGTGCTGTTGTTCCCTACAATGAAGCCGCTTGAGAAATAAACCTAGTGTTTATGCAGATTTGAGGGTGTTAAGTGCTGAAATTTACGCCCAATTTACGCCAAACTTACGCCATAATACGCAAAAAGTTATGCACTAAATAGGAACCTTAACTATTAAACTCCTTGCAAATGTAATTGTTGCAAGGAGTTTTTGATAAAATAAAGTAATTATAATTTAAACGGTGTAATG
>JAZNAU010000017.1:0-5093 GCA_045586685.1 Clostridia bacterium
ATTTAAGATTCATTACACTTCTAATGCATCGTTATAAATGAAATCCTCAATTTCATCGTAGAAAAGTCCTTCCTTTATCAGCATATCAATCTCCTCCTTTCTGATTCCCAAAGATGCTGCTACGGACTTTAAATCTTCCAGATAGAAAGATTCATAGTTGCCGTAGTTTCTCCAATCGAAAAAAGAACTGTATGAATCCTGATATTCAAATTGATTCCACACCAATGTACCGTTTCTTCTGATGGTAAGAAGAGTCCCGCAGGGGATTTTAATTTCTTCATAGGCTCCTTTTTTCAATTCTGAAAACAATTCCGTTTCAATTAACGCTCTCCAAAGAATTTCATCTGTGCTTGCGTAAACATAAAGCTTTTTTTCAGGAAAGTGAAGCAAAGACAACGGAGAATCTCCTTTGATAACATGCAGGTCTCCCGTTTCCTCCAAAATGGTGAAAGAAAAGCTGCCGTGCAATGCCTCTGCTGTTTTCTTCAGCGATTGCGTGGTGAGACCTCCGTATTTTTCCAACAATTGTACCGCAACATAGTTGTCTGTTTCAATTTTCGTATAGGGAAGATACTCTGTCTTTCGCAGTTCCTTATCATTTCCCAGTACCCCATTATGCGCCAGTGCAAAGTGCTTGGACAAAAAGGGGTGATTGTTATAATTCTTTCGTTCAGACCCTTGGGTGGTATGCCTTGTATGCCCAATGAGCGCCTTAATGGTTTTGGGAACTTTAAAGCTTGCCTGATAAGCACTTTTCCCATCCTTCATCACTTGCAGTTTTCGTTGATGACAGAAAGCCACTCCACAAGCATCTGTTCCTCGTATTGCTGATGCTTCCATCAGCTCCTCTGTCAAGGTATGTACCGACGGGATTGGTTTGTTGTCGTAGGATAAAAATCCACATAATCCGCACATAGTATTTCCTCCTTTATAACTGACGGGACTTTAAGTAAGCCGTCAGTTCTTTTTGTTTGGCAGCTTTGGTAAATTCCTGCCAGGTTTGTTTCTCCAACGCTTCATCCGTCAGCATAATACAGTTTCTGCAAATCAGTTCTACCAACTGTAAGGTAGCCAGAAAGGTTTCATACCGCAATGTCCCACGGAACAATCGGAATTCTACGGTATGGTAATTTTCCAGATTGACTGCTACATACCGTCCCATCCGTTTGTCCTTTGCATTTTTATAGGTTTCTTTTAAGCTTTCTGCAATGCCGTATCTGCTTGCCCAACGGTTGATGCTAAGCTCGGTCCGTCTGGAAAATCGTAATAATTCATCCCAGTGTTTTTCTACAAAGTAAACGATTCGGGCAATCACCTTTTCTTGTTCCTGTTCATTACATCCAAAAGCGGATCGATTTACGTGACAATGAAGTCCGCAGGTAGTCGTCTGGTGAGAACGGTATCCTAAATCAATGGCTTTTTCAAACACTTCCTTCCACGGCATAGTATCAGTGTGATATTCCAATGTCATAGGGTGGGATACCAGTTCAAATCCATCGTTAATACTGCCGTCATGTTTGGCATACAGATGGTCGTTTTCAAAATTGGCAATGTCAGTTAGTTTTTCAGCATTATCTCCGTATTCACCACCGATATCTACTTCCAGTTCCACTCCTAAATACAAAGGACCGGAGCCGTAAAAAATCGGATCCGGTTTATATCCGTAAGGATGAATTCTGGCATTGGATTGCATCTGTTCAAAGCACCGTTCGCAGTAAGGAATATCCTCGCCGTCCTCCCAACAGGCTTCATCATTGGAAATAAGAACTCCGCAATCGTCACAATGTGTGTAATAGTTGTCATAGCATCGTGGGCAAAGAACCGTATCGTTATTCCCTTCTGCATTTTCTCTCCAGATTCGTTCGCGACAGTGGTCGCATATCACCGTTTGCTGCTCAAAACAATCCTTGCAAAAAGAGATTCCTTCAAAGGTATAGGTTGTTTCTTCGGTTAATGGTATTTCGCATTTTTTGCATTTCATAATAAATTCTCCCTTCAATATTCATGGTTTAACAGCATGGTTGTGTGAGTTGTATCGTCAATCACAAAAACCTTGGCGCTAATTGGATTTTTTGATTCCAAAAAAAGAACCCGCCTGTACGGCGGGATTTCCTGGGTATGCTCAATTTTCTGTTTTCCGTTCTGTTCTGAAAGTGTAAACACCTGAAGATAATCAGGCTCAGGGATTGTTTCGGTCATATCCCACAGTACACATTGCAGAAGAAGCGGTAACTTTTGCAGCACACCTTGTGTAATAAATCTTGGTTGTTTCAATCGACAAAACCTCCTTTCAGAAATATAGTACCTATTTTAAATTTTGTAAAAAACAAAAAAGCAGCTATCCTTTTGACAGATAACTGCTTTGTAAAAAATTCTAACGAAATAAATCACTGTGTGTTCCGGTTCCGACTAATGCTAAAACCAATACATTTTCTTCAATACGGTAAATTAACAACCAGTCCGGTGCAATGTGACATTCCCGATAATTGTGGTAATCTCCTTTTAACGGATGATCTTTATAAGACTCCGGTAGTTTCTCACCGTTTGCCAAAAGTTCTACCGCTTTTTTTAGTCGTGTAACATCGTATCCGCGTTTTTGAATCAATTTGTAATCTCTTTTAAATTTTGATGATACTTCAATACGGTATTTCATGCGTCCAAATCCTCAAACAATTCTTTAGTATCGGCGTATTGCTTAGCCTGGATTTTACCATTTAACATATCATCAATTTCCTTCATTGCAGCTAATGTTTCTGCGTTAGGAAGATCGGTTGCAATTTCAAAAGGAATTCTACCTTGTCTTACTACTTGACGCAAAAATAGATTCGTTGCAGTGGTCATACTAAGACCCATATCGTTAAACATTGTTTCCGCTTGTTTTTTTAATTCTGCATCCAGTCGAATACTAATCGTTGTACTTGCCATAAAAACAGCTCCTTTCTATACTTAGTATATTCATTGTAACACAAAATATTTACAATGTCAATATAAAATTCAATTTATATAACATTAAAATAATGAGATTTAATCTCAAATGGTGTTGCCAGGTGTCATAGTATCTCATATAAGCTATATAAGCAGGAAAAGAAATATAGATAATGTGATATAAAGCCAAATAAGGCAGAAACAACTAACCTATTACAAAATTACAATTTACCGAAAAGGAGAAAAAAGATATGTTGATCCATACCTTTGAAATCAGTACAATCACTACAAGTGACCTATATTTTAATACGCAAAATCAATTGAAACAAACCGGCAACGATTGGTCAAAAAAAGGAGATCATAAAATGGTGTACTTCGGATTACGAAACCATGGGATTATCATTTATTATAAGCAAATGAAAAAGAAGGGTTTTACCCAATATCAAATCAGTTATCGAATCAATCCTTCAAGAGTGTTGAAGTCTGATGTTTTTACAAAACTGTTTGATACTAAGGAGTATGATAAAATGAAGAAGAAAGCGGACAAGTATCTGACTCAACTTTGCCCTGAACTTCCCAAATTGAAACATTGCTCCCTTAGCAGAATGGACTATTGTGTAGATGTGCATTTAGACAATCAGGAGCAGGTAAAAGCCTTTGTAAAGCTTGCGAAGAGATGCAATATCCCTAAGAGCTTTGAGGAGAAATTTTTGTATGACAAGAAAAAGCGGAGCAAAGATGATATGACCATTTATAACAGCGGTGTGGAGATTTCTCTGTACAACAAGTATGCTCAGATGACAAAAGAGAGTTCTAAGAAAAAGAACAAGGGATTATTTCCTGATATAGAAGAGGCACGTGATGTACTTAGAATTGAAATCAGGTGTATGACTTCCAAACTCAACCACCTTAGCAAGAAATTCGATGTAGAAACCACGGGAGAATTTATGGAGAAAACAGAAAAAATCGGGTGGTACTTATTTGATTATTATCTGTACAAAATGTTTCCGAAAGGGGATTGTTATACCCTGCCGGATGCAATAGAACGGGCAAAGAGAAACGAGTTTTCGGATGAGGCAAAGAAAGAGATGACAGAGTTTTTGGAATATGCAAATGAAAAGAGAAGTTTAGCAGATGCAAGCAAGTTTTTTCGGGAAACGTACGGTGACGATTACGTTAAGAAACTCCTTTGGAGGTTTCGTCAGATTGACACCAGTCCGATTACATTCCCCAGAGAACTGAAAAAAGTATTTAACGCCAAGCAAATTCCCAATCCTGTGGAATTAGTAACAGAATTTCATAACATTAAATAAACAGAAATAATCTTGAAAGGAGACAAAAATATGTTCCATGATGATTACGAAGTATTAAACACCGATGAGGCAATGGAATTTCTGTTGGTAGGGAAAAACACCCTTTACCAGTTACTACAAAGCGGAAAGATCAAAGCCTTTCGGGTAGGTAAAAAATGGAGGATTCCAAAGAAAAGTATTTTAAACTACATTAACGAGGAGTGTTATCAAAATGTATGACGTATTAAAAGATGTAACAGTGTATATTGAATCAACCCGTGAAGATGGAATAACCGTAGGAACAGGATTTTTTATGAGATTGAATCTGAACGGGAAAGAGGTTCCTGTGATTGTCAGTGTAAAACATGTAGTTGAAGCACGCGAAACAAAGATGACTTTTCATTACCGACATGAAGGAGTTTGCGGAAGTGCTACAATTACCTGTAAACCTAAATGGTTTACGTTGGATGACAATGAGCTTTGCTGTTGTTTGCTGGAACCCATTAACGAGAAATTTCAAAAAATAACAGGGCATCCTATTTACTGCAAGTACTTAACCGAAAAGAATATTTTAACCGAGCAGGAACTCCATGATATTGAAGCACTGCATGAAGTAATGATGATTGGTTATCCGTCGGGAGTGTTCAGTGCTCCCTTTGTGTATCCGCTGCTACGGAAGGGTTGTCTTGCTTTGCCACCCAAAGAGAACTATAAAAACGGGTATGGCTTTGCAGACATCACTGCCGTAGGTGGCAGCTCTGGTTCCCCTTTATTTTTAAATCATAAAAAAGCAAAACTTATTGGCATCGTGAATCAGACCGTGATGGAAAATCCACTGTCCTCCGCCCATCTCGGTCTCTATATCGATGCTTATCA
>JAZNAU010000018.1:0-36981 GCA_045586685.1 Clostridia bacterium
AAAACTGTCTTTTTTCTTCCATATACTTAAAAATAATAACTTTCTTAGGCTTTTTCTTGCATTTAAAGAATATTTATGATATGATGAAAGAAAGAGGTGTTTTTATGATAACAAAGGAACTAATTGACTTATTACATCAAGGAGCCAGTATTCAGCGATGGAATGACCACTTAAGACCGCACAAGGGTTTTACGGAGCTTGACAAACAAGCACATAAGTTGTTTTATCTGTATGCTCTGAAAAAATTCGAACCGGACAATTCTTTGGATGAACAATTGTTAATAGAAGGCTGTATTTTCGAATACCTTCACAGAGTACTGCTGACCGATATTAAACCTCCTGTTTTTCACAAGCTGATGACAGAAAAAGGAGAACAGATTAACCGTTGGGTATTGGAAGAGCTTCGCCCTGCCTGTCAGCCCTTAAAAGGAAATTTCTACGAAAAATTTCAGAGCTATCTTTTGGATCAAGAGTACGGAAAGCGGGAAAAATCTCTGATTTCTGCAGCACATTATCTGGCAACGGCATGGGAATTTTCCATTGTGTATCCCCTGTCCTCCTCCCTGCACGATATTCAGACTGTAAAAGCAGAGATTGATGCAGAAATTGCCCAGTATTTTTCCTTACCGGGTGTTCAGCGGTATTATGCAGACGTGAATATCAAAAACTTTTTGAATTTGGTAGGACAATTACGACTGCAGCAACGATGGGCACGGTGCTATCGTATTCCCGAAACCTCTGTACTGGGACATATGTTGATTGTTGCGGTTCTGTCTTATTTGTTCACCTTGGAAATTGACGGCTGTCAAAAACGGCTTTGTAATAATTTTTACGGAGGATTGTTTCACGATTTGCCAGAAGTACTGACCCGCGACATTGTCTCTCCGGTCAAGCGGTCGGTAGAAGGCTTAGATGACATTATTAAAGAAATTGAAAATGATGCTTTGGAGAAAAAAATCTTTCCCCTATTGCCAAAATCCTGGCACGATAAAATTCATTATTATATTCAGGAGGAATTTAAGAGTAAAATTATTGTGGATGGTACTATCCGATATTGCTCGGGAGACGAAATTAACAAAACATATAATAAAGAAGAATTTAATCCTCTGGATGGTGAATTGATTCGAGGAGCTGACCATCTGTCTGCGTTCATTGAAGCATATTTATCGATAGAATATGGTATCAGCTCAGATTCCTTGATCAGCGGTCAGCACAATTTATATCCTCTGTACCAAAACAGAACGGTTTCAGGATTAAATTTAGAACCCTATTTTGCAATGTTCAAAAAAATATAAATAACCCCCCGTATAAAAACGGGGGGTTCAGACCGTCGAAAAAGTCGGTCTAACGCAAGAAGATGAAGAGGGAATCATTATAAATATTAAATTTTTATTTTATATTTTGCATTACAAAAAATCGTCGGAAAAACATTGAGTTTGTCCGACGATTACTTGCTTTTTGCCAAAATGAACACTTGCCGTACCCCCGTACTGTCTGCGATTCATTTTGACAAAATATTCCTTCCTTTTTCCCAGTCTGACAGCGTGTCGATAGGTTTATCGACACGCTGTACCCCCCGTATAAAAACGGGGGGTTATTTATTTCATTATTTTCTTCTTTGTACAATATCATTTTGAGATTTTACGATGCTGTCCGAAGGATATACACCCCTTAGGGAAGTAAGGGGATATACAGAGGTGTTTTTTCCTAGCACCGTGCCCGGATTCAAAACACATCCGCAACCCACATCTGCACCATCTGCGAGTATTCCGCCAATTTTACGAATTCCTGTTTCATACTCCTTGTCCCCATGAATCACAACGGATTTTCCGTCTGATTTTAAATTTGAGCAAATGGAACCTGCTCCCATATGTGCACGATTACCAAGAATTGAATCGCCCACATAATTATAATGAGGCACTTGAACCTTTTCAAGGAGTACGCAGTTTTTCAGCTCGGATGAATTCCCTATCACGCAGTTTGGCCCTGTTATTACGGAGCCTCTTATAAATGCTCCGGGGCGTATTTCTGTCCCTTCTCCAATAATTGCAGGAGCTTCAATCACTGCTGTAGGATAGATTTTGACATTCTTCCCCACATAAACACCCTCAGAAATTTCTGAAAAGCCTTCCAACCCATTTTCTATCAACTCATAGATATATGCCTTTATATGAGGCAACATTTCCCATGGATATTCGTACTGTTCAAAAAACTTTGTCAGATAATCCGTTGTACAGTCAAACAAATCCTTTGTTTTGACAAGCTTATTCAACGCTGTGCCCTCCCTTGATGATTTCATCCACAATCATTTGTGCGAACTCAACGCATTTTTCTTCACTTTCGCTTTCAATCATAACTCTGATAACCGGCTCTGTTCCGCTCTGACGAAGAAGTGCTCTTCCCTTGCCGGCAATCAACTCTTCCACTTTTTCTACGCTTTCCAGCACAGCTTTGTCCCGAAGCACCGCCGCTTTATCCTTGACTCGTACATTTTTCATATATTGGGGATAAAGTTTGACAGGAGCTGCAAGCTCTGCCAGAGAAAGCTTTGAATCGCATATTTCTTCTGCAATCATAATAGCAGTTAAAATACCGTCGCCTGTGGTTGCATGCTTTTTAAGTATGATATGTCCTGACTGTTCACCGCCGAGGGCATATCCCTTTTCTTGCATACATTCATAAACAAATCTGTCACCTACAGCTGTCTTTTCGCATTTTATACCCGCTTCTTCAAGACTGGCAAAAAAGCCGCTGTTTGACATAATGGTTGCAACCACTGTATCATGGTCAAGCATGCCTCTTGCTTTTAGTCTTTTTGCCAAAATGTAAAGCATCTTATCTCCATCCACGATTTCGCCATTGTTGTCTACTGCAATACATCTGTCGGCATCACCGTCAAAGGCAAAGCCTACATCAAGATGGTTCTCCTTTACAAGCTTGCACAAATTTTCAATATGAGTTGAACCGCAATTTTCGTTAACATTCAGTCCATTAGGCTCTGCACCGATTACTACAGTCTGTGCTCCCAATGCCCCAAACACCGATTTTGCTATCATCCATGACGACCCGTTTGCGCAATCAAGACCAATCTTTAAATTTTTATATGAATGAGATGCAATAGAAATAAGGTAACCAAGATATCGGTTTCTTCCTGATGAATAATCTGTAATACAACCGATTCTTTCTTTTGTGGCAAGAGGCAAATCATCTCCGGTAATACCGAGGGTTGCAAGGTCGCCGTCAAGATATGCTTCAATCAAAGCTGTTGTTTTATCGTCAAGCTTTTCTCCGTATTGATTGATAATTTTAATACCATTGTCATAATAAGGATTGTGGGAGGCGGTTATCATAATTCCACAATCAAACCCCTCCTGCCGTGTCACATAAGAAACACTGGGAGTTGTTGTAACATGGAGCATATACGTATCTGCTGCCGAAGCTGTTATCCCTGCAACAATGGAATACTCAAGCATATAGCTTGACCTTCTCGTATCCTTACCAATCACAATTTTCGGTCTGTAGTTGCTCTTTTTACACCCTGAAAGCGGTGACGAATAATACCACCCTAAAAATCTGCCCACTTTATAGGCCTGCATTGATGTCAAGGTTACGTTTGCCTCTCCTCTGAAACCGTCTGTGCCAAAATATTTATTCCCTTTCACTTTTTCGGTCTTTTGAGGAATGTTAACATCTTCAAGAAGAAGGCTGTCGGTTGAAATTTTAAAAAGTTCACACAACTGAAGAACTTTATCTATCTGCGGAAGGGCCTGGTCCATTTCCCATTTTGAAACTGACTGTCTGGAAACGTCAAGGTGCTCTGCCAACTGTTCCTGCGACAACCCCGCCATAATACGAAGATTTGCTATTTTTTCACCTATTTTCATTGATATCACCGCTCCTTATTCCTATATTATATTCATAATATCAAAGCTAATTCGCATTATCAACCAACTTTTCTTTGAATGTTTCGCAACCATAGGTTGCTTTTTTGTTTTGTTGTACTATAAATGGGCTGTACTGCTCTATCAAAGGGTACAGGGACGAAGCCCCTGTGTCGTTTTAAGGGGTGCGGGGGAAATCGAAATCCCCCGCGTTTTCGTTATACAAAAAAGGAACTGTAGCAAAATGATTTTGATACAGCTCCTTTTAATCGCTTTTTATTTATGTAATTAAAGTACAAGTAATCGAACCAAAGAATATAATACTGACGGGCAAAGCAAACAACCTAAGCCTGTATAGAAAGTAGAGGTCATTGCACCATAGGGGACCAATTTAGGGTCAGTTGCAGCAAGAGCTGCTGTTACACCGCTGGTTGTTCCCATCAAACCGCCGAAAACCATTGCCGCACCAGGGGTGGTAAGCCCAATCTTCTTTTTTATCATGGGAGTCACAAGCATGACGGCAATAGATTTAAATACTCCCGCAGCAATCGAAATTGCAATAACAGTTGAATCTGCCCCCACTGCTGCACCGGTAACAGGGCCAACAACAAACGTCACCGTACCTGCAGCGATTGTTGCTATGCTTTCAGCATCTCTGTATCCAAAAGCAAAAGTAATCAAAGCTCCGATAATAAATGTTAAAATAACACCGACTAAAAGAGAGGCAACCCCAATAAATCCGCATTTTTTAATTTCTGAAAATTTAGCGCCGTATGCTGTGGAAACAATGGTAAAATCACGAAGAGTAGAACTTCCCAAAATGCCAATTCCTGTAAAAACAGTTACATCAGCAAGTCCTTTTGAACCACCCGTCATCCGTCCTCCAACATATGCCAATATCAGTCCCATAAAAATGGCTAATGCAGAAGAGTGAATTCTGCCTTTGGTGACTTTGGTTGAGACAAAGTTGGCAAATAATGAGATAATTCCAACAATTAAAAACGACATTACAAATGCATTATCTACAAATAAATCTACTATTATGTTTGCTATTTCTTTCATTATTTCGCCTCCGTTTCTTCATCAACGGCTTTCTTTGATGTAAATTTATTAAAAATGGGTAACAGTAAAAACATAATAAATACTACACCAACTCCTGCTACAAAAGCAAGAACTCCTCCATCCAATGCGCTGACAACATTTTGCGATGCTGACATTGCAATAACAACAGGAATAAACATTTCTTTCCAAAAATTAAGACCTTTTGTATACCCTTCCGGCAACTTATCGGTTATTTTTTTGGAGTTGGTAATCAGTAAAAGCAAGAGCATAGAAAAACCGACTCCGCCTATATCCGAGTTCAATCCCGTTAGAAGACCTAACAAATTTCCTATGAATGACCCTACCAGCATACAGCCGGACAAGATAGCCACTCCGTAAATCATAACATACCATCCCTTTCCATTTTTATATATTATTGAAACAAACAAAAATATACATTACAGTTATTATATCACAAAAACACTTCTGATTCAAGTTTTTTTGCTCTTTAAGAAATATTTATCATAAATCTGAACATTTGCAACATACTTTGACGTATTTTAACAGTACATTTAGCTCGCCGTCAGGCAGATTTAGTTGAAAAAAGACAGATTTCAATGAAATCCGTCTTTTTCCGGAAAAGCAGAACCATAAAGATATTTTATAAATCTTTTCCCATGTTGCAAGTGTATAAGAACTCTATTTTATCTCCTTTTTTTAGTTTGTATTGAGAACATCCAACAGACAAGATTTCACCATTCACACGATATATCCATCCTGAGAGATTTCCCGCGTCAAATTCATATAAATTTCCTATGCCCTGTATATAAACACTGTCAAACATTGGATTTTTGGTAAATTCAAAATGTATGTTGCGATTTTTTAGTTCTCTTTCCAAAACATCAAAAGCACTTTGGCCTTCTGAAAATTCAAACTCAATTTCAGGTAAAATCAATCCACTTTCAGGGATTAAATGTATTTTTTCAGGAGCAATACGATCCATATTATCTAAAAGTGTATCACATCTTACTGTAAGGAAACAAGAAAGCGTGTTCTTTTCAACTGATTCTTCCTGAATTTCTATCTCTTCATCACGCTCTGACGTTTCTAAAGGAGCTACAGGTGTAGGTGTTATGATCTCTTTTATCTCAGTTTCCGTATGGTCTGTTGTTTCAATCGGAACATCTTCATTAACAGGTATTATAATTTCTTGTGTTTGTGCAGATTCTACAGTTTCCTCCGTGAAATCTTCATTAACAGATTCATTTACCTGAACGTCTGTGCTTATATTTTGTGAATCAGGATAATAAAAGTTAATTGCCAGAACTATAGCAAATATCCCTATGACAACAATAGTACCCTTAAACTTTTTTATAAAATTCATATTAACTTTGCCTTTCCAAGCATTTTATATAACATAACTGCAATATCTTCTCGTGTTACATTCTTTTTAGGATTAACAAAGTTTCCATTATCCTCTAAAATTCCATCATTGATACAGTATCCCATAGAAGACATAGCCCACACCGATATGCTGTCAAAATCCTCAAAATTGTCCAGTATCTCTTCTGCTGCAGCTACATCTATATCAGTTTTTATACCGGAAAGTTTTGCCGCACGCTCAACCATTGCAGCAGCTTCTTCAAGTGTGATTGTGCCTTGCGGATTAAACTCGCTGTGGGAAACACCTTTTACAATCCCGTAATGATATGCAGTTTTGATGTATGGCGCATACCATTCTTCAGCCTTTACATCTTCAAATTCCATGCCATCTTTTTGCGGAAGTCCCAATGCATTCACGATTATCGTTGCAAATTCTGCTCTTGTCATTGTAGCATAAGGGTCATAGCTTTCTTCTGTTTTTCCGTTTATTATGCCTCTTTCACAAAGAGCCTCAATTTCAGCTTTTCCTGTGCAATTTACAATGTCAGCAAAAGTTTTTCCTTTACTAATAACTTCTTTATATGTAATATCTTCATTCTTTCCATCAAGACCAAATTCTGTTTTGGTATCATCATAATTGGAAGTGTCTTCTTTTTCTTCCTGTGAGCCACGTTCCTTTGTATAGTCATCCGTATAGTACCACACAACTGTCGAATTTTTTGTCAGCCTTGTTTCACGGCAGCTTGTATTTTTGTATTTTCCATCAACTATAAACATCCAGCCTGAACGTGGTCCGTGGTCGAATTCGCCGTATCCGCCAATTTCGGAAACATATCCGTCAGCTTCAGTGAAGTCAACGCCTTCATCATCAAGAGCTTTTAAAAGAGCATCATAAACAGTGTCGTTTTTATCTATGGTAACTTTTGTTGATACTAACGCATTGTATTTAGAAGCATTATTTTTATAAGTATATCCGTTTTCACAGTCATCGTCATGAACCATTACCTTTACATTCACACGAATTTTACTTGAAACCGAATCGACACCTGACGAAATCTGTCTTTGATTCACTGTAATTTTACATACTGCAGGAACAATATTTTTTGCTTCGGTATATGCTACTGCATAATATGTGCCAGTCCGAGACTGTGAAGTTGAAATTTCTACTTTGCCATCTTCATCGGTAGTAAGAACCTCGGCTGTAGTTCCTAAAAGCATAATTTTTGCACCTGCATAAGGAGATGAAATCTGATTCCAATTTTCATCATACCCAAGAGCATTTAATGTCAGTGTAACGGAAGAACCTTTATCTACCGATACTGTATTTTCGCTAAAGTATGAATAAGCATCACTCCAGTACGTTGTGTCGTAATAATTAAATGCAGTGAGATAGTCACCATCGCTTACAACATCGTGCAAGCTCCAACAACTTGTATTGTTTAAGTAATAACCGGAAGCCGCCGAAACTCCGGGTGTACCTTTACCCCAAAGAATTGCAAGAGACAAGCCGTAGTCACCAACAAAAGTGCTATAACCTGTTTCTGCACCGCCGTCGTATAGAGCTTCGTGTGTTGCATATAAAGCCTCATCAACGGTAAGTGTGCCATTTCTGTCCCGGTCAGAAACTGTCACCTTTGCCTGCGCAACATATTCTCCATTTTTGTCAGTAACAATATCTCCGTCATCCACGATGGTCACAAATACATCAACAGGCTCAGCCTCATTTTCTTCAGGAGCAGGGTCTTGTGTGCCCGCTAGGTCATTATATGCTTGACCGTCTGTGCCAAAGTCCCAGTATAAAACACTATCCTTGTGAATCTTTCTGTATGCATCATATGCCTGCATAATCTGATATGTGGCAAGTGTATTAACAGAATCTCCAAAAAGGTAGCCGTTTCCTTCGGTATTATGGTAACTTTCAAGAGAAGTAATAATATTTTCCTGTTCGTCAGCACCAAAACCGTTAGCAGGGTCAGTGACATCAATTCCAAGAGTAGAAAGCGTCAATAAAACTTGTGCCGTAGTATTCGGATTATCGTCATAATCCCAATCCTCAGAAATAGTGTCTCTAAGGAAAACAATGGCTTTATCAATGGCGGTTTCTACGGCTGGTTCATCTTTATATGGAGCTAGAGCTTGTACACAGATTGCAGTCATATCAACATCTGTATTTTCTGTGTCAAACAAACCAAAGCCGCCACTTTCTGTCTGGAATGTCAAAAGCCTATTAACAATATCACTTTTACTCCATGTAGCATCTTGCGGAATTTCTGCGCCTGAAGCATAAAGTGCTAAAAGAGAATATGCAAGTTCGTTTGTTCCGCTTTCAAGTTGGGTACTATTGCAAATAAAATTGATTAGATTAAGGCCTTCAATATCTGCAGGGTTCATATCCATAACGGTAAAAGCAATTACTGCTTTTGCTGCATCTGTAGGCTTAACATTTGCATGCCAGCCTTTAACAGTTTCTTTTAAAGAACAGGTGTATTCTTCAAGAATAGAAGAAGTAACGCTTTTTTTGCCGCGAAGCAATGTTATAATAGCCCAATCAGAGCCAAATCCAACGCCCGAATCATTATGCATTTCTGTCAGTTTTTCGCTGAGGTACGCTTCTGCACTTCCGATGCCCCGACTTATGACATCATAGATGTCGCCTTCTGCAACCTCGCAACTGTCTGCAAGGCAATCTGTCATTTGCACGCTTGCGAGTGATACTGTTGATGTACCGATAATTATAACTATCGACAACAACAAGCATAAAAGTTTTTTGAATTTCATTTTTTCAATTCCTTTCTTTTTTGCCGAACAAATAAAAAAGCTACGGCAATTTTTGTTGTAAAAAATCACCACAGCTGAGTTTTCCTGTGAGTATCACAATTTGCATCAAAGAATAGAGCTCCAGATATTTTTGGATACAAAAACATTATTCCTATGCAAATGAGCACGTACGGAATAACATCAAAGCAGGTCTTGTGACTCGCATCATATAGACAATATAGTCTGCATTTTCATATCCCGCCTTCTCAGTTTCCCAATGACTATCTTTCGATAATGGATATAAAAACTTCAATGCATACACCGACAGTTATCGTCCAGGATTCGCACCTGATTCCCTTTTCACCGACCATACCTAAGCGGTATAATCAACACTTTGTGTGAGTTATTAAATTTTACTTAATTATTATAGCATAGTATTTTTTTAAAGTCAATAAAAATATAAATCCTATTTTTAGGCAAAATTTTATTATGAGAAAGCAGAACCATAGAGATATTAAAATTTTGTTTTGCATAAGCAAAACTACCTTAACTTCTTCCTTATTCACTATTACCTATTACTTTCCAACAAATCCGTACTCAAATATTTTGAAGGAATAGTGAAGAGTGAATAGATAATAAGTAAAAATCCGCACACTTTCGTGTACGGATTTTTTGGTACGCCTGACGCGATTCGAACGCACGACCTTCAGAGTCGGAGTCTGACGCTCTATCCAACTGAGCTACAGGCGCAAATTATTGTTAAAAGAGAACAAAGCCTCTGAACAATCTTTTTATTGAATGGTGGAACGGAAGTAGTCGATCGTCTTTTTCAAACCTTCCTCCAACACAACCTCCGGTTGCCAACCAAGCTCTGTTTTTGCTCGGGTAATATCCGGTTTTCGTTTGCAGGGGTCATCCTGAGGCAAGGGCTCGTAAATAAGCTTTGACTTACTTCCCGTCAACTCCAGCACCATTTGGGCAATTTCCTTAATGGTCATTTCTCTGGGATTTCCAAAATTAACAGGACCAATGATGTTCCCTTCCATCATGGCAATCATGCCACGAACCAAATCAGTGACAAAACAGAAGGAACGAGTTTGTTCGCCGGTACCGTAAATGGTAATATCCTGACCGCGAAGAGCCTGAACAACGAAGTTACTGACCACTCTGCCGTCATTTTCCATCATTCTTGGACCGTAAGTATTGAAAATACGAATGACACGGATATCAACACCGTACTGACGGTGATAATCAAAAAACAAGGTTTCTGCGCAACGCTTTCCTTCGTCATAGCAAGAACGGATGCCAATGGGATTTACATTCCCCCAATAGCTTTCCACTTGAGGATGAACCATAGGGTCGCCGTACACTTCACTGGTAGAAGCCTGTAAAATCTTTGCATTGCTCCGTTTCGCCAGTTCCAGCATATTGGAAGCGCCTACAACATTGGTATTAATCGTCTTTACAGGATTGTACTGATAATGCACGGGAGACGCAGGACACGCCAAATTGTAAATTTCATCAATTTCCACATCAATAGAATTGATAATATCATGACGAATAATTTCAAAATAGGGATTACTCATCAAATGAGCCACATTTTCTTTTCTGCCGGTAAAAAAATTGTCAAGACAAATAACCTCGCAGCCACGACGTAACAATTCTTCGCACAAATGAGAACCGATAAAACCGGCACCGCCTGTGACTAACACTCTTTTTCTAGACATATCCTTCACCCCTACTCACGTTCTTGATTTTTTGCTTCTATTTTGTATCCTTTGGATTGATAAATCACGGACAGCAGAATCAACATTCCCACTACAGGAAACCGCCAGGTGCTTGCTTTCAGACTGTTCCAAAAAGACCACAGCCTTAACTTATAAAAACCGCCCACACTGCCCAGATTCTTTTTTATATGGTAATTTCCCCGCCCGCGGGTAATCTGCCAGCGAAGGAATCCCCCCAAGTCACCACGCTCCACGTGATACACAATCTGCTCTTTATTATACCATATCTTTTCTGATTTTGCAACTATTTTTTTTGAAAAATAGGTGTCTTCTCCACCGGGAACAGGGAAAGTGGTATTAAACCGTTCCATTTCATCGAAAAACCCTTTTCGGATTGCCAGATTACAACTGCTGATACTGTCGGTATACCCCTTTTCATCTACCTTCCACACCTTATCAAATCCTAAAATTCCGCCTCCCGGAAAACCCAAATATGCCACACAGGTACCAAAAAAGGTTTTGGCTTTTGTAATGGTGTTCCCCATAATCACATTCTCTTGCTCCAAACCCTTCATCACCTGTGATAGTGTTTGGGGTGCCAGTTCACAGTCAGAATCGGTAAAAAATAAATATTCGCTTTCACTAAGCTTGGCGCCATGATTTCGACATTTTGCCGGCCCGCCGTTTTGAGGCATCCGTTCTACCCGAAATCGGGAATCCTGAAGTATTTGGTAATGGTCAAATTGAGAACAGTCATCCACTATTATCACTTCAAACTCCTGAAAAGTTTGATTGAGCAAAGATTGATACAATACGGACAAATGCTCCTCCGACGTATTATAAGAAGGTACAATCACACTGACTTTCATTGTTTTATCCTTTCTATTCAGCACCGTTTCCGGTGAGAACCGTCCACAGGGTACGAAACAGTATTTTTATATCAAGGGTTAAGGACCAACGGTCGATATACTGCACATCCAGATTATAAATCTCTTCAAAATCAGTAATATCGTTTCTTCCGCTCACCTGCCACATTCCGGTCAATCCAGGCTTGATGGAAAGTCTTCTGCGGTGATACAATTCATACTCCTCCACCTCATCTACTGTAGGCGGACGGGTTCCCACCAGACTCATATCTCCCCGAAGCACATTCCAAAACTGCGGAAATTCATCCAAGCTTGTTTTTCTCAAAAACTTTCCGATAGGCGTTACACGGGGGTCATTTTTCATTTTAAATACCGCTCCGTTCAACTCATTGTACTCTTTTAATTCTTCTAACTTTTGGTCTGCATCTGCAACCATGGAACGGAATTTATACATTTGAAAGATTCTTCCATTTTGCCCCACCCGCTTTTGTGAATAAAACACTGGACCCGGAGAGGTCAGCTTAATGACAGGAGCAATAACAACCGAAACAAGTCCTGTTAAAACCAAACCAAAAAGTCCTCCCACAATATCCAACGCCCGTTTTAACAATAGCTGGCTTTGATTCAGAGATACGGTATGGAAGGTTAGCATGGGAACCTCACCCAAATAGCTCAATTCTGTTTTCGAAAGGGTCAAATGATACCAATCCAACAGCAATCTTGCAGTAACCCCCAATTCCTCGCATTTTTGTAAGTACGGCTCAATATTTCCCGCCCAATCCTTAGGCAAGAAAAAAAATACCTGATCGGCAGTATGTTGAATAACCAATTCCTGTAAATGCTCTACATTTCCCAGTCCCGATTCATCCGTCAGACTTACATAGCCTACCACATGAAAAATCAAATCCTGTTCCTGACGGATTTTTTTCATGGTTTCTTTTACTTTTTCCGGATCCCCCACCGCCAATACACGGGTTGCACCTACATTATCCTTAATTTTTGCAGTAAAGAATCGACGCAGTACCAGTTTTTCCGCAAACAGAAAACAAAAATCAATTCCCAAAAACAAAAAAAATAAAAGTCTGCTGAAGGCATCATCCCGCATTAAGAATACAGTAGAAGAAGAAATCAGCCCACAAATTCCAAATGCCTTTAACAGCCGAAATCGCAACTGTTTTGAGGTCTTTTTAGAATCGTAAAAACCAAACAGATACAGCGAAATAAACATACTGGGAATAAATACCAGCAAAATCCAAGTATAGGAAAGCAGACCAAACAGAGGATTATCTGTTTGGAAAACCTGACTTCTGATGAAGTAAGCCACTAAAAATGCAATAACAGTCAGAAAAAGGTCGATAGTCCCTATCATCATATTCACTGCTTTTTCCGTTGATTTCATCTATTTCCTGCTCCTTTCTGCTATGGTTGGATAAATTGCCAAAAGCTCCGCACCTGTTTTTTCCCAACTAAGTTGCTCTGCCCGTCTCTTCCCTGCAGCAATCAGTTCATCATTCTCGTAGGCATTAACAATTCCTTTCGCAAAAGAGGCCGCATCCTCAGGCGGACAAAGAATCGCCCCGTTGTCCAACACCTCAGGAAGAGAAGCCGCATTTGATGCTACCACCGGCACGCCGTAACTCATCGCCTCTAAGGGAGGTAATCCAAATCCCTCATAAAAAGAGGGAAACAAAAACACCTTCGCTTTTCTGTACCAACCTGCAAGCTGACGTTCGTTACAATATCCCGTAAAACGAATCCTATCCTTAAAGGGACTGTTTTCCGCATAATCAAAAATGGATTCATATCGCCAACCCGGCTTTCCTGCTATAATCAAAGGAAGGGTAAATTCAGGATTTTTCTGCCACAACAGTTCCATGGCTTTGATTGCGGTTATCTGATTTTTTCTGGGTTCAATGGTCCCTACGCACAAGACGCAAGGCTCTCCGTCTTCATCGCTATCAAAAGCGGAGTCCGTTCCCAACAGAATCGGAAAAACCTTTTCTTCTGACAGGGTAACATATCGCAGTAGCTCCCCCTTGGTAAATTCCGAAACGGTAATCACCCCTGACGCACGCTTACAAGACAGGGGCAATAAGGTTTTTTTCGTAAAACTCATGGATTTTGTAAAGTAGTCCTCCGACGCAAAAAAACTCACATCATGCACCGTTACACAAATAGGTGCATTTACTTTTTGTAACGGAGTTACATAATCTAAAAAATGAATTAAATCATACTGTTCCCGATTCAAAATATTTCTAAATCCCGTCAGTTCAAAAAGCAATCTTTTTTTACTGGAAGAAAAACTACCCGGAGCTATAAATTTCATCTGCTCCGAGTCGTAAAACAAATCCTTTACTGTACCATTGACATAAACCGTAAACTGATGCTCTCCCGGATTTTTCTGCAGTTCCCGAATGACATGCCATGCATAGTTTCCGACTCCCGCTTTTGTTTCCGACATAGTCAGAGCATTAAGGGCAATCTTCATTTCCCTGCCTCCTCCAATGCGGCATTGACTGCTGCGGTAAAGCTTTTATCAAAGATATCCTTACTAAACCTCAAGGCATTTTCGCGAATTTTTTCTTTAGAAAATTTCATGGATTCAAACCTCAAAATTGCATCACACAAGGAATCTACCGTTTGTTCTTCAAAAAAGATTCCCGTTTCTCCGTTCTTAACCGTTTCTAATGCTCCGCCTTTGCCGTATGCAATGACAGGTCTTCCGCAGGCTTGTGCTTCTACAGGTGTAATACCAAAATCTTCCTCACCGGGAAACAAAAATGCTTTACAATTCTGATAATACTGACGCAACTCCTCATCAGAACATCGTCCCACAAAGGTGGTATGCGTTCCTGCCAGCTTACGCAGTTTCTTTTTTTCTCCGCCTGTCCCAGATACAATCAATTTTCGCCCTAACCGTTCGCAGGCTGAAATTGCCAAGTCAATCCGCTTATAGTTTACAAAACGGGACGCAATAAAATAATAATCCTCTGTGGGTTGCTCAATGGGTGTGTAAAAATCCGTATTTCCAAAGGGATAAACAACCGTACTTTCCCTCCGATAATGCTTTTTAATCCGTCGGCTGACATTTTTGGAATTTGCCATAAATGCATCCACCCGCATGGAAGAAAGAGCATCCCACATTCTGATTTTATGCATATAATGAGGAATCAACCACCGAAACAAGGGGGAGGCATGATTTTTATACTCAAAATAAAAGTCCCAGGCATAGCGCATGGGAGTTGCGCAAAAGCATATATGAACCGTATCCGCACGGGTCAGAACACCTTTGGCACAGCAAGTAGAAGAAGAAATTACCAAATCATATTCGGACAAATCAAAAGACTCCACCGCTTTTGGAAAAAATGGCAGATATTTATTGTACAATTTGTCTGCAAAGGGAAACTTCTGAATATAAGAAGGTCTCACATTGGAAAACACTTTCCCCATAGTTTTTTCACGGAAAACTATCGTATAAATAGGAGCATCGGGATAAAGCTCCGTAATCCGCTTTAATACTTGCTCCGCACCTCCAAAATTGGTCAGCCAATCATGTACAATCGCAACTTTCATATCATTTCTCCTATAATTCCTTGTATATTTCAAACACTTTATCCGTCGCCTGTTCCCAGGTAAATTGTTTCACATGCTCAAACCCTTGTTTGATACAGGATTCGCGCAAATCACTCTCGGTCAAAATCCGTTCCATAGCATCTGCCAGTTGCTCTGAATCCTTCGGATTCACCAGCACAGCGGCACTTCCCGTTACTTCCGGAAGGCACGAACAATCAGAGGTAATCACAGGCACACCGCACGCCATCGCCTCAAGGGGCGGGATTCCAAACCCTTCATACAGAGAGGGAAACACAAAGGCTTTCGCTCCTGAATACAGTTTTGGTAAATCCTCCGAGGGCAAGTACCCTGTAAATACCACATCCTGTTCCAACCCATATTCTTTCACTTTTTCAAAAATCGTATCGTATTCCCAACCTCTGGCACCGCCAAGCACCAGCTTGCAATCCCCAATTTTTGGTTTAACAATACGGTAGCTTTCCAACAGTCCAAGTAAATTTTTCCTAGGCTCCAATGTGCCCAAATACAAAAAATAATCCTTAGGCAGTCCTGACAGTCTATCTGTGACGGGACGGAACCGATTTTGGTCGACTCCGTTATATACCACCCGAATTTTTTCCTTGGGCAGATTCATCTGGTCAATCAATTCCTGCTTCACAGTTTCCGAAACAGTAATAATCACATCCGCATCCTGACAGGAGCGTTCCAAATGCATTTTCAGTCTTCTGTAGTTTCGTTTCTCCATGGTTTCCGGAAAATTCAAATACACCAAATCATGAACCGTATTCACAATTTTTCCGGGCACCCTTGGCGGAACCACAAAATTAAAAAAATGATAAATATCTGCAGTTGTACCAAACACCTGTCCCAAACCAAGTCGGGGCAGTTTATTCCACAGTTCCACATATATTCCGTAGGGAAGAAGATTGTTCTGCACAATTTTTGTTTCAGGAATCCGTTCTCCCAACACTTCCCCGCTGCCCCGCCGTTTTAAAAAGTCATACAACAGCAAGGTACAGTCAAGTTCCTCTCGTCCGCAAAGACGGGAAGCAATCTCCAAAGCATGAACCCCTACCCCGCTTAATCGAGGGGACGCAATGGGGTATGCATCAAAAGCAATTTTCAAAGAAATCACTCCTGTTCCTTCCGTTCATAATCCATTTTGCGCACACGATACTGCACATCCTCAATCAATTTCCGATTGGCAGAAATCACGTCCGCAAGCAGTCCGAGAGTAATGGTCTGAAATCCGATCATCAACAGGACAGCCGTTAAAATTAAAGATTGGATATGTCCGTCACCCGTTCCTGTAAAATAAAAATACAGAAATCGGCATCCCAAAATCCCACCCAGTGCAAAAATAATACTTCCTATAGTTGCAAACAACTTAAAGGGGCGATACATGAGAAAAATCCGAAACATAGTAGAAACCGACCGCTTGATATAAGCACGCATACTCTTAAACAAACGGGATGTTCTCAGTTGGGGATTGGTACGAACAGGCACCGATTCCAATGCCACATTTTTATTTCCTGCCTGAATGATGGTTTCCAAGGTATAGGTGTATCTGGACACCACGTTCAGTTTCATTGCCGTTTCTCTGCTATACGCACGAAATCCGCTGGGCGCATCAGGTACATCCGTTCCTGATACCATACGCACCACCGAGCTTCCCACCCGCTGTAATTTTTTCTTCAAAGGAGAAAAGTCATCAATCGTATCAATCGGACGTTCTCCGATTACCATTTCCGCTTTCCCCTCCAAAATCGGACGAATCAGCTTTTCAATATCCTCACCGCAATACTGGTTGTCCGCATCGGTGTTTACAATAATATCCGCACCCAATCTTAAACATGCATCAATCCCTGTCATAAAAGCGGTAGCAAGTCCCTTATTTTTACTGTACCCCACAATGTGATGCACCCCGCAGTTTCTTGCCGCCTCTACCGTATTATCCTGACTTCCGTCATTGATAATCAGATATTCAATTTCATCTACTCCGTCTATTTGTTTAGGAAGATCTCCCACCGCAATATGCAGGGTTTCTTCCTCGTTATAACAGGGAATTTGTATGATTAGTTTCACGATTTCACATCCTAAAAAATACTTATATACCTATTTTACAACAAAACCAATTAAATTGCAACACCTTTTTACTTTGATTCACAGTCCATTCTCCAAACAGGTGCAATTTTATTGACAAAAACGGGTTTTTCATGTATAATGTAGAAAGAATGAAGTTATGTAAAAAAAGGATTGAGTATGAGTTTTTTACCCGTAAACCGACAGGAAATGCAAGTTCTTGGCTGGGATCGGCCTGATTTTTTATATGTGACAGGGGATGCCTATGTGGATCATCCTTCTTTTGGTACTGCCATTATTTCCAGAGTACTGGAGCAAGAAGGCTATCGAGTGGCAATTCTTTCTCAACCTGACTGGAGAAGTAAAGAGCCCTTTTTGGAATTTGGCAGACCAAGGCTCGGGGTTCTGGTTTCCTCCGGAAATATTGATTCCATGGTCAACCATTATACCGCCGCAAAAAAGAGAAGAAGCTCCGATTCTTACACCCCCGGCGGAAGTGCGGGAAAACGGCCCGATCGCGCGGTGATTGTATATTGCAACAGAATTCGGGAGGCGTTCGGAGACATTCCCCTGATTATCGGCGGTGTAGAAGCAAGTCTTCGTCGGTTTGCCCATTATGATTACTGGGATGACCGCGTCCGTCGTTCTGTTTTAGTTGATGCCAGAGCGGATTTGTTAAGCTACGGCATGGGCGAACGGTCCATTCCCGCCATCGCTAATCAGTTGAACATAGGAAAACGAGTGAAGGAAATCAGAAATGTTGACGGAACGGCGTACTGTTGCTCCTGCGAAGAAGAGTTACCCAAGGATACAGTTTTGCTCCCCTCCTTTGAAGAGGTGAGGGATAACAAACGGGCCTATGCCGACTCGGTACGGATTCAATATGAACAACAGGATGCCATTCGGGGCAAACGAATGGCACAAGCACATCAGGATCGGTACGTCATACAAAACAAGCCCTCTCTTCCTCTTACCACCGAGGAAATGGACAAGGTTTATGCCTTGCCCTATGAGAGAACCTACCATCCCTCTTATACCGATGGGGTTCCTGCCATTACCGAAATACAGTTTTCCTTGACCTCCTGTCGGGGATGCTTTGGCTCGTGTAATTTCTGTGCTCTTGCCTTTCATCAGGGAAGGGTCATCAGCTCTCGTTCTCACGAATCGTTGCTTGCAGAAGCAAAAAAACTGATTGCACATCCCGATTTTAAAGGATATATTCACGACGTGGGTGGTCCTACCGCCAACTTCCGAAAACCTGCTTGTCAAAAACAGCTTACTTCAGGAGCCTGTAAACATAAGCGGTGCTTATATCCTAAAGTGTGCAGTAATATTAAAGCAGACCACAAGGACTATCTGTCCTTGTTAAGAAAATTAAGAAAACTGCCCGGTGTAAAGAAGGTGTTTGTCCGTTCGGGAATCCGGTTTGACTATCTGCTTGCGGATCCTGACCCTACCTTTTTCCGTGAACTAAGTAACTATCACGTGAGCGGTCAATTAAAGGTTGCCCCAGAGCACGTGTCAAACAACGTCCTTTCCTATATGGGCAAGCCTCCCATGGAGGTTTATCAAAAATTTTATCAAAAATTTTATCAGCTAAATAAGGACACCAAGCAATATTTGGTCCCCTACTTTATGTCCTCCCATCCCGGGAGCACATTGCATGATGCCATTTTATTGGCACAGTATTTTAAAAAAATGCATTATATGCCGGAACAGGTACAGGATTTTTATCCCACACCGGGAACCATTTCCACCTGTATGTATCATACCGGACTTGATCCTATGACCATGAAGAGCGTGTATGTGGCAAAAACCTATGAAGAAAAGCAAATGCAAAGAGCCTTATTACAATTTTCCAGACGGGAAAATTATTCTCTTGTAAAAAAAGCATTACTGCAAGCAGGTCGTGAGGATTTAATCGGGTTTGGAAAGGAATGTCTGATTCCACCACCCCGTGAACCAAAAAGAAATTTAAAGAATAAAACCAACCAACGAAACGGAGGAAAACAACATGGCAGCAAAATTACTGGACGGAAAAAGCCTCGCCGCTGAAATTCGGGAAGGCTTAAGACTGGAAGTAGAGGAATTGAAAAAAAAGGGACGTGCACCTGGTCTGGCGGTGGTTATTGTAGGGGACGACCCTGCCTCCCGCCGCTACGTAAATAACAAGAAAAATGCTTGCGAGCATGTAGGAATCACTTCCTACGAATATGCCCTTTCCGCCGAAACCACTCAAGAAGAGCTTCTTGCACTGGTGGACAAGTTAAACAAAGATGATACCATTGACGGTATTTTGGTTCAGCTTCCTCTCCCCTCTCATCTGGATGAAAAAACTGTTATTTACAACATTGACCCCAAAAAGGATGTGGATGCATTCCACCCCTTCAATGTGGGGAAAATTATGATTGGAGAACCCATCTTTGCTCCCTGTACTCCTGCAGGAGTAATGGAGCTGATTAAACTCACGGGCATCGAAGTCAGCGGAAAAGAATGTGTTGTCGTGGGCAGAAGCAACATCGTAGGAAAACCACAGTCCATGCTATTGCTTGCTGAGAACGGCACTGTTACCGTCTGCCACTCAAAAACCAAGGATTTAGCAGAGGTAACAAAACGAGCTGATATTTTGGTAGCCGCAGTGGGAAAAGCAAAGTTGATTAAGGGTGACATGGTAAAGAAGGGGGCGGTGGTGATTGACGTGGGCATGAACCGCTTAGAAGACGGCACCTGGTCAGGTGATGTAGATTTTGAGGAAGTAAAAGAAGTTGCCTCTGCTATCACTCCCGTTCCGGGCGGTGTTGGCCCTATGACCATTGCAATGTTGATGAAGAACACAGTAACAGCTTATAAAATAAAAAACTGAAGATAAAGGGGCAGTGGCAAAAATCATTTTGTCACTGCCCCTTACCTTTATTTCTCTACCAAAGCAAACCCGCCTGAAAAAACAGTAACGGCATCTGATTGCTCCGCATTTTGTCCAATCATCAACGTTCCTTTCACCGAATAGGGTTCCCCGTTACGGTTGACAATCAGATGAAACCGATTGCCTCGGCTGATATGAAACACCTCCTCGTTTCCAAACTCCAGGGCAGTGTCCCCTGATTGCAATTCAGCATAGGTTTTCTTTAACACTGACAACTGACGGTAAAATTCAATCAATTCCTTGTCTTCCTTTCCCCAAGGGAAACACCTGCGGTTTAAAGGGTCCTCAAAGCCTTCCATCCCTGCCTCGTCGCCGTAATAAATACAGGGCATACCAGGGAGAAAAAACTGCATTGCCGCTGCCTGACGTTCTTTCTTCAAAGCAATTTCCTTTTGTTTGGAGGATAAAAACCGTTCCGCTTTTTCCTCCTTGCTTCCTTCAAAAGAATCCCCCAAAAGGGTTAATATTCTGGGAGTATCGTGAGTAGATAAGCTGTTCATCAGACAATCCACCACAGGACGGGGATAGTTTTCACAAATGGTCATTACGGTTTGTGCAAAGGAAAGTCCGTCCAGCTTTCCTGTCAAATACTTTAACATTTCATCCCGAAACGGATAGTTCATGACCGAATCCAGCTCCGCTTCTGTAAAATAAGTTCTCCGCACACCATAACTGCACTTGTTAGAGGCATCCTCCCACACTTCTCCGATAACCAGTCCGTCAGGATTTAATTCCTTTACTCTTGCATGAAGCAAACGAATAAATTCATCCGGCAATTCATCTGCCACATCAAGACGAAAACCGTCTGCCCCTCGCTTCATCCAATAAGAAATTACACTGTCCTCATCACGGATGATAAAATCCAAATAAGAGTCGTTTAACTCATTAACGCAGGGCAACGTCTTTATCCCCCACCAGCTTTCATAACTGTGAGGATATTCCTTAAATTGAAACCAATCTTTATAAGGAGAATCAGCATGATGAAAGGCACCCTTTCCAAAGCGGTTATGCACATCAAAATACACACTGTCCGACCCTGTATGAGAAAACACGCCGTCTAAAATTACCTTTATTTTTCGCTTATGTGCCTCGTTGCAAAGGGAGATAAACTGCTCTTCCGTTCCCAACATAGGGTCCACGCACTTATAATCTGCCGTATCATAACGATGATTGGAATAGGCTTTAAAAACAGGATTTAAGTACAGCACCGAAACACCAAGCTCCGCCAGATAATTCAATTTTTCTATAATTCCGCAAAAGTTTCCTCCGTAAAAATCATTATTCTGTACAATTCCCTGTTCATCAGGATTGAAAATGGGTGATTCCTCTGTAGATTGATGAAGGATAAAGGGAGTTAGTTTATGAGTCAGGTCACAGTCCCCCGATTTTGCGAATCTGTCCGGAAAAATCTGATACATGACCCCTCCCTGATAATCACGGGGAGTTGTAAAATCCTTATCAAAGCAGGTCAACTGCCACTTCTCCCCTTCTTCCATATTGGTTTGATCATATCCTTCACGGAACAAACGGAAAGAGTTTCCCTCCTGTATTACCACAAAATAATAAAAGTACAACCCTCTCCGAAACAGAGAGAAAGTACCTCCAAATCGTTCATACTCCCCTTCATCTTCCATTTTTCCAAAGGGCACACGAAGGGAAAAGCCTTTTTCATCCTCTAAGCATAGGAGTACCTCATTGACAGCACAGTTTTTTGGAATCAGTAGACTGATGCTACACTTTTCATCCTGTCTCAGGCAACCGAAAGGAGTTTTAAATTGGGCTTGCTTGCTATCATATAAAATTCTCATCCTTTATCCTCACCATACAAAAGGGCGGACAGAATTGCCCGCCCTTATCAAAATTATTTTATATTCCAGATATTGTCTGCGTATTCCTTTACCGCACGGTCTGCAGAGAAAATACCCGCCTTGGCAATATTAACCAAAGACATTTTTGTAAATCTGTCCTGATCCTGATATACTTTGGATACATCATTCTGAGCACGGACATAATCATCAAAATCTGCTAAGGTCATATAACCATCTGCCACACCGTAAGAATTGGTCAACAGTGATTTTACAATATCGTCAAATCGTGCCCCTAATGCATCAGAAGAAAGAAGCTTCATAATATCGTTCAGCTCCGGATTTTTTCTGCAGTAATATAAGGGGTCATAGCCTTTGCGCCACAATTCTTCCACCTCGTTGGCACGCAGACCAAACAGGAACATATTTTCATCGCCCACCTGTTCGTGGATTTCCACATTGGCACCATCCAACGTTCCAATGGTGACCGCCCCGTTAATCATCAGTTTCATATTTCCGGTACCGGAAGCCTCTTTCCCCGCAATAGAAATCTGCTCGGAAATTTCAGCCGCAGGAATAATCATTTCAGCTAACGACACCTTGTAATCTTCAATAAAGATTACTTTGATTTTGTCACGAACTGCCGGATCGGAGTTAATCACATTGGACAACGCCACAATCAGACGGATAATCTGCTTTGCCATAAAATAACCGGCAGATGCCTTTGCTGCAAAAATAAAGGTTCTGGGCGGAATATTTAAGTTTGGATTTTCCTTGATTCTTCGATACATATGAATAATTTGCAGAACATTCAACAGCTGGCGTTTGTATTCATGCAAACGTTTAATTTGCACATCAAATAAGGAATCGGGGTCAACCATAATTCCATTTGCCCGGGCAATATAATTGCTCAGTGCCACCTTTTTCTGATGCTTGATTTCTCTTAACTGCTGTGCTACCGTCTTATCCTCTTTAAATTCCAATAATTTTTCCAGTTGAGTAGCATTTTTTATAAATCCATCGCCAATTAAATCCTTAAGCATGGCGGTCAATTCAGGATTTGCCTGACACAGCCACCGTCGGTAAGCGATTCCGTTGGTCACATTGGTAAAACGGTCATTGTCCAAATGATAATAATCACGAAAAATACTTTCCTTCAGAATGTTACTGTGAAGCTTTGATACACCGTTTATTTTATGGCAAGCCGCAAGACAAAGATTTGCCATTCGCACTTCTCCATTTGCAATCGCCGCCATATAATTGACTTTACCATAATCTCCCGGGTACTGTTGGAACAATTTGTTTACCAAACGGCGGTTAATTTCACAAACAATAGAATAAATACGGGGCAACTGTTCAGAAAACAGACTTTCGCTCCATCGCTCCAAGGCTTCGCTCATAACGGTATGATTGGTATAGGATAAGGTTTTTTGGGTAATTTCCCAGGCCTCATCCCAACTGTAATCATGCTCATCAATTAAAATTCTCATCAATTCAGGCACACAAAGGGCAGGGTGAGTATCATTGATATGAATTGCCACCTTATCTGCAAGTGTATCCAAAGTACCGTACTTATTCAAATGCTGGTCAATAATGCTCTGCAACGAGGCGGAAACCAGCAAATACTGCTGTTTTAATCGCAACCGTTTTCCGTCAATATGGTCATCCGCAGGATATAACGCCTTTGAAATCACTTCCGCCATAGTGTCCTGCTCCAGTGCCTTTGCGTAATCCCCACGGGAAAATGCATTCATATCCAAACGATTAGGAGATTGAGCACTCCACAGCACCAGCTTATTCACAGCGTTAGAATTGTATCCGGAAATAAACATATCGTAAGGAACCGCAATTACAGACTGATAATCATGATGGTTCACACGAAGTTTTCCGTCATCAAACCATTCCGATACCTGACCGCCAAATTTTACTTCATAGGATTTGTCTGTTCTGGGAACCAGCCATACCCCTCCTAAATTAAGCCAGTCATCCGGAAATTCCATTTGCCAACCGTCTACAATACTTTGCTTGAAAATACCAAATTCATACCGAATAGAAAAGCCGGTTGCGGGCATACCCAGAGTTGTCATAGAATCCATATAGCAAGATGCCAGACGACCCAACCCCCCATTTCCCAAACCTGCATCGGGTTCCATTTCGTATAAATGATGAATATCGATTCCATAGCCTTTGAGAACATCTGAAAAACCCTTTTCCAAACCTAAATGAAACAGGTTATTTTTCAACGAAGTTCCCACTAAAAATTCCATAGACATATAATAAACTTGCTTTTTCTCTTTCGCAGTTACCTCATCCGTAAATTTTTTTCTTTGTGCTGACAGCATATCTCTTACGGTAATACAAAGGGTTTTGTACACCTGCTGTTCTGTTGCATCACCCACACCACAGCCAAAGGTTCTCAGACACGTTTCCTCTAATAACTGTGTCATCTCCTGTTTGTTTAATTTCATCATACTTTACTCCTTCCAACACCGCAAAAAAGACGCGGCAAAATCAATAAAAATAATGTTAATGACCTACTAATTCTTGATACAACCCTAAGTATTCATTCGCAGGATTTTTCCATCCACTATTATATTTCATAATATTTTTTATATGCTTATTCCATTGCTCCCGGTTGTGATAAAATCCCACAGCCCGTTCTACTGCACCCAGCATATCATGAGCATTAAACAACTTAAAAGTAAAACCGCGCCCCTCCAGAGTTTCTGTATTAAGAGCAGGAACGGTATCAAAAAGTCCCCCTGTTTCTCTCACAATAGGAACTGCGCCATACCGCATGGCAATCAGCTGAGAGAGTCCGCAAGGCTCACTTTTTGACGGCATCAGAAACAAATCTGCTCCTGCATAAACCTGACTTGCCAAACCGGCATCAAACAGAATATTGGCAGATACTCTGCCCGGGTACTGATATTCCATAAAGCGGAAGCAATCTTCAAAACGAGATTCCCCCGTTCCAATCACCACCAACTGTAAATCCATACTCATAAGCTGATTTGCCATAAATTCCACCAGTTCCAGTCCCTTATGGGATACCAGACGGGAAATCAGTGCAACAATGGGTACATTGTCCCGCACCTCTAATCCAAGACGCTCCTGCAAATGCCGTTTGTTTGCCGCTTTCCCTTCCAAATCCGGGGGACCGTAATTGACAAATAACTTATTATCCTTCTTGGGATTATACACATCCGTATCAATTCCGTTTGTGATTCCACAGAGCTTATACTGATTTTCTCTCAATATACCGTCCAGTCCATGACTGAAATAAGCATGTAAAATTTCATGAGAATAGGTTTTTGATACTGTCGTCAGCTTGTCTGCAGTCACAATGGCACCTTTCATCAGATTTACACAATCTCCAAAATGCAAAACACTTGGCCATTGGTCCCCCAACCCTAAAATTTCACTGCAAAAAGAATCGGGCATTTTTCCCTGATATTCAATATTATGAATAGTAAACACGGTTTTTATTTTTCCATAAGCACCAAACTGATAATGTGCTTTCAAAAAAATGGGAACCAAAGCCGTCTGCCAATCGTGACAGTGAATAATATCGGGGTAATAATTCAAATGTTGCAACGCTTCCAAAACCGCTTTAGAAAAGAAGGCATATCGTTCTCCATCATCATAATCGCCGTACAATCCTTTACGATTAAAGTAATATTCATTATCAATAAAATAATAGGTCAGTTTACGGCTTTTGGACACCGCTTTAAACACACCCGTATAAACCTGTCTCCAGGCAAGCATGGTGGCAAAGGAGGTCACATACTCAACCTGAAAATCCGATCCGAATTTAATGGAACGATGAAATGGGAGAAACACCGTAACCTCTATATCCTTCCGTCCGGAAAGCTCCACAGGAAGCCCCTGAATCACATCTCCTAAGCCGCCCGACTTTACATAAGGCGCACCTTCGCTTGCTACAAATAAAAGTTTCATACTGTTTTCGCCTTTCCGACTCAAAAAATTTCAATCCCGCTGTGCCAGAGTCAAAGCACAGGGTTACTCTACCGTTTCACCCTTTTTGATGACAATGGGCGAAGTGATGGCACCTTTTAACTCCACCCCGTCGCATACAATAACATCTTTGTCCGTAATCACACGGTCCATGATGCAGTTTTCCCCAATTTCCGTTCCTTGCATAATGACGCAGTTTTTTACCACAGAACCTTTTCCCACCTTAACATCACGGAACAAAACCGCATTTTCCACTTTTCCTTCAATACGGCAGCCGTCTGCAATAATGCAGTCATTCACTTCGGAATCTTCTCCGTAAAAGCTGGGAATTTCATCTCTTACTTTGGTGTAAATGGGGCGGTCGCTACGGAAAATATCCTTTCTGACCGCTTCATCAGCCAATTTCAAATTATTTTGAAAGAAAACAGCTATGCTGTCATTTCTCAGCACAACACCGTCAAACCTTGCTGCATGAACAGATAGCTTCCCCATACGGAATTCCCGAAGCATAAATTCCCGTTCAAAATGATGCAAATCACGGGCAACCGAAGTTTTGATTACGTCAATCAGCTGTTCCCGTTTCATTAAAAACATTCCCATTCCTACCAGAGAATTTTCTTGTTCTCCTTCCAATTCCACAGCCATATCCGTTACATTGCCTTTTTTGTCTGCCTGCACAAGAAGGTCATGCTTGACTCCCTTGTCCTGTTGACGAAAATTATGTGCAATGACAGTAATATCACAACCCGATGTAATATGTTCCTCCAAAAACGGATCATAATCAATATTACAAATTGTAGTGGAATCGGACAGCAGTACATACTCCTCTCGTCGCTTTGACAAAAAATTTAATGCAACATGAAGAGCCTCCAGTTTTCCGCGGTAAACCCCCGCCTGCCCCGTAACAAAGGGAGGCAACAGGTAAATACCGCCGTTTTTGCTGTTTAAATCCCATTCCGAGCAAGACCCTAAATGATCCATCAAAGATTGATAATTATATTTGGTAATCACGCCAACCCGAGAAATTCCCGAATTCACCATATTTGATAATACAAAGTCAATCTGGCGGTAACGTCCTCCAAAGGGAAGAGAAGCAACCGTTCTGTTATAGGTTAAATTAGCCATTGCATTATCGTATATATTGGAAAAAATAATGCCAACCATTTTCATTTCTCTAACCTGCCTTTTGCTTAATTTGTATACTCCTAATAAATCTCTTTTACAGCCACGAATTGATTTTGCTTAATCTTTTTATCTTTTCCTACAACAGCAATCCCCCATTCCTGTTCGTCATAATATTCACGCAGATCACCAATTTTAGCATTGATACCAATTTCAGCATTTTCGCCCACAATGGCATACTTTACATTGGCACCCTTGCGAATGATGGCATTTGTCATTACCACACTGTCCTTAACGTAAGCATCTTCTTCCACCACACAGCCGGTAAATATTACAGAATTTTCCACTTTCCCCCGAATATCACATCCTTCTGCCACAAAGGAATTGGAAATTTTAGAAGACGTCCCGATAAAACTGGAAGGTTGGGCATAGTTTCTGGCATAAATTTTGAATTTAGAATCCTTTAAATTTAAAAACCCCGGATCCCCCTCCTTCCGGAGCAAATCCATATTTGCTTCCCACAAGCTTTCAATGGTTCCCACATCCTTCCAATAGCCTCTAAATTCGTAGCCGAACATCTTACATTGATCTGCCAGCATTTTTGGAATAATATTTTTCCCAAAATCATGGGAAGAGGTTTCGTCCTCATCATCTGTAATCAAATATTTCTTTAACGTATTCCAGTTAAAAATATAAATCCCCATAGAAGCCTTGGTGCTCTCTGGTTTTTTTGGTTTCTCTTCAAATTCCTTTACCGAACCGTTTTTATTTAAGGTCATAATACCAAAACGGGACGCTTCTTCTATGGGAACATCCAGCACCGCAATGGTACACTCCCCTTTTTTCTCCTCGTGGTAGGAGAGCATTTTGGCATAATCCATTTTATAAATATGATCTCCCGAAAGCACCAGTACATATTCCGGATCGTACCGTTCAATAAAAGGAATGTTCTGACAAATTGCATTTGCCGTACCCTTATACCACTCTGATTTCTTACTTCTGGAATAGGGCGGTAAAATATGGGCACCCCCAAAATTACGATTCAGTCCCCAAGGTTGACCGTTTCCTACGTACTCATTCAGTTCCAAAGGCTGATACTGAGTCAGAATCCCTACCGTATCAATTCCCGAATTGACACAGTTGGATAAGGGAAAATCAATAATTCTGTACTTTCCTCCAAAAGGAACAGCAGGCTTTGCTGTTTCCTCTGTCAGGACCTTCAGACGGCTTCCCTGACCGCCTGCCAGCAGCATTGCAATGCATTCTTTTCTCCTTGCCATGGAAAAAACGCTTCCTTTCTCTCTTTACTTCTCCTGTTTCATTTTCTTTTTTGCCTTACCTTGCTGTTTCTGATAAAATACGGTTGACATGGACGGAATGGTAATGGATACGGATTGCCCAAAGCCATGCCACTTGATATTTTGAGTAGTCACTGTTCTAAGAGGCGTTCCTTCTCCTCCGTACCTCTTATAATCACTGGAAAAAACGGGTTTGTAAGCCCCTTTTTCCGGCACACCGATTCGATATTGTTTTCTTTGTACAGGACAGAAATTACAAACAATCATCATTTCTTCTTCGCCATCCGACCGACAAAAGGCAATCACACTCTGGTCACGGTCATCATTGGTCAGCCACCAAAATCCGTTCCAGTCCGAATCATTTTTCCAAAGAGCCGAATGCTCCAAATAAAATCGATTCAAATCCTTTATATATTGTTGCATCTGCTGATGATGGGGGTATTCAAGAAGCATCCAATCCAGCTCTTGCTGATAATTCCACTCAATAAACTGTGCAAATTCATTTCCCATAAAGTTCAGTTTCTTTCCGGGATGTGCCATCATATAACCATAAAAGGTTCGTAAATTATCAAACTTCTGCTCATATTCTCCCGGCATTTTGTTAATCATAGAGCATTTTCCGTGTACCACCTCGTCGTGAGAGAGGGGCAAAATATAATTCTCAGAAAATGCATAAGTGAGAGAGAAAGTCAAATTGTTGTGCATTCCCTTTCGAAACAGAGGGTCTGATGACATATATGAAAGCATATCGTTCATCCAGCCCATATTCCATTTAAAGTTAAAACCAAGTCCACCGTCAAATCCGGGTTTGGTTACCATAGGAAACGCGGTAGATTCCTCTGCTATCATAAGAACCGAGGAATCAAAAGAAAACGCCGCACTGTTCAACTTTCTTAAAAATTCAATGGCACCGATATTCTGATTACCGCCATACTTGTTGGGATGCCACTCTCTGTCCCGTCTGCCGTAATCCAGATACAGCATAGAGGCAACTGCATCCACACGGATACCATCAATGTGGTATAAATCCAACCAATAAATTACATTGGAAATGAGAAAGGATACCACTTCGTTTCTCTCGTAATTAAAAATTCTGGTATTCCAGTCGGGATGCTCATTCATAACCGTATCCGAGGATTCGTAACAACAGCTTCCGTCAAACTCATACAAGCCGTTTTCATCCTTGGGAAAATGGGCCCCTACCCAATCTAAAATTACGCCAATTCCCGCTTTATGACACCGATTGACAAAACTCATAAAATTGTGAGGTGTTCCATATCGAGAGGTAGGAGCATAATACCCCGTTACCTGATATCCCCAAGAAGGGTCATAAGGGTATTCACTCACCGGCATCAGTTCAATATGGGTATACCCCATTTTTTTTATATAATCAATCAGTTCATCTGCCGCCTGTGTATATGAGAAATAATTGCCGTCCTCATATTTCCGCCAAGAGCCTAAATGAACCTCATAAATATTGATTGGCTGTTCCAAAGGATTCTTTTCTTTTTTTTGTCTTTGATATGCACCATCCTCCCAAAGAAATCCCTCCGGAGAATACACCTTACTTGCATTTTCAGGCGGAGTGCACATATGGAATCCGTAAGGATCGCTTTTCATGACAAAAGTACCGTCCTGACGTTCTACGTAATATTTATATTCGTCATAAACTTCCGCATTCTTCACCTGTTGTTCCCAGACGCCGTAGCCAATTTGCTCCATGGGCGGACATTTCTTATCCCAATCATTAAAACGTCCCACCACCCGAACAGATTTTGCATTGGGTGCCCACACACGGAACACAAATCCCTGCTTTGCTTTCTGACAGCCCATAAACCGATAAGCATCTGCCGAATTGCCCTGATAAAAATTATGCAACTGTGTTGTTAATGTTTTATTTTTCATACCTCAGCCTCACATTCTGTTCAAGCATAACATGATCTTTTCTATATTATAGCAAATTTTTTATAAAAAATTATGAGATTTTCATCGTTTTTTCTGCTATTGATATATGTTTTTATCTTTAAAAAAAAGGATTTTTCCGTTTTATTTTTTGTTTTTTTGCATAACTCGCCTTCCTTTTATATACAAACAAATTTTAATTTGCATGTTTTTGTCATAAATTTGGGTATCCTACTCCCAAAAAACAGCAAAAAAGGCAAGTGATTTTTATTATAATAAAGATAATAAAAAGAAAAGAAGGAATCACTTATGCAAATTACAACCTTAAAAAAACGCGAATCTGTCAGATTCGCCCAAAAAGCACCCGCATTTTTACCCGAACTGTTTCTATGCTTTCTTGTGTCACGAGCAACGTTATTCGGACAACCCTTACCTGTGGGTTTAGCTTTGACCGCTGTAGGAGCAAAATCAAAAAAAGGACGTTGGTTTTGTCTGGCAGCTTCCCTATGCGGATATTTTACCCTGTCTTTCCATCCAAGATACCCTGTTGCACTATGTTTGTTGGCATTATTTTTATGGATTGATGAAGAACGATTCTTTCGTAATTCATTTTTTACAGGGATCATGGTATCTGCCGCCACCGTAATTTCAGAACTCTATTTCTTAATTCGAAAAGGGGGAATTCCGTATGATATTCTTACCCTTGTACTTTGCACAGTCGGAGGATTTTTATGCGTAGGATTCTTCCAGAATGCTTTGCCAATTCTAAAAAATCACTCCAGACGGTACCTTCGTCCGAAGGATTCTGTGGCACTGTTAATTTTGCTATGTGCAGCTGTCAAAGGACTTCCCGTTATTTCCACCCAACTTTTTAATGCAAATGATACCTTTTGTATTATCCTTACCTTGTTGTTTTCCCAATCGGACCGCTTGGAAAATGCTGTAACCGCAGGGCTGATATCCGCCTTTTTAATCAGTTCGGAATGCCCTGAATTATTCTCCAGAATGGGAATGTTTGCATTGGCAGGCTTGTTGGGCGGAATGTTTCGTCCCTTAGGAAAAACAGGTATTTGCGGCGGCGCGTTGTTATCAGGATTACTTACCTCATTAACCATGGGAGAATTATCCTCTCTTTCAGTAACTCCTTTGGATTTTCCTGTTGCCTGTCTGATTTTTTTGCTGATTCCAAACAAGTGGATTCAAGGAATGGGAATTTATCGGCTTTATCCAGAGCAGTCAGAAAATGAAACTCGAATTAAGGAATCTCTGTATCAGCAATTAAAAAGTATTTCCGCCGCCTTTTTGCAGCTTTCCTCCTCCGTTTTTTCTCTTGCAGGTCAGCCAAACATTAAAACAGATCAGACCCTTTTATTATCAAAAATAGAAGAGCGGGTTTGCAATGGTTGCAAATTAAAGGAGCTTTGCTGGAATCGTGAATTAAACAGCGAAATGGAACGGCTGATTTGCCATTGCTTTGCGGTAATCGAGCAAAAGGGAACTGTTTCCCAACAGGATGTTCCCATTTATTTTCAGAAGCGGTGTAACAATCTTTCAAGATATTTATATGAAATAAATAATCTGTATGAACTGTATAAAAACGAATTATTCTGGCAAGGCAGACTTGACCGTGCCACTGCTTTTACCATTCGTCAACTGGAGGATGTTTCCTCCGTTGTGGACAGGCTGGCAGGACAGTTGAAGCAAAATGTCAGCTTCTATGAAGAACTGACATTTTCCGTAGCTTGTGAATTAGACCGCATGGGATTTTCCCCAAAAGAGGTAGAAGTCACTAAAAATTCCGGCGGACGATATGAAGTGCATCTTCGGATTGACAGTTGTCAGATGACGAACGGTTGTAAGGAAATCACCTCTGTACTGAGCCAGTTGTTAGAATGTCCCATGGAAAAAACAGAAGGCGATTGCAAATTAGGACAATGCGTCATAGGTTTTTCCGAAGCAACACCCTATCGGCTTATGCACGCCGTTTCCACCACACCGCGGGCAGGACAATCCCTTTCGGGAGATACAGTAGCTGCCCTTACTCTCCCTGACGGAAATCAACTGTTGATTTTAAGCGATGGTAAAGGTAGCGGAGATTCCGCTCATTTACAAAGCTCCGAAACCGTTCGGCTTATTTGCAGATTGCTGTACGCAGGCTTCACTCCTACCTCTGCCGTCCGCCTTGCAAACTCTGTTTTAGGACAACAGCCAGACGACGAGGGCTTTGCCACCATTGACCTAATGATGATTGACCTTTCCAATCCCAGGGCAGATTTTATTAAAAGCGGTGCCTGTGCCACTTATATCAAACGGCAGAATCTTGTAAAACGAATTGAATCTCAATCCTTACCTGCCGGAATTTTAGACGAAGCGGATATGGAACTGAAATCAGAATCATTACAGCACGGTGATTTACTTATCATGCTCAGTGATGGTGTTGCAGATGCTTACTCAGATGAAAAATTTTTGATGAGCGAAATTAACCGTCTGTCCCGTCAGAACTCTCCCCGTCAGCTTGCCGCAGCCCTTTTGGATTCCGCAAAACAGCAAAAAGGCAACATCGCATGGGATGATATGACGGTGGTAGCAGCAAGAATTGTGGAAAAATAAAAAGGGAGCTGTATTACAGTTCCCTTTTTTCTTGCAATCCTAATCAATACATGATATAATAAAAGAAAAATTATTGTGAGGAATATTTGTGAAAAAAAGACTGGATAATCTAATTGCCAATACAGGACTCGCCACCCGCTCAGAAGCCAAAAAGCTGATTCGAGGCAAGCATGTGACAGCAGACGGGAAAATTATTACCGACCCTGCCGCAAAATTTGACCCCGCAGAAACGGTGCTGGCGTTAGACGGTACCCCCTTGCAGATTCGTACATATATTTATTTAATGATGAATAAACCTGCAGGAGTCGTATGTGCCACGGAAGACAATATCTTTTCCACTGTATGCGATTTATTACCGGAAAGATATCAGCATTTTTCCCCTTATCCGGTAGGAAGGCTGGATAAAGATACGGAAGGGTTTGTATTGCTGACAAACGACGGCAACCTTGCCCATCGTGTGATTTCACCTAAAAATCATGTTCCCAAACGGTACTACGCTAAAATAGAGGGCACTCTTACGCAACATCACAAAGAACTATTTGCCCAAGGCGTCACATTAGAGGACGGATATGTTACCATGCCGGCAGAGCTTTTTATTCTGTCCGAGGGAGAAATTGAACTAATCATTTATGAAGGGAAATTTCATCAGGTCAAGCGGATGTTCGAAGCCATCAAATGTAAAGTTACCTATTTGAAACGCTTGGAAATCGGCCCCCTTGTACTGGATAAAAATCTTGCTTTGGGAGAAGTGCGGGAGCTGTCGGACAAAGAATTGGAAGTTCTCAAAAATTGTTCTGCCACAAGAAAAATATAGCTGGTAAAAAATTACAATTTGTGCAATTTAGCCACAAACACCCTATCTATATGGGTATGTTTGCACATTCAGTTGTTTTGTTTATGCAAAGTTACTAAAATATTTTTTTAATTTTGTGTAAAAAAGGTATGTCTTTTTGTTTCATTTTATGATATAGTATTATCATAAATTTTTTATGTCGAAAAGGCATTAAGACACAATATAGTAGGAGGTATTGTTATGTCAGAGTTAAATCTCAAAAACATGTATAAAATTTACTCAGGAGGAGTAACTGCGGTAAGTGATTTCTGTCTGGATATTGCAGATAAGGAATTTATCGTATTGGTTGGACCTTCCGGTTGCGGTAAGTCCACCACACTGCGTATGATTGCAGGTTTGGAAGAAATTTCTTCCGGCGAACTGTACATTGACGGTAAGCTGGTTAACGATATGGCTCCCAAGGATCGTGACATTGCAATGGTATTCCAGAACTATGCACTGTATCCTCACATGAGCGTATTTGACAATATGGCTTTCGGTCTGAAACTGCGTAAAATTGCAAAGGACGAAATCAAACGCCGTGTAACAGAAGCAGCTAAGATTTTGGGTATTGAATATTTGCTTGACAGAAAGCCGAAAGCGCTGTCCGGCGGTCAGCGCCAGAGAGTTGCGCTGGGTCGTGCTATTGTTCGTGAACCAAAAGTATTCTTGATGGACGAACCTCTGTCCAATCTGGATGCTAAGCTGAGAGTTCAGATGAGAAGTGAAATCAGTAAGTTGCACACCAAATTGCAGACTACTTTCATCTATGTAACACATGACCAGACAGAAGCTATGACCATGGGTACCCGTATCGTAGTTATGAAGGATGGTTTCATTCAGCAGGTTGATTCTCCTCAGGTTCTGTATGATAAACCCGCTAACCTGTTTGTTGCAGGATTCATGGGCAGCCCCCAGATGAACTTCTTTGATGTTGTTCTGAATGAAGAAGCTGGCAAATATAGCCTGACCTTTGGCAATACAACAATCATTTTACCTGAAGGTAAAGTAACTGACGAACTGAAGGGATATATCGGAAAGACCATGGTAATGGGTCTTCGTCCGGAAGGAATTCATGATGAAGAAAGCTACTTGGCTGCATTTCCCGAAAGCATCGTAACTGCTGAAGTTACGGTAACAGAAATGATGGGTTCTGAAACCTATTTGTATCTGACAACTGAAGGAAACAACTGTATTGCAAGAGTTAATCCCAGATCCACCTCTAAGGTTGGAGACGAAATCAAAGTTGCTTTCGATATGACTAAGATTCATCTTTTTGATAAAGAAACAGAAAAAGCTGTAATTCACTAAAACGTTTAAAATAGAAAGAGGATGTAAAAAAATTATTTTGCATCCTCTTTTATTTTACAAAAACAAGATAAATTTACAAAAAAAGAATTGACAAATCATAAATTTTATGCTACAATATTAAGTGCATGAAAATTCATGCCCGAGTGGCGGAACTGGCAGACGCCCGGGACTTAAAATCCCGTGAGAAGTGATTCTCGTACCGGTTCGATTCCGGTCTCGGGCACCAAAAAACCTGTGTTTTCAAAACACAGGTTTTTTTAGTTCTCCTTGTTATCAAATTTTTATATATTACCGTTACAATAAAGTCTCCATGATAATCCTATCATGGAGACTTTTTGTTAATTGTTATGCTTAATCATCTATACTGTTATCGGTTGCTTTTTCATATATTGCCAGCACTTCAGCAGAGGGAGCCTTATCAAGCAACGTTACAACAATCGCCACAATACCGCCGATAATAAATCCGGGAATAATTTCATAAATACCTGTCATTGCAGTCAATGTTAATCCGCCGGAAACAGGTAACCAAAGCCAAATCATATCCACTAATGCACCAATAATAATCCCTGCAACAGCCCCTTTGTATGTAAATCGTTTCCAAAAGAGCGATAACAATACCACAGGACCAAATGCAGCCCCAAAAATTCCCCATGCATTAGATACCAAATCCATAATCGCCTGTGCGGCTTTTCCTTTACTGCTTGCAATAAAGAATGCAATCACCGCAATAATCAAAACGATAATACGACTTACCCACAGCATTTCCTTGTTAGATGCATTTTTTCTGATAATCGGCTTATACAAGTCGCTGGAAAAAGAAGAAGCTGCAACAAGAAGCTGGGAATCTGCAGTGGACATACTGGCAGCAATAATTGCCGCTAAAAGAATACCGGCAATAAATGAAGGGAATACATCACGAGCAAGTTCAACAAAAATCAAGGACTGTTTTCCCTGAGCCAAAAGAACCTCAGAAAGGTCAGTTCCGTTGGAATATACAAACATTCTTCCTAAATAAGCAATCACAATGGCTGCTCCCAAGGAAAGAATTACCCAGATAATTGCAACAGTTGCGGATTTTTTTACCATAGAGGGTTTTTCGATTGCCATAAATCTTACAATGATATGAGGCATACCAAAATAACCAAGACCCCAACCCAATCCGGATAAAATATCTTTCCAACTTGCATTAAAGAAATTAGTAACAAACTTAAATTCTTCCCCGTTAGGCCCTGTATAAATGGTTGACAGAGCAGCCGTATCCAACGTTTTGGTGAATTCCACTACAATCGGGACAACCAAAAGAGCTGCCAACATCAGCAATCCTTGGAAAAAGTCAGTCCAGCAAACTGCATTAAACCCGCCAAGGAAGGTATATACTACTACAATAGCTGCAAAAATAATCATTGCAGTTGTTCTGGAAAGCTCTGGAACTAAAGTAGTAAACACATCCGCTCCCGCAACAAATGCAGATGCAACATAAATGGTAAAGCAAACCAAAAACACAACGGCACAGATAATACTAACCAAGTGGCTTTTGGATACAAAACGATTTGATAAATACTGGGGAAGTGTTATTGCATCAGCTGATGCTTTAGAGAACTTCCGCAATCTTTTGGCTACTAAAATCCAGTTTGCAGCAGTACCGATAGCCAGACCAATTCCAATCCATGCCTGACCAAATCCAAAAGCAAGAATACTGCCCGGTAATCCCATTAAAAGCCAAGCACTCATATCAGATGCTTGTGCGCTCATAGCAGTAACCCAAGGGCCCATGGCACGGCCACCCAAAAAATAGTCCTTTTCACTTACTGCCTTGGACTTAACGAAAAAATAAATGCCGATAGCAATCATTGCTACAAAATAAAGTACAAATGCAAAAATATCCATTTT
>JAZNAU010000019.1:0-2057 GCA_045586685.1 Clostridia bacterium
CCCCAAATCCGTAGCAGTCAACATACCCACACCTTCTTGCATACTGCGATAAAGCATACTGCAAACTACAATTTCATTAAAAGAAAGACCTGTCACTATGCGATTTCCTCGAATATGCAGTGCCATATCCATCCATGCACCTAATAATGCTTCTTCAACTCTTCTGTCCATGTCTCCCTCCACAGTTCGTTCACTTCGTTAACTGTTCACTTTTTGAACTATTTTGGATTATACCCTTGTTTCTTCGATTTGTCAACAAATATTTCTTGTGTTTTAATAGGTATTATGAGCTGTTTATGATAATGTCAATATATACCACAAGTAAATTTGTCTTAGATGTGGTATGATAACCTCTTGAAAAGGAGGTTGGTATTATCAGAAAGGTTATTTTAAATATGGATGAACAAAAGAAATATGAGGTGATTAAGAAGCTCGTTGATGAGAATGGCAATAAAGACAGAGCAGCCCTTACACTCGGCATTACAAAAAGGCAGGTTTATCGTCTCATTAAAATCTACAAAGAAAAAGGTAAGGAAGGTTTCGTTCACGGAAACAGGGGCCGCAAACCGGTCACAACCATCCCTGATGAGACAAGAGCACTTGTTCTTGACCTGTATAAAACGAAATATTATAAAGCTAATTTTACGCATTTCACAGAGCTACTGGAACGCATCGAGGGTATTAAGCTGTCCGTTTCCACGGTGACTTCTATTCTGGAGGCAGATTATATTCTCTCACCGAGAGTCACAAAGGCGAAGCAAAAACGTAAAAAAAAAGAACTGAAAGCCAAACAGGAGACGGCTAAAACGAAAAAAGAAGCAGAACAAATCCACACGAATATGATTGCTGTGGAGGATGCACATTCCAGGCGTCCCAGATGTGCCTATTTCGGCGAATTACAGCAGATGGACGCCTCGGCCTTTGCATGGTTCGGTACCGGTAAAACCACGCTCCATATCGCCGTGGATGATGCTACCGGTGCCATTACAGGTGCCTATTTTGACGAACAGGAAACCCTGTCCGGATATTACCACGTTTTTCACCAGATACTGGAAAAATATGGCATTCCTTACAAGTTTTTCACGGATCGTCGCACAGTGTTTACCTATAAAAAGAAAAATTCCCCCTCTATTGAGGAGGATACCTATACACAGTTTGCATATGCCTGTAAACAACTTGGTGTAGAGATTGAAGTCAGCAGCGTGCCTCAGGCCAAAGGCCGTGTAGAGCGTATGTTTGAGACTTTACAGTCACGTCTGCCAGTCGAACTAAGACTGGCAGGCATAACCAGCATAGAAGCTGCGAATGAATTCTTGAACTCCTACATAAAAGAATTCAACGCAAAATTTGCTTTACACATAGATAGTATCAAATCTGTGTTTGAAATGCAACCCTCTGAGGAAGAAATCAATCTTACGCTGGCAGTTTTGACCGAGCGTACCGTTGACAGCGGACACTGTATTCAGTTCAAGAAGCAGCATTACCGTATGATTGATCAGCATGGAATGCAGACTCATTATCGCAAAGGTACTAAAGTAATGGTAATTCAGGCGTATGACGGAAATCTCTACTGCAATGCAAATGACAAAGACATCTATGTTTTAGAAGCCATTCCGCAACATGAGCCCCTATCCCGTAATTTTGATGAGGATTATAAGAAACCAGAACCACAAAAAAGAAATATACCAGCCATGAACCACCCATGGCGAAGCAAATCATTCTGGAAATTTGTAAAAGCTCAAGAGCATCACTGGAATGATCATATCCCGGCATAACAGGAGTAAAAAGTTTAAATTTTTTGCAGATTTCAAAGAAAATTTTCTTTACCAGAAATGGTTTGTGACAATTTCAAAAATGCCCCGGCAAACCGGGGCAAATGTTATAATTTTTTTAAGACATTATCAAAAATGCTTGACACCACTTTTTTTAATTTTTTTCAAAAAATTATAAATAATTAATTTCCATATTCCAGCGGTCATTTTCATCGATTTCTAGAACAATATATGAAGGCTTATGGTTTGCCTGCCTCGGGTAACTTAAGCTTCCCGGATTCACGC
>JAZNAU010000020.1:0-87668 GCA_045586685.1 Clostridia bacterium
CCTTCTTTCTACAGCATTCAGCATCATTCGACACAATTCCTACTCGTGTCAAGTCAGGAGAACAGTGAATATTAGGACCTACTATTTTTATCCAATTTTTTCAACTGTTATTTCTGAACAAAATTCTTTAGAACCCGCGAGAATACTGGATTTTCTCGCTCCCGATGATATATGTAAATATAATAAATCGGCAAACTATTCTTTTAAATTGTATAGACTTGACACGAGGGTTTTTAGGCCATATAATTGAAAATTTATTTCAAATACTTATGTCCCTTGTCCTCTTGAAGAACAGACATTTGGTGTATTGCTATCTGATTAAGTTTTGTCAATCTTTCGCTTTGAGGAACACCTTCGTTTATTAACATTGCGTTTATGTTTTCTAAATTAGATAAGCATATTAATTCATTCATACTTGCATAATCTCTTATATTTCCTTTTTTGTCAGGATTTTCGTTTCTCCACTCTTTTGCAGTTTTTCCAAACAATGCCATGTTTAAGACATCAGCTTCATCAGCATATACTACAGAGATTTGCTTGGGCGTAAGTAGCTCCGGAATCAAATTGTTTTTAATCGCATCTGTATGTATTCTGTAGTTAATTTTTGCAAGTTCTCTTTTCGCAGACCAGCCGATTTGCTTTTGCTCATCATTTTTCAATCTTTGAAATTCTTTAACAATATATATTTTGAATTCTGGACTGATCCACATTGCAAACTCAAAAGCAATGTCCTTATGAGCATAGGTTCCGCCATATCTTCCAGCTTTCGCTGTTATTGATATTGCATTTGTCTTCTCTACAAATTCCTTAACACTTATTTTGAAACTATTTAACCCTGAACGACTTGTTAATTCTTTAAATTCATCGTAATTGAAATTAGGATTGTAAACCTTTTCCCAAGTTCCTATATACTCTAAAGTATTTCTATTTCTCAACCAGTCTGTAACAAAAAAATCTCCATCTTTTGCCTTAAGCATATCCGTTATACAAATATAGTCTTCGGATTCTATCTGTGTAATTGTTATTTCCGTATCTTTTACAATTAACTTTTTCATATAGTATAACCTCCGATTTTAATTATGGCGAATTCGCCATAATTAAATTGTTTCACATCATTTGTTTTAACAATCTTCAAAATATCTTTTATTAAGTTCTGCAAACTAATTTATTAAATCTTTTTCATTATATTTTAACGCATTTCTTACCGTTTCTAAAGCTTCCAAAATGTGTTCTTTTGCATATTCGTCAGCAAATTTTTCTGAAGGATATTTTGAATAAATTTCTTCGTTGTATTTTTCTCCCAGAATTCTCTTCATAGGATCACAATCGTTCATTTCATATATTTTTTTAAGTAATTCTTTATGTGGTTGACGAATTTTTCTTTCCATCTCGCAATATTCATATGATGTTTTTTTACTATTCTTAAAATATATCCAATGTCCATATTCATGCAACACACTATAAATTGCTAGTACCAAGGAATACTCTTTTATATAAACTCTTGTTATGTAGCTTATTTCATTCATACGACTTTCAATAGCCATAGGATTTCTATTTCTTTCAAGTTGCAAATATTCTTCAATGTCTACATCCGGGAAATACAATCCCAAATCTTCATTATTATACTTTTTCTTCTGATCATGTGTACCCTTAATTAATGCATTTTTTTCTTCAACTCCCATAATTTTGCATAGAACATAGTTCTCTTTATTCAATTCATTTCTATTTGTAAAATGCACAGGAGCATCTATATTTAAAATGTCTATAAGCTTTTTGAAATCAATAGAAATATTTAACATTAGTTTATTTCTCCCTTTTGTTAGCTCTTTATAGATAAAAAGTTGTTTTGATTCAATTTTAATATATATAACAACACCTTCAAATTATATCAATTTCCAATTTCGTTAATCCTTATTTATCCAAAACTTTTTCCATATAGCAGAAAAAATCAATCAATTATTTCAATTCGCATTGACGGTCTCACACCTCTATCATCTGCATCTACTGGGCATCCAAAATAATACTTATCATCTAATTGTCCGGATGCCCATACTTCACACGCTTCATCGGATTTAATATAATTACTATACTCACCTACTGGTTTACCGCCAGGTGTTCTTAACCACCACCAGCTACCTTTTCCTTCAGAATCATTTGCAACATCAGCAAATGGTGTGGCTAATATTTTTCTGTCTTTTTCTGTCGAGAAATATAATTTTACTTCATCGACTGAAAGCAAAAATAATCTATCTTCCGTGTCGTTTCCTGCCGTTGTTTTTTGTTCTTTATTATCTTTATTTTCTATCCTCGTCCACAAGATCTGTTCTTGCTCATCATCTGTAAATGCAGAATTAATAAACTCGTTATTTAACCATTCCCTAATAGATGAATCTTCCCATGTAATTGGTGCTTGTACATAGTGATATGGCTGAACATCTAATACATATTTACTTATAACAAACAATCTGTTTTCATCTCTTTCAAGCACTTGCCATTCAACATCTTCTTTCCCATTTGTAGCATTATTATCTTGTTCATATTTTCCAAATGTTATAAAGTCACCTGGTTGTGCAAGAATGGGATGTTCTTTTAAGATTTCAGTTATTTTACTTTGACTATCTTTATAATTAATAATTTCTTTATATGTTTCATATGCATCGCTATACTTTTCTTGCTCGTATAAATTTGTCGCTTTTTCGTACTTTTGTTCTGGTACAACGACGCAATTAACAAATACTGCACCACTAATAACAATCAATAATATTGGTAACATAGCAATTGCAACCTTTTTATTTTTCTTTGCTTGTTTATCTGCTATTTTTTTCTCTTCAGCAGATTTAATATTTTCATTTTCTCTTTCTTCACAATATTTTTGATAAGTCTTACCAATGTTTTCTTCAGTAAATTCTAATGCAATCTCTTTTTTCATTGTGCATTGTATGCACTCGTCTCCGGCATTTACAAAGCCACAAGTACACTGCCAATAATTTTCTTTAAAAATAGAATAATAATTTGATTGTAAATTATATTTTTTAGCACATTCAATATGTATAGACTCCAACAAATTTTGGTTTGTACTAACCCAATTTTCTTCAATAGTATCTAATATTGTACCATCAGCAAAACAAACCTTTTTAACTTTGACTTCTACCTTACGTATAGCATCATCTTGCAATATAGCATAAATCTCTCCGTGTTCGTTAGGATTAATAGTTAAATCCTGACCTATCACATCAAAGAAATCAGAATCATTCACGTTAACTATATCACCAAACGAATTAAACCCTGTTGCAGAAATCATTACCGCAGATATTGCTTTTGAAGATACATTAATAAAATCTACAAACAATACTAACTTTTCAGCATCTTTCTTTATTTCCCATGATGTAATATGGGCAGGTGAGGAAATATTAACTTGTTTGTTTAAGATTTCGCTTGAAAGTAATTCCATACTATCATTAGTCGGTGAAGAACTCTCGATTACAACTTTGGCTGTGTTAACACTTTGTTTTGTTAATGCAACAATCAATGCGAATATACCAAAGAAAAATCCCCACCAAAACCAATTCTCTTCATAACCTTTATTCTCAATTACCTTGTTTACAACAACACCCCATATAATGCCACCGATTATTGTTCCAACTATAATATATCCCATATCTCATACATCCTTTCATGTGTTAATTACTTTAATTCAAAAAATCTTTATTTATACTTCCTATTTCTTCTTTCAAGGATTTTTTCATTTCTTTAAACATCTTTTTCATATGTTTATTTAATTCATCGCCAACACTTTTGCAATTGTATTTACTGAAATAATCCAACTGCTCAGAAAGAAACTTCGTAGTTTCTTCTACTAACTTATAACATTCCTGTTCCTCTTTTTGATCTATGAAATCTTCTCCCTCTATTGTAACAATGCTTTCAAACAACTTTGTATATACAAACAAAACTATTACGCGTACCAAAAATTCGTTAATCACATTATCGCAAGTATAAAGATCGTTTTGGTTTATATAGTAATATACCGTCGAAAAATTACAGTGAGCAAAATCACATAAAAATCCATATAAATCGTAAAAATAATTCTTATCTTTCCCTAGCTTCATGTCTGATGGGTTTCGTTGTATAAAATCTATGATTTCATTTTTATCTCTTGTTCTTGCATTTTTTTCCATCAAATATTACTTTTCTTTGAAAAATCATTTGCGGAATAAATATAAAATCATTTAGCAAAGAATCATCATATTCTTCATCAATATATCTGCTAGCTAAATATCCCTCAAACATAGTTCTTGAAAGAACAAAAACATCTTCAGTGTGACCAATATCCAATAGTTTCCTGATAGATTCGAGAGATTTAGTGCTTTTTGTAAAAACAAAATACTGAAAATCACTTATAAAATTAGCATCAGGCATCTTACCTAAAACATAGTTGTATTTTCCATATTGAAAGCAACCATAGTCAATAAATTTTCTTGCCCTCAAAATATATCTATTTATTAATTTATCACACTTTTTAATCTCTTCTCGTTTATTCATACTGCAAATTTCTCCATTATTTTGTAGTTTTCAGCATCATTCGACACAATTCGAGTTCGTGTCAAGTCAGGTGAACAGTGAATAATAGGACCTACTATTTCACCCTAACATTTTTCATCAGAACCCGCAGGAATATTAGATTTCCCTGCCCGATATGTAAATAGATTTATCGGCAAACTATGATATTAAATTTTAAAACCTATTCTTCATCTTCTGCAATACTTTCAATCAAATCAACCACGACCTGATTTAGTTCAGCAGCATTTTTCGATGTAATTACTGGCTTGCCTGTATCTGCCTCAATTTCCTTTCGTGCATTACCAGCATACTTTCCGCCCCTTTTTGCAATTTCACGATTTTCTTCAAAAGTTTGCGGATTATGTGCTTTTGATAATTCTGTAGTTGTCGCTTCTGCAAGCATATTAAGTACTAGTTCAAGAGTGCTCATATTATCTCTTAAATTTTCTTTTGTAAGTCCTTTGAGGTTTTTATATTTTCTTGTTGTCATTCCTGACCAAGCTTTTGTGATTTCATCTGTTAGAATAGCATACTCTACACCTTTTTGAACACCTCTTGCATCCCATTCATCTGTTAATTCTTTTCTTACCTTAATAGCTTGCAACCTTTGGTTTATCCACTCCCGTGTATAACCTTTTTTAAAATATGTTTCAAGTGCTCTTTCTATTGTAAGTTCAGGATCAATGGTTTCCTCAATTCTTTCTCTACCCACTTGTGCCAACCACAACTTAAAAGGTTCTGCTTTTGGAGAAGGAATTGACTGAATAATACGAAGTAGTTGCTCGGTGTCAGCTACATCTGTTTTGTAATATTTACCATCAGTATGTGATTTTAATTTCAGTTGACTACAATTTGTAGCCGACTCGTTTCCTTCTTTTTTTAGGCGAGTTTTAAGAACACTCCAATACTTTCTTGGATTTGGACTGTCCGTTAAAACACCAACTACATCAACAACAGAAAAATACCATTCTTCCACCTCTTCATTCCAAGCAGTTCTTATTCTTATATCTTCAAATATTTGTATTTTATCATCCATATGTATATCCCCCGTTTAGCTACTTTTTAACACTTTATCTGTATGAATATATCAAATTAAAGCCTAAAAATATTATCCAACTATCTTTTCTATCATCGTTGCATATTTCTCGCCCAATTCTAACTCTATATCTACTTTCAATTCTCTTCTTACAGCTTTTTCTTCAGAATCTTTAATTGGATTATATCCTGTCTTTTCGATTTCATCCCAATATATGCCTACCCCTCTTTTTTGCCAGGATGGTAATTTGTCAAAGTTAATTCCTCTTGAGAAAAGCAGTTCATTTTTATAAGATACAGACTTACCCTCTAGAAGAGATGTAGCACTCTCTACACTTTCGCCTTCTTTTCTTAACATCCAATAGCAGTGTGCATTAAGTGCATTTCTATGTGCATCCTCTTGTCGCCACAGAAAATAATCCTTTACCAATTCAACATTTGGCAATGGTACCAATCTACAATCAAAAGCAACCGGTTGTCCTAACTCCAAGGAGAATGTTGCGCTTGCCATTCCAGCAAGAATAGAATTGTATTTACGAACTTTTCGGCCAAATGTATTCTCATTCCGATGAAACAGAAGGGAAATCTCATCACTCTCCGTATAACCATAAATAATTCTGAATCCACAATCCATTAATCTCTTTACGGTTGCAATCATCATATTTCGAAATCTTTCATCAAACGGGGCTTCAAAATTACATGCTTCCTTAGTAAGTCGAGAAAAGTTTCTACCATCTAAACGAGCAACCAAATATAACTCGTTTAATACTGTTTGATCTATGGACTGCTCATATACTCGCATTTTTTTATCTAAATCATCAAATTTCATTTTCCTATCTCCAGTCTTCAACAATCATAATATTACCATCGTTTTTTACAAAGTAAAGTTCATCAAATCCCTCGTCGTATTCAGGGAGTTGAAGTTTGTTGGATGTAGCTGCAATTGCTTTTGCAGGGATACACGCTTTTCCCTCTCTTTTGTTATTTCGCTCGATACATTCCTTAATCTTTGACTCCACAAAATAACCAACAATTCTGTAGCCTTCCTTTTTAGCTTGTATTATGTATTTCTTCCGTTCCTCTTTTGTTGGATTTGTGTTATCTATTACAAAACTTTCTCTTGTTACAAAACATTCATTAATTGCCATTTGTTCTTGGTATCTTGTTTTTAACGTATCAAGATTAATCCTTTTATAATCTGCAAGAAAGTTTTGGCAAAAAGTGCTTTTTCCACTTCCTTGTATGCCAATCATTATTACAATTGTTTTTTTCACATACACGCCACCTTTCGCAGTTATTCCACAACATTCGACATAATTCGACTCGTGTCAAGTCAGGTGAACAGTGAATAATAGGACCTACTAAATTTTCCTTATTTTTTCAACTGTTTTTCTTTGAACAAAATTCTTTAGAACCCGCAGGAATGTTATATTTTCCTGCCCAATATGTAAATATCAAAATCAGCAAACTAATGTATTAAATTTTTCTAAGCACCCTACAATAGTATGGTCTATCCTTAGGAGCTTCCTCGACAATTTCAAAAATACCATTGGCAATCATTTCATCTATTCTCCACGCCACAAAACTATCCGAAACACAAAGTTTACACAAAGACTTACCTAGCAATTCCGCTTCTTTGAAAGTATCCGTCATCTTTTCTGACTCTACTTTAATAATAGAATCATAAAAATCCTCATGCACACTAACTATTTCTCCCATAATAACTGTTCGCAATTGGGTATTTTCTTCTTTTGCTTTATGCCATTGCTTAATATGAGCTTCTTTATATGCTTTTGTTAATTTTCTTTGAGAAAACACCAATTGAGCAAGTTCTTCAGGATCAAACGCACCTGAACCAAAATATGTTTTATAATCTCCATTATTGAAAAGAATACTATTAGGCAATTTTACATAAAAAATCTTTTCATTATCTATTCCCCAAGAATCCAACAAACAAAGCATCCAACAAAAAGCACATAATTCATCCGGATACTCACTATACCATATCCTAATTTCTTCACCAGATTTAGCAAGTTTTTCTAAACTCGATACAACTTTAATTGTTTTATCAAACCACTTTGCACGATATATAGTTTCACTTCCACCTCCATACAAATTTGCGAATTCACTTCGTCTCTCCTTGCCAATTTCATCAAAGGATATACTACCCATACTCAAATTCATATATATTGAGTGTAGATTTGCCTTTAAATCTTGTATTTCGCTATTGTCCTGTTTCGCATAATAATCAGCCATTTTCAAACTTCCTGATAAAGAATCAGAAAAAGCAATATTTATCATAAGTACACACTCCTCTTTTAACAATATTTTCGACACAATTCGACTTTTGTCAAGTCCGGTTGAAAATTTCAATGAATTAAATTATAAATTTCAATTCATGACGTAGGGCAATTCAATGAGTTTGCTTTGCAAACTTATTATAGAATCTTTGAACAATTCAGACGTCACATGCTTAGATATGATTTAATCTTTATCATTTTCCAATTCTATTTTAGGCAAACTCCAACAATATTTCGTTGCAAGCATTCGTATTGCCACTACCAAAAGCAGTGTGGAAACTGAAACCAATGAAATATTTTCAAAATATTTTCTTAATATAAAATACAATAAACTACCTGAAATTGAAGCCAAAGCATAAATATGTTTTTTAAAGACATACGGTGTTGAATCTGTTAATATATCACGAAAAATTCCACCGCCAATACCGGTTATCATTCCAATTGTAACAATAATAAATCCGTTATCCGAAAAACCGTGTATATACCCAACTTCAGCACCTGTTACAGAAAACGCTGCTAATCCGATTGCATCAAAAAAATTATTAACATACTCAATTTTCATTCTAAAATAATTAAATTTTTGTCTGTTTATGTAAGCAATGATAAAAACAATTACCGATACAACCATTGCAATAAAACATATATTATAATTCAAAAAAATACTCGGAGGATTGATGCCTAACATAATATCTCTCACTATTCCTCCTCCAACCGCCGTAATGCAACCAACAAACACGACTCCAAATATATCAAGTTTTGCACCAATAGCAACCAATGCACCCGACACAGCAAAGGCTATTGTACCTATAATTTCCAATACTTTTATTATTTCTGTCATTTTAACTCACTCCAGATATATTTATTATAAATCGACTCAACAATGCAGATGTCATCTTCTTTGAATTCATTATAAAATCAGCAAACGACTTTAATTCCACTTATTTAAAGGCATTGTTTACTTAATTATAAGTATAGCACATATTATTAGAAATTTCAATTAAAAGGAACAAATTTCATCACTTTAACTATAACTTTTTTAAAAAGTTTCACTCCATCTTGTATGTGACAAACTTTCTGTATCAAGTTTCATTCTTGGTTACCTCCTTTGTTTTTGTGCGGTTGGCAAACCTACACTAATTCTATCACAGTTCTACTCATAGCGAAAAGCTTTTTTGAACGACGGGCATAGCCCGTGGTATTTGTTTTACAAAAAACGACCAAAGCAAAAAGCTTTGGTCGTTTTAATTACCGAATATTAGTCCACCAACTGCAGAACAGCCATGGGGGCTGCGTCTCCTCTGCGGGGACCCATTTTAACGATTCTGGTATATCCGCCGTTTCTTTCCGCATACTTAGGTGCGATTTCATCAAACAGCTTCTTTACCACGTCTTCTTTGGTAATGTATGCCAGCGCCTGTCTTCTGGAATGCAATGTATTGGTTTTACCCAAAGTAATCATCTTTTCCACCATACTTCTGGCTTCCTTTGCTCTGGTTTCAGTGGTCACGATCTGACCATTTTCCAGCACACAGGTAGTCAGAGATCTCAACATAGCACGACGCTGATCGGTAGGTCTGCCTAATTTTCTTGTTCCAGGCATTTCGAATACCTCCTTTGTTCATGAATTTAGCCTTATTACTGGTCCTCAGATTCAGACAGGGACAATCCCAAAGAAATCAGCTTGTTAATAACTTCTTCTAAGGACTTTCTTCCCAGATTTCTGACCTTCATCATATCTTCCTCAGTTTTGCCAATCAAGTCTTCCACCGTGTTAATTCCTGCTCGCTTCAAGCAGTTGTAGGAACGGACAGAGAAATCCAAATCTTCAATTTGCATTTCCAGTACCTTTTCCTTCTTGGTTTCTTCCTTTTCTACCATAATTTCATTGTTTCTGGCATCATCAGAAAGATCGATAAACAAATTCAGATGCTCATTCATAATCTTCGCACCAAGGCTGATAGCTTCATCCGGACGAATGGTTCCGTCTGTCCAAACGTCAACCACCAGCTTGTCGAAATCAGTATCCTGACCGACACGGGTGTTTTCCACGTTGTAATTAAACTTTACAACAGGCGTATAGATGGAGTCAACCGGAATAATTCCAATTACATTGTTCCCCATTTCAGCCTTGTTTCTTTCCGCTGAAACATAGCCTCTGCCGTGATCCAGCGTGATTTCCATATATAGTTTTGCATCCTCATTCAAAGTAGCAATCAAAAGATCTTTACTTAAAATTTCAACATCTGAATCAGGTTTGATATCAGAAGCGTAAATTTCTCCTGCGCCTTTTGCTTCAATAAAAATGGTTTTCGGTCCGTCGCAATGAAGCTTGGCAATCAGTTTTTTGAGGTTTAATACAATCTCGGTAACGTCTTCTCTGACACCGGGAATGGTAGAAAATTCATGCAAAACTCCGTCAATCTTAACAGAGGTTACCGCAACACCGGGGAGCGAGGACAGTAAAATTCTGCGCAGGCTGTTTCCCAGTGTCATTCCGTATCCCCGTTCCAAAGGTTCTACAATAAAACGGGCATAGGATGCGTTGTCCTTTTCTTCAATACACTCAATTCTTGGTTTTTCGATCTCAATCACTGACAAAACCCTCCTTCAATATTCAATTTTAAATATTCAAAAATTGAACTCTGATTACTTGGAATAATACTCAACAATAAGATGTTCTTCCAACGGGAGGTCAATATCTTCTCTTGCTGCCAAGGTGACCACCTTAGCCTGCAAAGTATTACGATCCAGATCCAGCCACTTAGGAATCACTTTTCCTTCAGTCGCTTCCAAAACTGCCTTAATCTTGGTCTTGCTGCGGCTACCTTCCTTAACAGCAATTACATCCCCTGGAGAAACCAGGTAGGAAGGAATATCAACCTTCTTGCCGTTTACAGTAAAGTGACCATGTCTAACCAACTGTCTTGCTTCAGGACGAGACATTCCAAATCCCAGTCTGTAAGCAACGTTGTCCAATCTGCTTTCCAAGATTGCCAGCAGGTTTTCACCTGTGATTCCGGCTCTTTTTTCAGCCATTACAAAATACTTTTCGAACTGGCCTTCCAAAACGCCGTAATATCTTCTTGCTTTTTGTTTTTCTCTTAACTGAATTCCGTATTCAGAAACCTTTTTTCTGCTCTGGCCGTGCTGACCGGGCGCATAAGGTCTTCTGTCAACGGCGCATTTTCCAGTATAACAACGGTCGCCCTTCAGAAAAAGCTTCTGGCCTTCTCTGCGGCAAAGTCTGCATACCGCTTCGGTATAACGTGCCATATCTGCACCTCCATTAATTAATAGTAATCCCGTATTGCCAACAAATCAAACTCTGCGACGTTTGGGGGGTCTGCATCCGTTATGAGGAATGGGAGTTACGTCTTTAATCATTGTAACTTCTAAGCCTGCTCCCTGCAATGCTCTGATTGCAGCCTCTCTTCCGGCGCCGGGTCCTTTTACATATACTTCAACCATTTTCAGACCATGCTCCATAGCCGCTTTTGCAGCGGTTTCTGCAGCAGTTTGAGCAGCAAAGGGAGTGTTCTTTCTAGAACCGCGAAAGCCCATTCCGCCTGCGCTCGCCCACGAAATCGCATTACCTGCAACATCGGTAATGGTAACAATGGTATTGTTGAACGAAGAACGGATATGAACCGCACCGCGTTCGATATTTTTACGCTCGCGTCTTCTGCGTGTTGTTTTTTTCACTGTTTTAGCCATGGTATCGAACCTCCTTCTTTACTTTTTCTTACCTGCCATAGTCTTTTTAGGACCTTTTCTGGTACGTGCGTTATTCTTGGTGTTCTGTCCTCTTACGGGCAGTCCACGTCTGTGTCTTAAGCCACGATAGCATCCGATTTCCATCAAACGCTTAATGTCCAGAGAAACCTGACGGCGCAAGTCACCTTCTACCGTGTAATCCTTATCGATTGCATCACGCAGCAAACCAATCTGTTCTTCTGTCAGATCCTTTACTCTTGTATCCGGATTGATTCCGGTTTGTTCAAGAATTTTTCTGGAGCTGCTAACGCCGATACCGAAAATATAAGTCAAGCCGTATTCTACGCGCTTTTCCTTGGGTAAATCAACACCTGCAATTCTTGCCATTTACTGTTTACACCTCCTGCATTTTCTATGCACTTCATTTTTGTGTATTTCATTATGAATAAACTCCGTATTGCAGAAAACCGAGTTGCCCTTCCCGAAACAGGCTCACACACCATGGGCTTTCGCCTCAGGCACCTTCTTCCGGAATTGCCGGCTTTCCGCCAGCCGCATACGGAATATAATCATTAACCCTGTTTTTGCTTGTGCTTGGGGTTTTCGCAGATTACCATAACCTTACCTTTTCTCTTGATAATCTTGCATTTTTCACACATGGGTTTTACAGACGGTCTTACTTTCATGGAAATAACCTCCTAACAATAGTTTACTATGCGATGGACGGTTTATTTTGCACGCCATGTAATCCGACCCTTGGTCAAATCATAGGGCGACATCTCAACCGTAACCTTGTCACCCGGAAGAATCCGGATAAAGTTCATACGAAGCTTACCCGAAATATGAGCCAATATCTTGTGCCCGTTTTCTAATTCAACCTGGAACACTGCGTTAGGCAATGCCTCAACAACCGTACCTTCCAATTCCAAAACATCATCTTTCGCCAAAGGAATACCTCCTTCCAGAATTTTGGCTCGACGTTACACGTCTTTCTGCTGCGTAGTCAGTTCCGTGATGGCAGTTCTGAGCTCAGCATTGGTTACTTTACAATCATTGCTCATTTTCTGCGCTATAAATTCACTATTTCTTCCAAGTGCTTTCAGATGCTTCACCTTTTTCCGTTTAGGATGATCGGTTTTTCGCATCCTTCCGTCGCTGATAGCAACATAATTCTCGTCTTCCACAGACAATACAACAAAGATTTTTCCTTTGTCCCGTCCGGCAATTGATGTTACAAATGCCGACGGATAAATATCATCCACCGATTTCTTCACCTCAAAAATGGTTTACTTTGTGAGTATCACAGCTTCATTCTCAGTAACCAAAATAGTATTTTCGTAATGGGCAGCCAACTTACCGTCCGCCGTTACCGTTGTCCAGCCATCCTCCAGCACTTTCACCTGATAGGTCCCTTGATTTATCATAGGCTCTATGGCTAAGGTCATACCGGGATAAAGTCTTACACCTCGTCCGGCAGCGCCATAATTTGGTATGCTGGGTTCTTCATGAAGTTGACTTCCAATGCCGTGCCCCACAAAATCCCGAACAACGCCATATCCAGCTTTTTCTGCACAAACCTGAACTGCGTGAGAAATGTTGCTGAGTCGTTCGCCTGCTTTGGCATGAGCAATGCCATCATAAAAACTTTGCTCCGTTACCCGAATCAGACGAGCTGCCTCTTCACTGATTTTTCCTACAGCAAAAGTTCTTGCACAATCAGCATGGTAACCATTATGACAAACACCAATATCAATACTGATGAGATCTCCTTCCTGTAATCTGCGTTCTCCTGGAATGCCGTGAATTACCACTTCATTAACAGAAGCGCACACCGAACCGGGAAATCCCCGATAATTTAGAAATGAAGGTCTCATTTTATGACCTGTGATACAGTCATAAGCAATTTTGTCAATTTCCTCCGTTGTGATACCGTCCCGTAAAGAGTTCTGAATTTTTTCCAGCACCTCTACCGCTACAAGACCGGCTTCTCTCATCAGGGAAATCTCTTTTTTTGATTTAATTGAAATCATACTATTTTGCCTCCACAGCCGCAAAGACTTGCGTTGTAATCGTATCTAACGGCTGATCAGCACTGATTTCCTTTACAATGCCTTTTTTACCGTAATAATCTTTCAACGGTGCGCTCTGGGCATAGTAGATCTGCAATCTCTTTTTGATTGTCTCTTCCTTGTCATCATCCCGCATTTTCAGTTCAGCATCACACTTGTCACACAAATTGCCTTTTGCAGAAGGCTTATTTTCCACATGGAAAGTAGCTCCGCATTTGGGACATTCTCTTCTGCCGGTCAAACGCTTGATAATGACTTCATCCGGTGCATCAAAGGAAAAAACCAAATTGATTTTTATTCCCAAACCGTCCAAAGCTTCCGCTTGGGCGATGGTGCGAGGAAAGCCATCCAGAATAAATCCACGTTGGCAATCCTCTTCCTTTAAACGCTCCGATATCATACCAATCATCACGTCGTCACTTACCAGTTGTCCGTGATCAATCAGTTCCTTTGCTTTTTTCCCAAGCTCTGTTCCCTTCCGAATCGCTGCGCGAAGCATTGCTCCGGTGGAAATTGTGGGAATTGCTAATTTTTCTGCAAGTAGCTCTGCCTGAGTCCCTTTTCCGGCACCGGGAGCACCTAACAGAATTATATTCACGTCATTCACCTTCTTTAAAGTCCGGCTTAAAGCCTATAATGCTTTATTCCAAAAATCCTTTGTAATGGCGAATCATCATCTGAGACTCAATCTGCTTTCTTGTTTCCAGAACAACACCAACAACAATTAGGATAGAGGTTCCGCCAATACCGAAGGAACTCAGACCAAAAATTGATGCCACCACCATGGGGAACAATGCAACAATAGCGATGAACAATGCACCTGCCATAGTGATTTTGTTCAGGGACTTTTCAACAAACTCGGAAGTTGATCTTCCGGGACGAATCCCTGGGATAAAACCTCCGTTGTTCTTCATGTTATTTGCGATTTCTACAGTATTAAATTGAATCTTTGTGTAGAAGAACGTAAAGAACAGAATCAACAGGAAGTATAAAATCATATAACCCATAGAACCATAACCAAAGATATTGGTCATAATCCAACCGGTTGTATTCTTACCAAACAACTGCATAATGGTTGCGGGGAAGGACATGATGGACATTGCAAAGATGATAGGCATTACACCTGCCATACTCACTTTAATCGGAATATGAGTGCTTTGTCCGCCATACATTTTTCTGCCAACAACACGTTTTGCATACTGAACAGGAATTCTGCGTTCTGCTTCATTCATCCAAACGATTGCACCGATTAAAACGATACAAGCAATTAAAATGATGATGAGAGCAATCCAGCTCAAACCTCCGCCTTGTAAGTTTCCAACCATCTGCATAATCATTTGCGGGAAACGGCAAACGATACCGGCAAAGATAATCAGAGAAATACCATTTCCAATCCCTTTATCGGTAATCTTTTCACCCAACCACATCAAAAATGCAGTACCGGCAGTCAAAGAAAGAATAACTGTAAAGTAAGTCAGTAAACCAGGGTTCTTTACTGCACTCTGCAAACCGAAATACATACCGGTAGACTGAATGAAAGCAAGGAGAATGGTTAATGCTCTTGAATACTGACCAATCTTCTTTCTGCCTTCTTCTCCCTGACGGGACAGTCTTTCTAAAGCAGGTACTGCTACGGTCAACAGCTGCATGATAATGGAAGAGTTGATATAGGGGGTAATGCTCATGGCAAAAATAGTTGCCTGAGACAATGCTCCACCCGAAATCATATCCATCAAACCAAGCATATCCAATTTACTTACAGTACTACTCAACGCTCCGGCATCCAGACCGGGTACGGGAACGTGAGAACCCAAACGGAAAATTACCATCAACAAAAGAGTATAAAAAATCTTTTGTCTCAAATCCGGAATCTTAAAAGCATTTACAATTGTTTTAAACAATTTAAATCACCTCGAACTTTCCGCCAACTGCAGTAATTTTCTTTTTCGCTGATTCAGAAAATCTTGCAGCCTTTACGGTAAGGTTCTTGGTTAATTCACCTCTGCCCAATACAACGATACCGTCGCAAATTTTTGAAACAACACCGGTTTCTTTCAGCAATGCAGGTGTTACTTCCGTTCCGTTTTCAAATCTTTCCAATTGAGCAACATTTATTGATACATATTTTTTAGCAAAGATATTGACAAAACCACGTTTCGGCAATCTACGGTACAAAGGCATCTGTCCACCTTCAAAACCAGGTCTCACACCGCCGCCGGAACGAGCCTTTTGTCCCTTGTGACCACGGCCTGCGGTTTTACCGTTACCGGTTGCGTGACCACGGCCTTTTCTTTTCGGATCCTTTACAGAACCAGGAGCCGGAGACAATTCACAAAGTTTCATTTGCACACACCTCCTTCGTTATTTTACCTCTTTCACTTCTACCAAATGTGACACTTTATTCACCATACCACGGATCGCAGGACCATCCTCGAATACCTTGGTATCTCTGATTTTCTTCAAACCGAGGGCTGCTACGGTCGCAATCTGGTCATCTTTTCTACCAATGGTGCTTTTGATTAAAGTAACACTGATTTTAGCCATGTCGCAACCTCCTTAACCTAAAATTTCTTCGGTAGTTTTGCCTCTCAGCTTGGCTACCTCTTCTGCACTCTTCAGATCCGCCAGTGCAGCAATGGTAGCGCACACAACGTTTTTCGGATTGTTAGAACGCAGAGACTTGGCTCTGATGTCTTTAATACCTGCCAGTTCCATTACCGCACGGGCTGCACCCCCTGCGATAACTCCGGTACCTTCACCGGCGGGTTTAATGAGTACACGGCCTGCGCCGTATTCACCGATGACATCGTGAGGAACCGTAGTTCCCAGCAGATTTACTGTAATCATATTTTTCTTAGCATCTTCAATTCCCTTGCGGATTGCTTCAGGAATTTCAGCAGCTTTACCCATTCCGCAACCTACGTGGCCGTTTTCATCACCAACAACCACCAAAGCGGAAAAACGGAAAGTACGTCCGCCCTTTACAACCTTGGCGACACGATTTATTGCAACAACTTTTTCTTTGATATCCAATGTGCTTGCATCAATTCGTTCCGTCATGATGTTCCTCCTTTACTAAAACTTTAATCCGCCCTCGCGAGCACCTTCGGCCAGTTCCATAACTCTGCCGTGATACAGGTAACCGCCACGGTCAAATACAACCTCTTCAATCCCCTTAGCTTTAGCACGCTCTGCAATCAGCTTACCAAGCTCACGGGCAGCAGATTTGTTGCCGCCGTAGGTATCCGCAAAATCTTTATCCAATGTGGAAGCGCTTACTAATGTTACGCCGTTCACATCATCAATCACCTGCGCATACATATGCTTCAAACTTCTGAATACATTCAAACGAGGACGTTCAGGAGTACCGGAAATGTTCTTACGAACTCTTTCATGCCGTTTCAATCTGTTTTTATTAGATGCCGGTTTATTTACCACTCTGAATCACTCCTTTCCCTTATTTCTTACCGCCAGTTTTACCTTCTTTGCGTCTGATATGTTCATCAGCATACTTGATACCCTTGCCCTTATAGGGTTCCGGAGGTCTCTTTTCTCTGATTTCAGCCGCAATCTGTCCAACTGCCTGTTTATCAATACCGCGAACGATAATCTGGTTGGGTCCGGGCACTTCAAAAGTGATCATCGGGGGTTCTTCCATTTCTACAGGATGAGAATAACCCAGATTCAACACCAGCTTTTTACCTTGCTTCTGTGCTCTGTAACCAACGCCGTTGACTTCCAATTCCTTGGAATATCCTTCGGTCACACCTACGATCATATTGTTCAGCAGGGTTCTTGTCAAACCATGCATCGCTCTATGGATCTTGTCTTCAGAGGGACGTTCAATAACGATTACGTTACCCTCTTGTTTAATCAGCATATCCTTATGCAGTGCCTTTTCTAACGTACCTTTAGGACCTTTTACGGTCACAAAGTTGGATTCAGCTACTTTTACATCAACTCCGGCAGGTACGTCGATTGGCATTCTACCAATACGTGACATTCGTTACACCTCCTAAATCAACCTAAAAATAGTCTTTACCAAATAAATGCCAGTACTTCGCCGCCAATTTTCTGTGCTCTCGCCTGCTTATCGGTCATAATACCCTTAGAGGTAGAAATGATTGCGATACCCAGACCATTCAACACGCGGGGCAGCTTTTCACAGCTTGCATATACTCTCAGACCCGGCTTAGAAATTCTCTTCAGGCCAGAGATTACTTTTGCTTTGTTTTCACCATACTTCAAGGTAACCTTGATAACGCCTTGTTTATCGTCCTCGATTACCTGATAGTTTTTAATATATCCTTCTTCTAACAGAATCTGCGCAATGGCTTTTTTCATATTAGAAGCAGGAACATCAACACTTTCATGCTTTGCTGAGTTTGCATTTCTGATACGAGTCAGCATATCAGCAATAGGATCGGTAATTTGCATGAGTCTTTCCTCCTTCCAATCGTCTACTCTATTTTACCAGCTGGCTTTTCTTACTCCGGGAATCTGACCCTTGTATGCCAACTCTCTGAAACAGATACGGCACACGCCGAACTTTCTCAAATAGCCGTGCGGACGACCACAAATTTTGCATCTGTTATAAGCTCTTGTCTGATACTTGGGAGCCTTTTGTTGCTTTAAAATCATAGCCTTTTTTGCCATAATGTTTCCCCTCCTCTCAGTTCTGCTGGAACGGTGCGCCCATTTGCTTTAACAACTCTCTACCTTCTTCATCGGTTTGAGCAGTTGTGACAAAGATAATATCCATACCACGCACTTTATCCACTTTATCATAATCAATTTCAGGGAAAATTAATTGTTCCTTTAAGCCTAAGGAATAATTGCCGCGTCCGTCAAAGGAATTAGGATTGATTCCTCTGAAGTCACGAACACGAGGCAAAGCCACGTTAAACAATCTATCCACAAATTCATACATTTTTTCGCCACGAAGGGTTACCTTACAGCCGATGTTCATTCCTGCTCTCAGTTTAAAAGCAGCAACAGACTTCTTCGCCTTAGTGACTGTGGGTTTCTGCCCTGTAATCTGAGCAAGATCGCTCATAGCAGCATCCAGAGCCTTGGAATTTTCCTTCGCTTCTCCAACGCCGATGTTTATAACGACTTTATCCAGCTTGGGGATTTGCATCGGGCTTTTGTAGCCAAACTTCTGCATCAGAGCAGGCGCAATTTCACTCTTATACTTTTCGCTAATTCTTGACATGCTTCAACCTCCTTTCGCTTACTCAATGATTTCGCCGCATTTTTTGCAGTAGCGAGCCTTCTGACCGTCAGCCAACATCTTAATGCCGGTTCTGGAAGCTTTACCGCACTTGTTGCAGTTTACCATTACTTTATCAGCATAAATAGCAGCCTCCTGGTGGATAATCCCGCTGGGATCTCCTGCCTTTCTGGCTTTCTTATGCTTGGTTGCCATGTTAACCCCTTCTACGATAACTTTGCCTTCGGAGGGGAACACGGTAAGCACCTTACCTTTCTTGCCCTTATCCTTACCGGACAGAACGGTTACGCTATCACCTTTTTTAACGTGTACCTTTTTAATCACTCGTTACACCTCCTACGATTAAAGTACCTCCGGTGCCAAAGACAGAATCTTCATGTATTCCTTGTCTCTCAACTCTCTTGCCACCGGCCCGAAAATACGGGTTCCTCTGGGGTTTTTATCATCTCTGATTACAACGGCTGCATTTTCATCAAAGCGGATATAAGATCCGTCTTTACGGTGAACGCCTTTGCGGGTTCTGACGATAACAGCCTTTACAACATCACCTTTTTTTACGACTCCGCCCGGGATTGCCTTCTTAACGCTGGCAACGATAACATCGCCTACATTCCCGTATCTTCTTTTGGAGCCGCCCAAAACTCTGATACACATAAGCTCCTTGGCGCCGGTGTTGTCAGCGACCCGGAGTAATGTCTGCTGTTGTACCATACTTTATCCTCCTTCCAAATGCGAACTGTGATTTAGCGAGCCTTTTCAACAATTTCAACCAGTCTCCATCTCTTGTTCTTAGACAGGGGTCTGGTTTCCATAATTTTCACCTTATCACCAATACCGCATTCATTGTTTTCATCATGCGCCTTAAACTTAATGGTGCGCTTAACAACCTTATTATACAAAGGATGCTTTACTCTATCTGCAATGGCAACGACAATGGTCTTATCCATTTTGTCACTTACCACTTCGCCGATTCTAACCTTTCTTTCTGCTCTTTCCATGGAAATAGCCTCCTTTCACCTATTGACGCTCTCTGAGAATAGTCTTAACGCGAGCAATATCACGCTTTACGTCAACAATTCTCATGGGATTATCCAACTGGTTGGTGGCATGCTGAAATCTAAGATTAAACAGCTCGGCCTTTAATTCGGTTTGCTTTACTTCCAATTCCTCAACGGTCAAATCTCTTAATTCATTAGCTTTCATCACTATCACCACCTACTTCTTTTTCGCGTGTAACAATCTTACACTTTACAGGAAGCTTATGCATAGCAAGACGCAATGCTTCCCGGGCAACTTCCTCGGAAACGCCGCCAACTTCAAACATTACACGACCGGGTTTTACAACTGCTACCCAGTACTCAGGAGAACCTTTACCGCTACCCATACGGGTTTCAGCAGGTTTCTCAGTAACAGGCTTATCCGGGAAAATTTTAATCCAAACCTGACCGCCTCTCTTAGTATAACGGGTCATCGCAATTCTGGCTGCTTCAATCTGATTACTGGTAATCCAAGCGGGCTCTGTAGCCTGCAGACCAAATTCACCATTGGAAACGAAGTTTCCGCGGGATGCTTTACCCTTCATGCGACCACGCATAACTCTGCGGTATTTTACTCTCTTAGGTAATAACATTTATTTTCCTCCTTCCGCCTTAACTGCCTTTTTATTTTCTGGAAGGACCTCCCCTTTGTAAATCCATACCTTTACGCCGATTTTACCGTAAGTGGTATTCGCTTCTGCAAAACCGTAATCGATATCTGCACGAAGAGTCTGCAGAGGAATTGTACCTTCATGATAATGCTCACTACGAGCAATTTCAGCTCCGCCCAGACGACCGGAACACAGGGTCTTAATACCCTTGGCATTCAGCTTCATTGTACGCTGCATTGCCTGTTTCATAGCACGTCTGAAGGAAGTTCTCTTTTCCAGCTGTAATGCAATGTTTTCTGCAACCAGCTGTGCATTCATATCCGGTTGCTTCACTTCAACAATGTTCAGAGAAACTTCTTTGCCGATTGCCTTTTCTACAGCAGCCTTAATCTTTTCGATTTCAGATCCCTGACGGCCGATGATAAGACCGGGCTTTGCGGCATGGATATTGATTCTGATCTTTGCGGATGCTCTTTCAATTTCCAAACGAGCAATTCCGGCCTGATACAGCATTTTCTTGAGTAATTTTCTGATTTTATAATCTTCTACAAGATTATCACCATAACTGGTCTTGTCAGCGTACCATTTGGAATCCCAGTCTTTGATAACACCGACTCTCAGACCATGAGGGTTAACTTTCTGGCCCATAACTTAGCCTCCCTTTCCTTATTATTCTTTTTCCTTTAACACCAAGGTAATGTGGCTGGTTCTTTTTCTGATTCTGAATGCCCGTCCCTGTGCTCTGGGTCTGATTCTCTTGAGCGTAGGGCCCTGGTTGGCATAACATTCTGCAACATACAGCTTTTCAATATCCATTTCATGATTGGTTACTGCATTTGCAATCGCAGAATTCAACAGCTTTTCCAGTATTTCACTTGCAGCCTTAGGTGTATTCTTTAAGATACCAAGGGCGGTTGCAACGTCCTTGTTTCTGATCATGTCCAGTACAATCTTCACTTTTCTTGAAGAAATACGAGCATAACTTAATTTTGCTTTTGCTTCCATGTTAAAACTGCCTCCTTTCACCAAAACTCAGTTTGGTTGCTTATTTCCCGCTTGATTTAGAACCTGCATGACCGCGATATGTTCTTGTGGGAACAAATTCGCCCAGCTTGTGACCAACCATATCTTCAGTCAGATATACGGGAACGTGTTTTCTTCCGTCATGAAGTGCGATAGTGTGCCCTACCATATCAGGGAAAATCGTGGATGATCTTGACCAGGATTTCAGCACTCTCTTTTCGCCGGCTTCATTCATTTCTATAATTCTCTTCAGTAAACGTTCGTCTACATAAGGTCCTTTTTTTACGGATCTGCTCATTACATTGCCTCCTTCCAAGTGGAATCACGCACATCGTAACCGATTATTTTGCGTTTCTTCTCTTGACAATAAACTTATCGCTCTTGTTCTTTTTCTTTCTGGTTTTCAAGCCCAGAGCAGGTTTACCCCAAGGTGTAACAGGGCTGGGTCTTCCGATAGGAGACTTACCTTCACCACCGCCGTGGGGATGGTCATTGGGGTTCATAACAACACCGCGGACGGTGGGTCTCCAACCCATATGACGTTTTCTTCCGGCTTTACCGATAGAAATATTTTCGTGTTCCAGATTTCCTACCTGACCGATTGTAGCACGGCAGTTCATTCTGATTTTTCTTACTTCACCGGAGGGCAGTCTTACCTGAGCATACTCCCCTTCCTTTGCCATCAACTGAGCTGCATTACCTGCTGCACGAACCAACTGTCCGCCCTTGCCGGGAGCAAGCTCAATGTTGTGAATCATGGTACCAACAGGAATCTGAGCAATTTCCATTGCGTTACCAGGCTTAATGTCAGCGCCTTCACCGCTTAACAGAGTGGTTCCTACAGTCAAACCGTTGGGAGCTAGAATGTAAGCCTTTACTCCGTCTTCGTACTGAATCAGAGCAATGTTTGCGCTTCTGTTAGGATCGTATTCAATGGTTTGTACCACTGCAGGGATCCCATCCTTGTTTCTTTTAAAATCAATAATTCTATATTTTTTCTTGGCACCGCCGCCTCTGTGACGAACGGTAATTCTACCATAAGAGTTCCGTCCGGCATGCTTTTTCAAAGATTTAACCAAAGACTTTTCAGGCTTTGAAGCTGTAATTTCTTCAAAGGAAGAAACGGTCATAAATCTTCTTGCCGGGGAGGTAGGATTAAATTTCTTTAATGCCATCCTGAATTCTCCTCACTTTCCGTATCTGTTTGGGGACTTAAGCCATCCCTTCAAAAAATTCAATGGTTTTACTGGTTTCAGTCAATTTTACAATGGCTTTCTTCCAGTCAGGTCTTTTCCCAACGTGAACGCCCATTCTCTTGTACTTACCGACAACGTTCATGGTGGTTACGTTCTCAACTTCTACTTTAAACAGTTGTTCAACAGCCTGTTTGATTTCGATTTTGTTTGCCCCTTTGGCAACTTGGAACGTATATTTTCTATCCTGCATGTTTTCCATACTGGATTCAGACACGATAGGTCTGATGATTACGTCGTATGCACTTTTCATTATGCGTACACCTCCTCAATCTTGGCAATAGCATCCTTGGATACGATTACCTTATCACTGTTGAGAACATCATAGGTGTTCAGAGCAGTTGCAAAGGTGGTTGCAGCAGTGGGGATATTGCGGGCGGACAGTACAACGTTATCATCCTTATCACAGGTAATAATCAACGCTTTTCCTTCCACCTTCAATGCGTCCAGCATGCTAACAATCTGCTTGGTTTTAATCTGATCAAAACCGAACTGATCTACAACAATCATGCTCTCATCTGCAACCTTCGCACTCAGTGCAGATTTCAGAGCTGCTCTCTTCAGCTTTTTGTTCAAAGCATAACGGTAGCTTCTGGGCTTGGGACCGAGGGCAACGCCGCCACCTGTCCATTGAGGAGCCCGAATGCTTCCCTGTCTTGCACGGCCTGTACCTTTTTGTCTCCAAGGCTTAATGCCGCCGCCACTTACTTCTGTTCTTGTTTTGGTGCTCTGGGTACCTTGTCTTTGGTTTGCCAGATAATTTTTAACAACTTCATGCAAAGCATAACCATTTACTTCCTGACCAAAAATCGCATCATTCAGCTCGATTTCCCCTACTGTTGCACCGCTTACATTATATAAAGCCACTTTAGGCATGGAACTTCCTCCTTTCTAACTGCTTATTTCCCGCTCTTCACGGTATTCTTTATCGTGATAATTCCGCCCTTAGGACCGGGAACCGCTCCCTTGACCAGAATCAGATTCTTGTCTGTATCGACCTTTACGACATCCAGGTTCTGAACAGTTACCTTTTCTACACCGAAGTGTCCGGGCAGTTTCTTGCCTTTCATAACTCTTCCAGGGTAGGAGCAGGCACCCATGGAACCAACGCCTCTGTGATAACCGGAACCGTGAGACATAGGGCCTCTGTGAGTTCCCCAACGCTTAATGGTACCGGAAAAACCGTGACCCTTAGAAATACCGGTAACGTCAACACGATCTCCTTGGGCAAATACATCTGCCTTCAGTTCGTCACCAACGTTCATTTCTGCTGCGTTGTCCAGTTTGAATTCCTTCAAAACCTTTTTGTAAGCTACGCCGTTCTTGTCAAAGTGACCTTTCATAGGCTTGTTCAGCTTCTTTGCATCAACATCGCAGAAGCCAATCTGAACTGCGCTGTAGCCATCCTTTTCTACTTCTTTCTTTTGCACTACTGTGCAGGGACCTGCTTCAATTACGGTAACCGGAATCAATCTTCCGTCTTCCAGAAAAAGCTGCGTCATCCCAATTTTCTTACCGATGATTGCTTTTTGCATCCTTTCTTACCTCCTATTGGTTATTGGTTGACCGTTACGGCCAACATGACCTGCCGTCCTTCTGACGGCCAAAGTGCCTTACAGCTTGATTTCAATATCAACGCCTGCAGGCAGATCAAACTTGGTTAATGCATCTACTGTTTTTGCAGTAGGAAGCAGAATGTCGATCAAACGCTTGTGGGTTCTCAATTCAAACTGCTCACGGGAATCTTTGTACTTATGAACTGCTCTCAAGATTGTAACAACCTCTTTGCGAGTGGGCAGGGGGATGGGTCCGGAAACCTTTGCACCGGTTCTCTCCGCTGTTTCCACGATACGTTCTGCGGTCTGATCCAACAGAGCATGGTCATAAGCCTTGATTCTGATTCTGATTTTGTCCTTTACTGCTGCCATCTGTTTCGCCTCCTATTCATAATGTTTGGTTACGCATAACAGCCGAACATCTGTACACTGTGCCGGGTGTATCCCGACACCCTATCATAAAACCCACATCATGTGGGCAACTTTTTACGCAAACACCAAAGATCCGTCTTACCGTGTGGACTTGAATACAAATCAATCATATTCAGTATCCCCGAAACTGACAAATCCGCAAAAAAATTGCTGTTGTGTTACGTCCATAGGTTATTAAAACCTGTGTACAGTGACTTGCGCCCGGTTTTCAAAATCGGACAATCTCCACGGAAAAACCTACATATTCTATGTAGCAACCTCCCGTTTCATCGTATGCCATACGTCACACACCTAATTATTTTACAGTAAAATCACGATAATGTCAAGCTTTTTTTTGAAATTTTTTTCAATTTTTTATTTCTTATCAAATTTAACCAAAAAATTGATTCTATTTGTAAATTCCATGACACAATAAACAATAAACTTTTTATAGATCCATTTTTTCTCATTTTTCCCTTATTATACTGCCCGTTTTTGTATAGTTGCAATTTTTTTGTATATTTTTTTATTACAGACTTATACTAATCATGTAATTCAAATTTATCAAAGGAGATTTTAAAATGAAAAATCAAAACAACAACCAAAACAACCAGCAGAATAAGAACAACAAACAAAATAATCAGCAAAACAATCAGCAGAACAAAAACAACGACCAGCAAAATAAGAACGACAGACAGGACAACAATAATTTCTAATTTTTTTATAAAAATAATGCCTCTCAAACAGGAGGCATTATTTTTATATTACATCAAATCCTTTACACATAGTTCCAGAGGCAACCCTTCACGAAAAGGATTGCCTTGCTTTTTTGCAAGAAAAATATTTCGATACACAAATTCCGAAGCATATTGCAAACAATTTTCCTGACTTTCTTCCTTTAATAAATAGGAAAGAAACACAGATGCAAACGCATCCCCTGCTCCAGGATATTCTCCATATACTTCTTTGCTTCCGAAACAAAAGCTTTTTCCTTTTCTTTTATCATACAGCACAGAAAAAACTTTTCCCTCTTCTTCTTTTAAATGAACTCCTGTTAAAACACAGCAGGAAGGTCCAAAATCACAAAGCCGTTTTGCCCATTGTTCTGCCTGAGATTTTGTTAAGCTTTCTAAAGCAGACTGTTCCAATAAATATGCACCTTCCGTTAAGTTTGGTGTAATCAGCTCTGCCTTTGATATTAAGTGTCGCATTTGGTTGACCAAAGAGGGAGTAACGGTGGAGTAAAGAACTCCGTTATCACCCAATACGGGATCCACCAATACAGTTCCTTTTCCAAAGGCTTCGATATATTCCTCCACCAAACCACATTGCTCAGCGCTTCCTAAAAACCCGCTGTATATCCCGTCAAATTCCAGATTCAAATTCTTATAATGCCGCAAGTTGTCTTTCATAAAATCTGTCATATCCTGAAATGCAAAATCGGTAAATCCGCCCGTATGAGTAGAAAGAACCGCAGTAGGAACGGGACAAACCTGTATTCCTAGGGAGGACATAACAGGAATAACAACCGTCAGTGCACACCGACCAAATCCGGACAAATCATGAAGTGCCAGCACTCTTGGAATTTCACCACTCATGAACATCCCTCCTATAGGGCGGTTTAGGCCCAAAATATTGATAACAGTCGCATTTAATCATACCATTATAAATTTTTCTCTTTTTATCCGCTTTTTTTCCGTAGAACTGCTCAAATTCTTCGTCTGATGTCAAAATATATTGAGACCAGGTGGGACATTGCCCAAACTGTTTCCCCATTATTTTATAAAGTCTGCGAGCATCCTTTAAATCTCCCAACCGTTCACCGTAGGGCGGATTGCATACAATCACACCATATTCCTCCGATTGGCGAAATCCGCAAACATCACGTAGCTGAATGGAGACCAAATCCTCCACTCCGGCTCTAATTGCATTTTCTTTTGACAAGGAAACACAAGCAGGGTCCACATCATAGCCAAAAATAACAGGTTTTCTATCCCGTCGCATCAAATCTTTTGCCTCTTCTTTTGCCTGTTTCCAAAGATTTCTGTCCACCTGAGAAAATTTTTCTCCCGCAAAGACACGGTTTAATCCCGGAGCGTGGTTGATTGCTATCAGCGCCGCCTCTATAGGAAAGGTTCCGGACCCGCAAAAAGGGTCTGCAAAGGGACGGTTTTCATGCCAAACGCTTAATTGCAATAATGCCGCCGCTACCGTTTCACGCAAGGGGGCATCGTTGGATTTCAATCGATATCCTCTTTTATGAAGGCCGGGTCCGCTGGTATCCAGCATCATGGTAACCTGATCCTTAATAATACTGAACTGAATCTGATAGGTTGCGCCCTGCTCATCAAACCAATCCACATGATATTTTTCTTTTAATCGTTCTACAATACTCTTTTTTAAAATAGACTGACAATCCGACACACTGAATAACGTGGATTTCAGGGTGAAACCTTTGACGGGAAATGCAACATGTTTGGTAATCCATTTTTCCCAGGGCAATGCCTTGTTTTTTTCAAACAACTCTTCAAAGGTGGTTGCCCGAAATTCGCCTATTTTAATCAACACCCGTTCCCCTGTTCGTAGCCAAAGGTTGGCACGACAAACCGCCATGGCGTCTCCTAAAAAAGTAACACGACCATCCTCCGTACGAATCACTTCATATCCTAAGGCTTTAATTTCTTTTGCTGTCACTGCCTCAATCCCGAACAGAGTGGGCACAATGAGTTCAAACTGCTCCATACTTTCTCCTTTTTATTGCTTCAACTTTGCCAAAGCATCTGCAAGGGCACTGTTAAAGGGCTCTTGCTCTTTTTTATCTTGCTTATTCAAATATTTGGAAATCTCCCGTTTGGAAAGTTTACTGCTATTTTCGGCCAATTTTTTATTAAAGCTTTCAAAATTTTCACGGAATCCGCATTTGCAAGCATATATTTTCTTTCCGTCCGCTCCACGTACTTCCAATTTTTTATGACATTGGGGACAACGGGCATTACTCGAGCGGCTGATCGTCTGCCGATAGCCACATTCCGTATTTTTACAAACATATTGTTTTCCGTGTTTTCCGTTGACCTCCAGTAAAAACTCGCCACAATCAGGGCATCTGTTTCTGGTTTGGTTATCGTGCCGATAAATCACATCGCTTGTAATGACATTCCTCACCAAATCCTTGGAATACTGCCTCATCTCAGCAATAAATTCCTTCGATTTTGCCTGTCCTTTACTAATTGCGGTTAATTGCTGTTCCCATTTTCCTGTCAGCTCCGCAGAACGAAGCTCGGGAGGAACAATAGAAATTAACTGAATCCCTTTTGAGGTTGGGAAAATTTCTTTCCCTTGCAATTCAATGTAATTGACAGAAAACAGTTTTTCAATAATATCCGCACGGGTAGCAGGTGTTCCCAATCCACCTGTGGTGTTGATTACTTCACGCATCGCCTGATTGGTTATTGTTTTTCCGGCAAATTCCATGGCTGTCAGCAATGTACCTTCGGTATAACGGGAAGGGGGCGGTGTTTTGCCTTTTTTAATGTCCAGCTTAGTGACTTTCAACAAGTCCCCCAACGCAAGCTTTGGAAGGTTTTGGCTTCGTTCTTCGTCGCCATCCTCCTCATCTTCTAAATCCATTCCCTCATAGGCTGCCTTCCAACCCTTAGAAAGCACCGTTTTCCCTCGAGCGGTAAACAGTTCCCCACTGATATCCCCTTCCAAGGTAGTTTGTTCATAAGAAAAAGGTGTGCTGAGAGCGGCAAGAAAGCGTTTTACCACCAAAACATAAATATGCTTTTCTTCCGAAGAAAGGGCGCTTAAATCCAAATATTGCTCAGTGGGGATAATAGCATGATGGTCTGATACTTTCGAGTCATCCACCACTCTTTTCCCCGGAGTTAAAGGTGCTTTTAACAATTCTTTTGCAATAGGAAAAGCACCTGATATGGCTTTTAACCGCTGACCTAAAGTGGGAACAATATCCTGACTTAAATATCGAGAATCTGTTCTTGGGTAGGTCAGCACCTTGTGTGTTTCATAAAGCCGTTGCATTAGATTTAATGTTTTTTTTGCAGAATACCCGTACTGCTTGTTCGCATCTCTCTGAAGCTCCGTTAAATCATACAATAAGGGTATAGGCAGTTGTTTGGCTTGCTTTTTGATATTGGTAATTTTCAACGGTTTTCCGCTAATTTTCTGCCGAATTTCTTCCAGTTTTCCGAGGCTAAAAACCCGACCATTACCCGTTTCTCTGTCTTTCCAAGAGAAATTCACACCTTCCGCCTTCGCAGACATGGTTTCAAATTCCTTGGGAACAAACCGTTTAATCTCCTCTTCCCTGTCAACAATCATTGCCAAGGTGGGGGTCTGCACCCGACCGGCAGACAACTGAGCATTATGTTTGCAAGTCAATGCCCTTGTTACATTCAAACCAACCAGCCAATCCGCCTCTGCCCGACTTTTGGCAGACTGATACAGATTTTCATAGTCTTTTCCTGGTTTCAAATTGGCAAACCCTTCCCGAATTGCCTGATCTGTCTGGGAAGAAATCCAAAGACGCTTAATCGGTTTTTTACAAGTTGCTTTTTCAATTATCCAACGAGCAACCAGTTCCCCTTCCCGTCCGGCATCTGTTGCAATGACCACCTCATCTACCTCATCGGAACGAAGCAGTTCCTTTACAATTTTAAATTGCTTGGCAGTATTTTTAATCACCACCAGCTTCATCTTTTCCGGCATCATGGGAAGAGTATCCAGACTCCATTTTTTATATTGTTCTCCGTAAGCATCAGGGTCGGCAAGAGTAACCAAATGGCCAAAGGACCAGGTAACAATATATTGTCCCCCCGTCATATAGCCTTCTCTTCCTTGTTTACAACCCAACACCCGCGCCAGTTCTTTTCCGACGGAGGGTTTTTCTGCAATAACTAATTGTTTTCCCATTTTTATCCAATATACTTTCTAAAGGTTTCATAAGCTGCATCCCAATCCAAATCGGAATCTGCAGTATAAATTGTTGTTTCGAAAGAGTCACGAACCAACTGCCGTGCTTCATTCAAATCCTTTAATTCGCCCAAAGCTATAAGCTGAACCAAATTGTTTCCGATTGCAGTTGCCTCAACGGGTCCTGCAATGACTTCCCGCTTGGTAGCATTTGCGGTAAAACTGCAAATCAGCTTATCCTTGATACCACCGCCAACTAAATGAATCCGATTGATTTTCTTGCCCTGAATTTCTTCCAGACATTCTACGGTATAACGGTATTTCAATGCCAAGCTCTGTGCAATACAACGAATCACTTCACCCTTGGTTTCGGGAACAGGCTGTCCTGTTCTCTTGCAGAATTCCTGCACCTTGGTAGGCATATTGTTAGGACCTGCAAACAGCATATCATCAGGATCAACAAAGGAAACGAAGGGAGCCGCTTCTCTTGCAGCTTGTTCCAAATCGTTAAAGGAAAGCTTTTCTCCGTCAATTTCCCATTGACGCTTACATTCCTGAATCAACCACAGACCCATGATGTTCTTCATAAGCAACACCTTATCTCCTGCACCGCCTTCGTTGGTGAAGTTCAGTTTCATGGTATGATCGTTAATCAAAGGTTTATCGATTTCTGCTCCCATAATTGACCAGGTACCGCAACTGATAAAGGCATAATCATCCCCACCCGTTACAGGTACACTCACTACAGCCGACGCTGTATCATGAGAGGCAACAGAAACAACAGGAATTGCCGGAACACCCAACTCCTTAGAAATTTCAGGAAGAAGGTTCCCTACCTTTGCTCCCGGCTTTACAACATCTAAGTACAGATTTGTGGGAATCCCCAGTTTTGTCATCAAATCCTCCGCCCATACACCCTTAGAAGAATTGTACATCTGAGAGGTAGTGGAGTTGGTATATTCGCTGGATTTTACCCCTGTCAAAAAATAATTGAACAGGTCAGGCATCATAAGCATGGTATCCGCTTTTTCCAAAATAGCAGAACCCTGCTGCACCATTGCCATCATCTGGTACAGAGTATTAAACCAAATAATTTCAATTCCCGTCTGACCGAAAATTTCATCACGTCCTGCAAGCTGGCAAGCTTTTTCCATCATTCCATCCGTTCTGGTATCACGATAATGATAAGGGTTGCCCAGCAAATTGCCTTGTTTGTCCAACAAACCAAAATCTACACCCCAGGTATCAATCCCGATGGATGCAATATCACGATGGCCTTTATGAACGGTCTGTACGATTCCCTGTTTGATTTCATGAAACAAACGGAGTACATCCCAGTGAAGGCTGTTGCCAATCTGCACAGGGTCATTCGAAAACCGATGGGTTTCTTCCAAATCCAGTTTTTTGCCGTCGTATAAGCCTAAAATGGCACGGCCGCTGCTTGCTCCAAAGTCAAATGCTAATGTTTTAATCATAATAATTCCCTCCCTATCCTCCCTGGGGGAAGATATTTTTTCATTTAAGATTTTATCATTTCCAATTCCTGATTTAACTGCTCCCATTCTTCCATCAAGGCTTCTAATTTTGTTTTTTTCTCCTCACATTCCGAGAACAGTTCCATGCTTTTATTGTAATCCGACGCACTTTCTTCCATTTGCTTTTGCAGTTCTTCAATTTCCTGTTCCAATTCTAAAATTTCATCCTCACAGCGGTTAAGTTTTCCTGTTGCACGGTTTATGGCAGAACGCCGTTCTTTTGCTTCTTTATAATCTAAATTCTTCTTTTCTGCCTTGCCATCAGGGACAGAAACCTCCACTCGCTTTTCCGCATAATAGTCATAATCTCCGTCGTAGCACACCGCCCCTTGGGGGGTCAATTCATAAATTTTGGTAGCAAGACGGTTGATAAAATAACGGTCATGGGAAATCATGAAAAGGGTTCCTTCGTAAGCACTTAAAGCTTGTTCCAAAGCTTCACGTGAGGCAATATCCAGATGGTTCGTAGGCTCATCCAGCAACAAAAAGTTTGCTCCGGAAAGCATCAATCTGCAAAGCAACACTCTTGCCTTTTCTCCGCCGCTTAACACATCCACCGTCTTTTCCACGTCATCCCCGTAAAACAAAAATGCCGCCAGTGCATTACAAAGCTCTGTTCTTGTTTTAGAAGGATAGGCATCCCACAGAGTATCGAGAACGGTTTTTCCGGAAGGTAAATCCGATTGCATCTGGTCGTAATACCCGATTGTGACACCGGGACCAAATATAAACTCTCCGTCACCTGTACACTTCCCTAACATCATTTTCATCAGAGTGGTTTTCCCGCAACCGTTTTTCCCAAGCAAAAACACTCTGTTTTTTTGACGAATCTCCATAGATACATTTCGAAAAATCTGTTTGGTTCCAAACTGTTTCTCCGCATTCCGTACGGTCAGAAACTCCTGAGGTCCCATGGCGCTGACTCCAAAAGAAAGACGGATAGCACGTTGCTTTTCTTCAGGAGTAACTAAATTTGCCTGTAAACGGTCAATGGATTTTTGTTTATGCTCGGCAGTACGGATATTCCGCTCCCGATTCCATTGTTTTTGCTGAGCAATAATTCCCTCAATCCGCTTAATTTCCCTTTGTGTATTTTCATAATTTCTTGTAATTGTTTTTTGTTCTTCCTCTTTTAAGTAAAGATAACGGCTATAGTTTCCCGGATAGCTTTTTAAAGCACAGTTTGACATAGCAAATGTTTTATCCGTTACCTTATCCAAAAAATAACGGTCATGGGAAATCACCATAAACGCACCGTTATATTCCTTCAAATACCGTTCCAGCCATTCTACAGATCCAATATCCAGATGGTTGGTCGGTTCATCCAATAACAACAAATCTGCACGGCTTAACAAAATTTTTGCCAACATCAGTCTTGTTTTTTGTCCTCCGCTTAGCTGTTGTGCAGAAAATTCCTGTTCCGAAAAACCCAATCCTGTCAGAACCCCCTTGATACGACTGCGGAATTCTGCTCCTCCTTCACGAAAAAACTGTTCCTGTAATTGATGTTGACGTTCTATCAGCTCAGCAGATTGTTCTTTTTCCAATACATCATTGATTTCTTCGATTCGCTGTTCCAATTCCAGTAAATCAGAAAAACAGGACAAACATTCTTCATAAACGGAGCCTGAAAATTGCATCATCTGCTCCATGTAAGCAAGCTTCATCCCTTTTGCAAGAGTAACTTGTCCCCCGTCAGCAGACTCCTCCCCTGTAATAATTTTAAACAGAGTCGTTTTTCCGCATCCGTTAGCACCTACTAAGCCTATTTTTTCACCGGTTTCTACAGAAAAGCTCACCTCCGAAAACAGTTCCTCTGCTCCAAAGGACTTTTCCAGCCCGTTCACACCCAAAAGAATCATTCATCTCTTCCTTTACTGACCCAATGCCATTTTTTGCATTGCTTCCAGTCGAACCGCCTCATAATCTTCCTGTGTCATTTCCGCTCTGAGAATGACATGGTAGCCCCAAGAGGATTTTACAGGCTTTTTTGTAATTTTGCCAACCTGTAATGCAAATGCAGCATCTTCAAATGCCTTATCCCCAATTTCCCCTCTGGCAAATACATAGCCTTCGGGATATTCCGCTACACCCCCGTCCAGATTATGCTCATACATCAGAGCTTCAAAATTAAATCCTTCTTTTGTCACCTGGTCGATAATAATTTCGCCTTTGCTTCTTCCTTTTATAGAATTTTCCAAAAGAATATGCTGGACTTTAATATAATTGTCGCCGATAAATGCATCCTGTTGCTCAATGCTGTAAATTTTCTCTTTATCATAGAAAATATTAACAGAGGAGGTAATTCCATTCCAAATGACTTCTGCATCTAAGGCTTCGCTGACAGCACGCAAGGGCACCATAATACGGTCGTTGATATTCTGTGCCGGCACATCTAAAGAAATACGGGATTCAACACTTTTTTGTGTTTCATCCTCTATTATATAATCCCGAACGACAATTTCATTTTTTCCTTCTGAAATCTGCAACAACCGCACCCGACCGGGCATGGCACATGCCGCATAAGCCGCACCATTACTCCATTGCACCATACAACCATAGGCTTCGAAAATAGCACGGAGAGGTACCAAGGTTCTATCTGACACCAGCGTAGGCTGTTGATCCGGAAAACTCACCCGCTCTGTATTTAAAAAAACGCTGATTTTTGGTTCTTCCGCACTAACTACACTTGCGCAACTCAACATCAAGCATAATGATAATAACACGCATATCTTTTTCATTTTTCATTCTCCCCTCTATCCTTCATGTAAGTGCTGTGAAGGCTCATAATTTTCTCAACACCGCCCAATTCAATCAAACTGACGCATTGTTCCTCTGTGACTAAAATGTGATCTACCAATTCAATATTCAGTGTGTCCAATGCCCGCTTTATTTTCAAAGTATAATCATAATCTTCAGACGAAAATGCCGCAATACCGCTGGGATGGTTATGTGCAAAAACAACACCGCTGGCATTTTGTTGTAAAATCAAGCTGACTGCCTTTGGAATGGAAACTGAGACATTACCTTGATCACCCTCCCCCAACAAAAGGGTTCGAATCACTTTTTTTCCAGGAGATAAACAAATGCAGTACATCCGTTCATACATACAATCAAAAAACAAGGTTCTTGCATACTCTATCATCTGCTTTGTGGTTTCAAATGTACAGGAAGTTTCTTTCGCATGATAAAGCCCATATTGCCGAAAAATCGGTAGTATCATTTTAATCAGACAGGCTGAGTTTTTGCTGATGCCTTTGACCTTCAGCAAATCCTCATAGCTGGCCTGCAGCACTGCCGGCAGTGAATTATGAAAATGGTTTAGCAGTTGATGCGCCAATTCATTTGTATCTTTTCTGGGAATTGCATAAAATAAAAGCAGCTCAAGGATTTCGTGCGGCTTAAAGGCATCCAAGCCTTCCTCCAAAAAACGTTTCCGCAATCGATTCCTATGACCTGCATGCACGTTGTCTTCTGACTTGCTCATACCGAGCACCACCTGTTACAATAATAAATGGTGACCCTAAGGGGATTCGAACCCCTATTACCGCCGTGAGAGGGCGGCGTACTGACCATTATACGATAGGGCCACACCACTAGCATTATTATACCATATTTCTCATTAAAAAGCAAGCTTTTTTTGCATATTTTCAATGATAAACCAAAAAGCCATTTCCTACAATCTGCTGAGATTCTGCATAGATCACGAAAGCTCCTTCATCTATCTCCAATACCTTCTTTTCAAAACTTGGAATTTCGTTGTCTTTTAATGCACATACCAGCATATTCTTTTTCTCTTTTGTGTAAGCCCCTGTGACATCAATCAGGGTAACTCCTCTAGGTGAAGAAGAAACCAACCGCTGTGCCATATCACTGCCGGATTCCGTAATAATAAAGGCAAGCTTCGATATATTCATTTTTTTAATCAGCCAATCAATAGCGGTACTGGAAATCGCCAGACCGAAAACACCGAACAACACCAAATCTACCGTTTTGAAGCAAAGGAAGGATGCAAGGAGCACCAATCCATCAACAAACATTAATAATTTTCCGATTGACATATGAGGAAAAAAGTGCTGAATCAGTCTTCCAGCAATATCTGTTCCACCGGTAGACGCTCTGTTTACCAAAGTCAAACCAATTCCAAAACCATAAAGCACCGCACCGTAAATTGTAGCCAGAAAAACATTGTCTGTCAAAGGCGGTAAGTAAGAAAACAGTTCGGTAAACAGCGAAACCCCGCCTGCACAGATGACCGTTTTTATTAAAAAGGATTTTCCCAATATCCTTGCGCCTATTAACAACAACATCAGATTGATGGCATAATAGGAAATACCGGCAGGAATATGCAGGGTATGATATAAAATCGTTGAAATACCCGAAACACCTCCGGTAACAATTTTATTCGGCACAAAACAGAGACCAATCCCCGCTGATACCGACACAACACCCAGTAAAATTAACAAATATGATTTAATTTTTTTCATATGAATCCTCCACTCATGTCAAAATATAAACGTTTTCATTGGTTTGCTACAATAGACCTTGTGCTTTCATTCCGATACTGCACCGGTGTCATCCCTATTTTTTGTTTAAATCGGCGGTTAAAATAAGAAATATTTTCAAATCCACATTCCATGGCAATTTTTATCACCGGTTGTGTTGTTCCTGTAAGCATCATGCAGGCCTTTTCAATCCGCTTGCAGTTTATGTAATCAAACACTCCTGTCCTCATTACCTTTTTAAAATAGGTGCAAAAATAAGTTCGGTTCATGTGAACCATAGAAGCAAGACCATCCAGAGAAAATTGTTCCTCCCCGTAATGCACATCGATATATTCCAAGCAGGGATGCAGACGGTGGTACATCTTATGAAACTTCGCTTCCTCTTCCCGGCTTTCTTTTTGATTCAAGCTTCGATACACCAACCCCAAAAATTGCATCAGCATTGCCTTTAATATCATTCGATAACCCGATTTTTTCTCCGTCACTTCTTTCTCCATGGCAAACAATAATTCTCTCAACTGTTCCGCTATGTTCTCCTGTGTTTCCAAACAACCAAAGTCAAAAATGTTCTTTTGATAAAAGGGCTGAATATACTGGTAATCAAACAGATGGTTTTGATGGATAAAAGAAGGCTGAAACATTATTAACATAATCTTTAAATTATTCGTGGAAACTGCTTCATGCACCTGCAAATTGTTTATAAAATAAAACGAACCGGGCTTACATTCCAGCCGTTTTCCGTCAACCAAAAGATATCCTTCCCCGCCCAGACAATAATTGATTTCCAGGCAATCATGAAAATGCAAGCCTGTGTCGCTTTTCACATCGGTTCTATATAATTGAAATTCAAATTTTTGATCAAAGGGAATAAACATCTTGTTCAATACAAACGCCTCCTTCTTATTATTATACTATAATTTTACATATGAAACAAGGGCATTTAAAAAATTTTCTTGAAAATTGCAAAATTTATGATATAATAGAATGCATACAACGAGTTTTGCAACAAGCGCAAGGGAGTGATAACAATGTTGTGCAGTCGCTGTAAAAAAAACATTGCTGTTGTCTTTATGGCAAGAGCAGATAACGGGGAAATTACAAAAGAAGGTCTTTGTCTTTCCTGTGCAAAAGAACTGGGTATTAAACCGGTAGAGGAAATGTTATCCCAGATGAATGTTGATGACGAACAGATGGAGTCCATGATGGAAGAAATGAACGGAATGTTCTCCGATGAAAACATGGCACAGCTTGCCTCGGGCGGAAACCCGTTTGAAATGTTCGGTTCATTGCTTTCACAACCGCCCCAAGAATTTTCAGAAGAAGAGGAAAATTCTGCAAAGAAATCCACAAAAACCAAAACAGATAAAAAAATATTAAAGAAAAAACGATTACTGGATACCTACGGCACCAATCTGACGAAAAAAGCAGTGGAAGGTGCCATTGATCGGGTCATTAAACGGGAAGAAGAAATTGCCCGTGTCATTCGTATTTTAAACCGAAGAACTAAGAACAATCCCGTTCTTTTGGGTGATCCCGGTGTAGGAAAAAGTGCCATCGCAGAAGGGCTTGCTGTTCGAATTGCAGAAAAGCAGGTGCCTGCGATGCTGTTAAGTTTTGAAGTGTATCTACTTGATTTTACCGCCATTGTTGCAGGAACCCAATTTCGCGGACAGTTTGAGTCCCGTTTGAAAAATATTATTGAAGAAGCAAAAAACTTAGGAAATATTATTCTTGTTATTGATGAACTTCATAATATTATGGGTGCAGGAGATGCAGAAGGTGCAATGAGTGCTGCTAATATCTTAAAACCTGCTCTTGCCAGAGGAGAAATTCGGATTTTAGGAGCAACAACCTTAGATGAATATCGTAAGCATATCGAAAAGGACTCTGCTTTGGAACGTCGCTTCCAGCCGGTTATGGTCAACGAACCCTCCCTTGAGGATACAGTTGAAATTTTGCAAGGCATCAAACATTATTACGAAGAATTTCACCGTGTGGTGATCAATGACGAAATCATCTGTGAGGCAGTGGATATGGCAGCCCGATATCTGCCGGAACGTTTTTTCCCTGACAAAGCAATTGACCTGATTGATGAGGCTGGCTCCATGGTTAACTTAAAAAATCTGGCATTAGTGGAGCTGACCAATTATAAAAACGAACTGAAAAAAGTAGCGGAAGAAAAAGAATCTGCAGTCTCAGCAGATTCCATTGAAGATTATCAAAAAGCGGCAGACTTAAAAATCAAAGAATGCCGTTTGCTTACCAAAATCGAAGAGCTGGAAGCAAAAATGGAAAATGTTTATGTAACCCGTGAAGATTTGGCTCAAGTAATTCAAAGCCGGACTGGTATTCCCGTTCAGCAGTTAACACAAGACCAATCTGAAAAACTACTGAATCTGGAGGAATATCTCCATCGCCGTGTCATTGGTCAGAACGAAGCCGTTTGTGCTGTTGCAAATGCAATTCGCCGTCACCGCGCAGGGTTAATTCGCAAAAAACGTCCTGTTTCCTTTATTTTTGTAGGACCTACAGGAATAGGAAAGACAGAATTGGTAAAAACTCTTACAGAGCAGTTATTTGACACAGAGGATGCTCTCATTCGGGTAGATATGTCAGAATACATGGAAAAACATTCTGTTTCCAAGATGATTGGTTCTCCTCCGGGATATGTGGGATATGACGATGCAGGTCAGTTGACAGAAAAAGTGCGCCGTCGTCCTTATAGCGTCATTTTGCTGGACGAAATCGAAAAAGCACATGCTGACGTTCACAATATTCTTCTGCAAATTCTGGATGACGGTAAAATTACAGACAGCCACGGAAAAACCGTTGATTTTCGAAATACAGTGATTATCATGACCTCCAATGCAGGTTCCAATGAATCCGCCGGAATTTATGGTTTTGGTACCAATCCGGAAGGTCGGGAAGAACGCAGAGCGGAACAGGGATTAAAAAATATTTTCCGACCCGAATTTTTAAATCGGATTGACGAAATTATCTCTTTCCATAGCCTCAACAAAGAGGAAATCTGTGAAATTGCTTCTCTACAAATTCGCGATTTGGTTCATCAGGCATTGGCGAGCGGGATTACATTAGATGTCAGCTCAGATGTTGCAACATACGTTGCAGAAAAGGGCTACAGCCATGCTTACGGTGCCCGCCCCATTCGTCGGGTCATTCAAAAAGAACTGGAAGACCCCCTTTCCTCTTTGATTATTCGTGAAGAAGCAACAAAAGGTGACCGATTCAATGTCCTAATTGAAGGCGATATGATTAAAATTATAAAAAAATAAAAAAAATTTAAAAAAACAGTTGACAAATTAGGAATTTCTTGTTATAATGATATGGTCACGTAAGGTGATAAACAACTTAACAAGCAACTTGTTTGCAGCTGTTTTGATGCGGGTGTAGTTCAATGGCAGAATCCCAGCCTTCCAAGCTGGTCGTGTGGGTTCGATTCCCATCACCCGCTCCATTTTTATGCGCCTGTAGCTCAGTCGGATAGAGCAACTGCCTTCTAAGCAGTGGGTCAGGAGTTCGAATCTCTTCAGGCGCGCCAACCTATGGTGGGTATAGCTCAGTTGGTTAGAGCGCTAGATTGTGGCTCTAGAGGCCGTCGGTTCGAATCCGACTATCCACCCCACCAGTTTTACCTTACTACTTATATTGGGATGTAGCCAAGTCGGTAAGGCACCAGACTTTGACTCTGGCATTTCGTAGGTTCGAGTCCTGCCATCCCAGCCAAAACGGGAAGGACGAGCCTTCCCACAATATGGACCATTAGCTCAGTCGGCAGAGCACTTGACTTTTAATCAAGGTGTCCGGGGTTCGAATCCCCGATGGTCCACCAGAAAAAACGCCTTGTTTTGACAAGTCGTTTTTTCAATGAATTGCCTGACGGCACGAATTGAAATCTGCAATTTCATGATTGAGCCTACAGCTCATGAATTGCACCTTACGGTGCATTAAGGCAATTCAACTCATAGAGCGATAGCGAGAATTCATGGCGAAGCCAATTCATGACAACGAAGTTGTCAAATTATTATAAAATTAAATATCCCTTTGGTTCTGCTTTCCCAAAAAAAGCATCAATCTTCATATGAGATTGGTGCTTTTTTCAATGAAGCGTTCTTTACAGAACATTAAGTCGTCTGCGACAACGAAGTCGCTCCGCTAATGAAGTGTGCCTTAGGGCACATTTTCGAACGCTTCGCTTCATAAATCTGCAAAGAAAAACGCAGACAAATAATTTCATTACAACACTTATATTTTTGAAAACACACCGCTTTTTTGTTTCAAATTTGAAAAGCGATGCATTTATCTATATTGTTTTATTACATACATCTATTATTTTATCGGCAGCCTGTTTTGCGCCTGAACAACGCTTGAATCCTTCTGCGATTTTTTCAGCATTACGCTTATAAATGCTATCTTCTAATACTTTATTTATTGCACTTAAAACGGATATTTCATCAATTCTATCAAGTTTTACGCCTGCTCCAAGCTCCAAAACTCGCTGGGCAACACCTTTTTGCTCTGTGGTTTGAGGTACCATAACAAGAGGAACTTCAAAATACAAACCTTCGCTGACACTGTTCATTCCACAATGAGACACAAAGACATCTGCTTTTTTAAGAACAGCAATTTGGTCAACAAATGAATAAACGGATATGTTTTCAGGCAGATTTCCAAACTCCCCGATAGATACCAAATTACCAACAGACATAATTACTTGATACTCTGTGTTTCCTAAAGCAGCTATGCAACTTTTGTAAAAAGGCATCATATGGTTATTAACTGTTCCCATTGATATATAAATCAGTTTATCCCTATTTTTCTCAATTCCATCTGTTGCAGAGCAAATAGATGGACCTACAAATGCATAATTGTCAGAAAAAGTTTCCGAATAAGGTTGAAATTCAGGTGAGGTATACACAATTGTATGGGTGTTATCATCACTACCTATAATATCAAAAATATTTTCAATCGGATATCCTTTACACTGCAAACGCTTAATTTGTTTAGATGTTTTGAGCATTGAGAAAAACATCTTAAATAAATCACCGATACCTTGTTTCATTACTTTTGCCGAGTGCCTGTTAAATGCAAAAGTTGTAGTTGAAGAAACAAAAGGAATCCCGAGTTTGAGTGCAACCGCTTTTCCCCATAATGCCATAGAGTCTGCAACAATACAGTCAGGCTTAAGTTCTGCCATATCTCTACAAACCTTATCATCAAGAGCCAGTGTAGTATCTACAAGTATCTTTGTAGAGAACGCCATGTCTTTTCCCACTCGGGTGGAGTCTTTAGCATTTAGTTTTTTCTCCATATCATAATCATCACAGGATATAAAGATTGCTCCTGTCGACTCAATTTTTTCACGCATAATGTTATATGAATAATACCATACCTGATGTCCGCGAGAAACCAGCTCCCGAACAACACCCAAAGTTGGATTTGTATGTCCGTGCGCAGGTATACAAAAGAAAACTATTTTGCTCATATTACTTCTCCTGATTTCATTCTTCTATATCACTGAAAATTTGTTTCATATAATTTTGTTGCTTTGCTTTTGGAAGAATTGCTATTCCTCTCTCTACTTCCCCAAGAACTAAAATCTCATCTCCCGGATACAGTTCAAACAGTTCCCTTGCTTCTTTTGGAATAACAAACTGTCCCTTTTCACCGATTTTGACCATCCATGCATATTTATCTTCGTGTATATTCATATCTGACACTTCCTTGTATAATTGGTATGAATAATCATACCATAGTTTTATGTGATTGTCAATAGAATGAAAAAATTTACTATGAAATATTCTATTACAGTTTGTACCGCTAATATGTTCGCATTAAAATTGATCCTTTTTTCTTTGTGTAACAAAAAAGGAGCTGCAGCAAAATAATTTTGCCGTAGCTCCTTTTATTATAGAATTAGAAAAGCTCCATTATCGCAGTTTTTCCTTTAAAGCACGAATTGCTCTGCCTCTGTGACTAATGCTGTTTTTCTCCTCCCCTGTCAGCTGTCCAAAGGTTTTATCAAACTCCTTTACATGAAACACAGGGTCATATCCAAATCCACCGTCTCCCAAGGGTTTATAAAGGATTTCTCCTTCACATTCACCAAGGGCTGTCACAATCTTTCCTTGGGGAGTACAAAGGGCAACCACAGAAACAAATTTTGCCTTTCTGTCTTCTTTGTCCTTCATTTCCTCCAACAGCTTTTCAATCCGCTGCCTATCTGTTGCATCATCCCCGGCATAGCGAGCCGAGTAAACTCCAGGTGCCCCCTGCAGGGCATCCACGCAAAGACCGGAATCATCTGCAATGGCGGTCATTCCTGTTAGTTTTGCAATTTCAGAGGCTTTTTTTATGGCATTTTCCTCAAAGGTGGTGCCATCCTCCTCCACCTCAATCTCTAAAGAAACATCCTTTAAAGAAAGAATCGTATCCTCTGCAAAAATTTCACAGAATTCTTTCAGTTTTCCTTCATTATTACTCGCAAGCAGATAGGTGCTCATTGAATCACCGCCTTAAATCTTGGTAATATCTACAATATGCTCTTCATAGTTTTCGGTATAATCCATGCTGATGAGTAACGCTTCTGCCGTATCCAAAGAGGTCAGGCAAGGCACAGAGGCTTCTACCGAACAACGCCGAATACGGAAGCCGTCTCTTTCGTTGTCACTGCCTTTAGAAGGAGTGTTAATGACCAGATTGACCTCACCGGAGCGAAGTAAATCGGTAATGTTAGGAGACCCTTCCGAAATGGTATTCACATGTTTTGCTGCAATACCATGGTCATTTAAGAATTTACAGGTTCCCTTTGTTGCATACACCTCGTAATTCCGTTCCACAAACTTTTTGATAACAGGCAATGCTTCTTCCTTGTCCTCATCACGAATGGTAGCAACCATTTTGCCCCCCTTCTCTACCTTTGTGCCCGTTGCAATAAAGGCTTTCAAAAGTGCGTGAGGGAAGGATTTTGAAATTCCCAGAACTTCTCCTGTTGACTTCATTTCAGGTCCTAAACTAATGTCTACATCATGAAGCTTTTCAAAAGAAAATACAGGCATTTTTACAGCCACATAGTCGCTTTCCGGATACAATACATCCGTATAGCCCATATCCGGCAATTTCTCACCCAGTAATGCTCTTGTTGCAACATCAATCATAGGAACATTTGTTACCTTACTAATATAAGGAACCGTACGGCTGGAACGGGGATTTACCTCGATGACATACACCGTTTCATCCGATACAATAAACTGAATGTTAATCATACCCACAACATGCAGTGCTCTTGCCAGACGGCAGGAGTAGTCCACAATCACATCTTTTGCATGCTGGCTCATGGTTTGAGGCGGATAAACAGAAATACTGTCACCAGAGTGAACACCTGACCGTTCCAAATGTTGCATAATACCGGGAATCAGTACATTTTCGCCGTCGCAGATGGCATCCACTTCTGCCTCTGTTCCCATGACATACTTATCCACCAGAATGGGATGTTCCTGAGTCACACGGTTAATAATATTCATATAATTGGTAATTTCCTGATCAGACAGAGCAATTTCCATACCCTGACCGCCCAATACATAGGAAGGACGAACCAGAACAGGGTAGCCAAGCTCGTTAGCAGCCGCAATAGCTTCTTCACAAGTAAAGACAGTTTTTCCCTTAGGACGGGCAATTCCGCATTCTTCTAAGATGTTATCAAATGCTTCTCTGTCCTCTGCGTTGTTCACATCTCTTGCATCGGTCCCCAAGATTTTCACGCCCATATCTTCCAATGCTTGAGTCAGCTTAATTGCGGTCTGACCGCCAAATTGAACAATCGCACCCTCAGGCTGTTCCAAATCCACAATGTTTTCTACATCTTCAGCGGTCAGCGGTTCAAAATACAGCTTGTCCGCAATATCAAAGTCGGTAGAAACCGTTTCTGGATTGTTGTTAATAATAATGGTTTCGTATCCGCATTTTGACAATGCCCAAACACTGTGAACGGAACAATAGTCAAACTCAATCCCCTGACCGATACGAATAGGGCCTGACCCCAAAACAAGCACCTTCTTCTTATTAGAAGGAACTGATTCATTTTCAGTATCGTAAGAAGAATAGTAATAAGGTGTTTCCGCCTGAAACTCTGCCGCACAGGTATCCACCAGCTTATAAGTGGGTAAAATGCCCCAATCAAGCCGTTTTTGACGAATTTCTCCGGGTAGCAATCCTGCATATTCTCCAATTAGTTTATCGGTATATCCCGTTTGCTTTGCTTTTCGCAAAAGCTCAGGGGTCATCAATTCTGATTTTAAAGCATCTTCCATTTGCACCAGCATACGGAATTGATTTAAGAACCACTTATCCATTTTGGTAACTTCGTTGATTTCCTCAATGGAAATTCCTTTGCGAAGTGCTTCTGCAATTACGAAAATTCTTTCGTCATCAACCTTTTTCAACGCTTCTCTTAACTGTTCAACCGTATAGTCTGCTATCTTGGGAAGATACAGACTGTCCAAATGCTGTTCCAGAGAACGGATTGCCTTCATCAATGCGCCTGTAAAGGTAGGACTGATGGACATAACCTCCCCTGTTGCCTTCATCTGTGTACCCAAAGTACGTTCTGCATGAACAAATTTATCAAAGGGCCACTTAGGAATCTTCACAACCACATAGTCAATAGTAGGCTCAAAAGATGCATAAGTGGTTTTGGTTACTGCATTTTTAATTTCGTCCAGACCGTAGCCCAATGCAATTTTAGATGCAACCTTTGCGATTGGGTATCCCGTTGCCTTAGACGCCAGTGCAGAAGAACGGCTCAAACGGGGATTTACTTCGATTACCGCATATTCAAAGCTGTCAGGCTTTAATGCAAACTGAACATTACATCCGCCCTCAATTCCTAATGCAGAAATAATTTTCAAGGCAGAAGAACGGAGCATCTGAAATTCCTTGTTTTCCAAAGTCTGACAAGGAGCAACAACAATACTGTCCCCTGTATGAACCCCAACTGGGTCTACATTTTCCATACTGCAAATGGTAATACAACTACCCTTTGCATCCCGCATAACTTCAAATTCAATTTCCTTCCAGCCGGAAATACATTTTTCAATCAATACCTGTCCCACACGGCTGAGTCTCAAGCCGTTGGGAGCAATTTCCGAAAGCTCATATTCATTATTGGCAATACCGCCTCCCGTTCCCCCCAAGGTGTAAGCAGGACGGACAATCACAGGAAACCCAATTTCATTGGAAAAGGCAAGAGCATCTTCATAATTATCCACAACCTTGCTTGCAATACAAGGCTCATTGATGGATTCCATAGTATCTTTAAACGCCTGACGGTCCTCCGCCATTTTAATACTTTTTGCTGAAGTGCCAAGCATGGTAACACCATGCTCCTGTAAAAAACCTTCCTCAGCCAGCTCCATTGCCAAATTCAAGCCCGTCTGACCTCCAAGAGTAGGCAAAATGCTGTCCGGCTTTTCTTCTAAAATAACTTTCTTTAATACAGGAATAGTCAAAGGTTCGATATACACTCTGTCCGCAATATCTTTATCTGTCATAATGGTTGCGGGATTCGAATTGATCAACACAACCTCCAGTCCTTCTTCTTTCAGGGAACGGCAGGCCTGTGTTCCTGCATAGTCAAACTCTGCTGCCTGACCGATAATAATAGGACCTGAGCCAATCATCAATACTTTCTTAATTTCAGGATTTTTAGGCATTGTAAGTTCCCTCCTTTATCATAGTAAGAAATGAGTCAAACACAAATCCGGTATCGGTAGGACCATCGCTGGCAACCGGATGGAACTGAACACCGGAAACCAATGTATTAGGGTAAGAAATCCCTTCGCAACTGTTATCGTTTACGTTTACATGGGTCAGCTTTGCAATTCCTTTCGAAAAGCTGTCCATATCCACTTCGTAAGTATGATTCTGAGAGGTAATATACACTCTGTCCTGAGATAAATCTCTCACAGGATTACTGGAACCGTGATGGCCATATTTCATCTTTTTTGTATCACCGCCCATTGCCAAAGCAATGAGCTGGTGCCCCAAACCAATGCCGAATACAGGAAGTCCGGATTTACAAAGTTCCTTTACACAATCAATCAGCTTGTTACATTCTTTCGGATTTCCGGGACCGTTTGTAATAAAAATTCCCTTGGGGGCTGATGCCAGTATGGTTTTTGCAGAGGTGTCGTAAGGATAAAAATCCAAAACAAACCCCTGATTCTTCAGCATTTTTGCCATGCTTTTTTTCAGTCCTAAATCAAGGATAGCAATCTTTTCACCGGAAACTGAAGACCGCATTTGCTCCTGCACACCCGTCTTTGCAACCACACCTTTTACAGAGTACGCCTTTGCTTTTGAAATGCATTCTTCCAAATCAAAGTCTTCATTACAGGTTAACACCGCGTTCATAACCCCCTGCTCTCGAAGGATACGGGTCAACATTCTGGTATCAATTCCTTCGATACCCGGAATGTCCCATTCCTTCAGAAGACTTTCCAAGTCCCCTTTTGCACGGAAGTTGCTGGGGAAACGGGACAGTTCTTTTACAATCAGTGCTTCCACCCACAATTTATCAGATTCCCAATCCTCTTTATTCACACCACAGTTTCCAATCAATGGATAGGTCATCAACAACCCTTGTCCCGCATAAGAGGGATCGGTCAGTGTCTCCAAATATCCCACCATTGAGGTATTGAACACAATCTCACATACCGCATCCCGAGTGGAGCCAAAGCTTTGTCCTTCAAACACTTGCCCATTTTCCAAAATCAAAAATGCTTTCAAACTGTTCACTCCCATCACTATTTTTTCGTCTTTTTCATTGGTATTCATAATTTGACGAATATTCTGTTTTAAAAAAATGAATTTTTATTAGTTTTTATGAATAAATATTAGTTTTTGACCAAAAAAAATTCTGAAAAACGAATTTTTTTACATATCTATTCATATTCTGTTTGCTGTAAAAAGCCATTTTTTCTATTTTAACTCATTTCCGCAAAAAAATCAAGTGTTTTTAAAAAATAAAAAGGCGGTTTTTGACCGCCTTTTTCGCATTTTTTTGGTAAATTTGTAAAATTCTCAGAAAAACTCCGCATTTTTATGGTTTCAAATTGAGAATAAACTCGGCGAAATCTGATGCAGCATTGGGTTTCCCCAGATAACCAATCAGAGACTCTGTCTGATTTCTTCTTCGGGTGTTTGCCATTGCCTGATACACCGCTTCATCCAAAGGAACGGTCTTAGTTACACGAAGTGCTGCACCGTTGTTTACTAAAAATTCACTGTTTCTGTCCTCTTGACCTGGAATGGGATTGATGAGAACCATAAAAAGACCCTTTGCCAGAGCCTCCGAGGAGGTCAGCCCCCCCGGCTTTGTTACAATACAATCTGCCGCATCCATCATTTCGGGAACATTATTTACATATCCGAAATTATAGAGCTTTTTTCTTGTGGTCATACGGTCGATTTTCCGTTTGGCTCTGATGTTGTTACCGCATACGCAAAGAACCTGAAAATCCAGAGGAACACTGTCAATTTTCTCAATCAGACCTGCTAAATTACCATATCCCATGCTACCGCTCATCACCAAAACGGTATCCTTATTTGCAATTCCAAGCTGCCGTCTTGCCTCTGACTTGTCCAGTTTTTTGGCAAACTGTTCTCCCACAGGAATTCCGATTGGCACCGCCTTTTCAACAGGCACTCCTCGCTTTTCCAGTTGTAAATTCATTAAATGAGAAGGAGTAACGTAATAATCAATCTCTGTATCCTCCCAGAAAGGATGCAAGGTAAAATCTGTGACAATTCCCACCACCTTAACCCCTTTTAAATACCCTTTTCTTTGCAACACCGTTACCAGATGGGCAGACAGCACATGGGTGCACACTATTACATTGGGCTTATATTCATCCAAAAAATCCGTCAGCTTACGGGAAAGAATAACATTGAATAATTTACCTAAAGAAAAAGGACTGGTAAAGCTGTAATTTTTTTCTGCCCAACGATACATTCTCCCATACTCTTTCGGAGAAATTTTAGTAGAAATCAAGTATCCTTTTGAAAGAGAATCGCTGTATGTAGGGCTGATATATTCATAAACATCCAGCGTGTCACAAGTAACACCCTTCTTGTTAAGAGCCTCCACTGTTGCCTTCGCCGCTTGATGATGCCCCTGGCCTGTAGAAACGGACATGAGTAAAACTTTCATCAAAACTCCTCCCTTTCCGTAATTCCTGTTATATTTATTATACCTTAGTTTTTCCAAAAATACAAGTCCCGTCTGCACATTTTTTCCTAACTTTCATAGTATAACAGTGAAGGTAAGCCGAAGGGAGGTGACTACACATGAATGGAAGCTGCGGTATCTTTGGCGAGAACAGCGAAATCCTGTTTTTCATCCTTGTATTCCTTTTGATTTTCTGCTGCGGTTGTGGCTGTAACAACTAAAGTATGTTCATGTAATCTGAAGAAAGAGAGGTGATAAATAATGGGATTCTTAGGCCGTATGGGAAATAACGGTTGCGGAAACAATGACACTGTACTGTGGTTCATCATTTTGTTCCTGCTTCTGTTCTGGTGCAACAATAACGACTGTTGCTGCGAAAACTAATTAAAAATAACGGAGGGAAAATCATGTCAGAAATCAGTACAAACAACTGCGGATGCGGTTTAGACTTTGGTCAAAACAGCTGGATCTGGATTATTATTGCAATTATTGTCATCTGCTGTCTGTGCGGCGACGGCTTTGGTAACAGCCGTGGTTGTTGCTAACATAATCATAACAAGGAGTGCGGTTTTCCGCACTCTTTTTTTAAGTATAAAACCACTCCACCCTTCATAAGATAGGAACAAAAGAAAGGAGTGGTTTTATGCAAAAAATACATTGGAAATCTCTGCTATGGAATCTGGCACTGCCCTTATTGACAGGCGGGTTGGCTGCATGGGTCACGGCAGGCTCTATGAGTCAATTTGTATCTCTCAATCAACCGCCACTGTCCCCGCCTGGTTGGCTATTCCCTATCGTCTGGACCATTTTATATACATTGATGGGGATTTCCTCTTATCTTGTCAGTCAGACCGACAGTCCTTATAAAGAAAGTGCCCTAAGAGTATACGGGATTCAGTTGGGGGTAAACTTTTTTTGGCCAATTTTATTTTTCAGACTTGAAGCATATCTCGCTGCATTTTTCTGGTTGCTGCTTCTTTGGGTGCTGATTATTGTGATGATTGTTTTATTTTATAAAGTCAAACCTCTTGCAGGTTTTTTGCAGATCCCCTATTTTCTTTGGGTAACCTTTGCCGCATATCTTAATCTTGCCATTTATTTTTTAAACAGATAACATTTACAAAGGGGCTGTAGCACATTTGCTACAGCCCCTCTTATTTAAAACAATTCAATCACTTTAACAGGACATTTTTCCATACAGGTTCCGCATCTGGTACATTTGGTATGGTCTATCACAGGAAGATTTTGTTCCATGCTAATGGCTTCTTCCGGACAGTTTTTCCCGCACAAGCCACAACCGATACAACCTACTTTGCAAACCTGTTTCACCGCCAACCCTTTTTCATGAGAAGAACAGCCAACCCGAACCGCAGAAACAGGCTGTAATGAAATCAGCTGATTGGGACAAACCTTTACACACTGACCGCAACCTGTACAAAGTGTTTCATCCACAACTGCAATCCCATTCTCACAGGATAATGCACCAAACACGCAGGCAGAAACACAACTTCCCAATCCCATACATCCTGTCTTACAAGCCTTTCCGCCGTTTTGTTGAACGGATTTTGCTGCAATACAATCTCCGGCTCCAAAATAAGTTCCTACCTGTTCTGCTATTCCACAGCTCCCCTTACAGGCTACATAAGCGACTTTTCGTTCCGACTCCTCTGCCTTCACACCACAGAGAGCACCAATTTTCTCCGTGTTGGTACACATGGGACAGGCATTCACAGGAGCATCCCCCTTTGCGATTGCTTCTGCCAGTGCATCACAGCCTGCATATCCGCAGCCACCGCAGTTATTTCCGGGAAGAAGTTCCCGAATCTGTTCCGCTTTTTCGTTGGGTTCTACATAAAATTGATCCCCTGCAAAATTTAAGATAAGAGCAATGGCAATTCCAATCGCTCCAATCACAAGGGCAGATAATACGATCACATTCATTCTTTACACCTCCTATAGCATTCCGGCAAAACCGTAAAAGGCGATTGCCATAAGACCGGATGCCGCCAGCGTAATAGGAGTTCCTTGAAAGGACTTGGGAATATTGTGATGGGTCATCCCTTCCCGAATCCCTGCCAATATCACAATCGCTACTGTAAATCCCACCGAAACACCCACTCCATTTACTACACTTTCTACAAAACCGTATCCGCTTTGCACATTGGTAAGGGCAACCCCAAGCACTGCACAGTTGGTGGTAATTAAAGGAAGATAAACTCCTAAGGAACGATACAATGCAGGCATTGTCTTTTTCAACACCATCTCCACAAACTGAACTAAAGCTGCAATCACTAAAATAAATGCAATGGTTTGTAAATATTCCAATCCGCCTTTTAATACAAACTGATAAATCAAACTTGTACAAGCACTGGCAACGGTAATAACAAAAACAACTGCCGCACCCATTCCTGCCGCTGTTTTCACCTGTTTGGAAACACCTAAGAAAGGACAAAGTCCTAAAAACTGGCTTAATACAACATTATTCACAAATGCAGACGCCACTAAAATCAATGCCAATGTTTTCATTCCTCGCATCCTCCCTTACAAGCACTGCATCGACCGCAGTTTTTCTCTTTTTTCTTTCCCGTTTTATTACGGATTTTGTTCTGTAAAGCTGTCAACCAACTCAACACAAAGAAAGCACCCGGTGCTAAAATCATAATCGTAATCGGCTGAAAACTGTCCGGAAGAACTGAAATCCCGAACACCTGCCCCGCTCCCAACAACTCACGAACTGTTCCGATGCAAGTCAGTCCAACGGTAAATCCAAGTCCCATCCCGATGCCGTCAAACAAAGAAGGCAGTACAGGATATTTGGATGCAAAGGATTCTGCACGTCCTAAAATAATACAATTCACCACAATCAATGGAATATAAATACCCAAGGATTTATAAAGAGAAGGAACAAAGCCTTCCAAAATCAGTTGTACCATGGTAACCAGAGAAGCTACAATGACGATATAGGCAGGAATCCGCACCCGATCGGGAATTACTTTGCGAAGAAGAGAAATCACCGTATTGGACAGCATCAATACTGCCGTTGTAGTCAACCCCATACCGAGTCCGTTGATTGCACAAGTAGTAACTGCCAGTGTGGGACACATTCCGAGCATTTGAACAAAGGTTGGATTTTCTTTTATCAATCCGTTAAAAAGTGCTTTTTTACAGTTCATTTCGTCCCACCTCCCACGAGTTTTAGTGCAGCATTGACCGCTTCTGTTACTGCCTTACTGGTTACTGTCGCACCGGAGATGGCACTGATTTCATTCTCTGCAGTTACATCTCCCTTGACAACGGTAAAGGCATCTGTTTTCTTATGATTAAATTGAGATTTGAATTCATCCTTTTCTGCATTCATTCCTAAGCCTGCTGTTTCGTTAAGAGAAAGGAAGGAAATTGCCGTTGTTTCTCCCTCCGGAGTAATTCCCACAACCAAACGGATGTCCCCGCCGTAGCCTTCGTGAGATGTGACGCAGACCACCGTTCCCAAGACAGTTTCACCCTCCTTTGCTGTCAGCATTTTTTCAAGGGAATAAGCATCCGTTTCTTCTCCCTTAAAAGAAAGTTCCTCAAAAAAATCCGCCTCAGAAAACACCGTTTTATATGCCTCCTGTGCTTGTTTTTCTTCTTGCAAAGCAATGGGTTCCTTGGTCATTTCATAAAAATACCCCAATACCAGGCCGGATAAAAGAGTAATACAAGTAAGCACTGCTACAACCTTCACATTTGCCTTTTTGTCCCCTTTATGAGGTGCAGTTGCGACCTTTTCCTGTGTTTCTTTTTGTTTTTCATTCTTCTGTTTTACCACACCAAAGGCTCTGGGAACCGTTACCTTTTCAATCAACGGTGTTACCATGTTTCCAATGATAATGGCAAAAGAAACCCCCTCCGGATTGGCACCGAAAATACGGAACAGTGCAGTAAGAAAACCAATAAGCACACCGTAAATCAGCTTACCCTTTCCGGTAATGGGACTGGTCACATAATCCGTTGCCATGAAAAAAGCACCCAACAGCAAGCCTCCCGATAATACCTGGGAAAGAAGCCACACACCGTCCCAACTTCCCATAAGTCCTGAAAACAGAACAAAAGATAAGATATAAGAAACCGGAATGTTCCAGGAAATAATTCCTTTCAAAAGCAAGTACAGTCCTCCAAGCAAAATTGCCAATGCAGACACTTCCCCGATGACGCCCGGAGTAGTTCCAAAAAACAAGTCAGACAACAAAACGCTGCCTCCCTCCCGCATTTGTGCCAAAGGAGTCGCACTGCTCACTCCGTCAGGAGAAAAGCGATTCATCTGTGCCGCAAAAGAAATCAAAAGAAAGCAACGGGCACCTAATGCAGGATTCATAAAGTTTTGCCCCAAGCCTCCAAACAGTTGTTTTACCATTAAAATCGCAAATATACATCCTAAAAGAGGAATCCAAAGAGGAATCTGGGGAGGCATATTCAAAGCAATCAAAAGTCCGGTCAAAGCGGCAGAGCCGTCTTTCACCGTAATTTCCTGCTTCATTCCCTTCTGATATGCCCATTCACAAGCAATCGAGCAAACCATACAGGCAATCATCAAACAAAGTGCATACCACCCAAACTGATAAATTCCCCAAAGACAAGCGGGAATCAAGGCAATCAAAACATCCGTCATAACAGAACGGGTGGTTTTTTTGCATCTGATATGAGGGGATGCTGAAACATGATAACTCATCACTTTTTACCTCCTTGCCGCTTTTTCTGTAAACAGGTCATTCTTCCTGCTGTAATCAACTGACTCAAGGGACGCTTTGCAGGACAGCTGTAACTGCAACATCCACAGGAAAAACATTCCAATCCGTAAAACCGTTCAAAACTTTCGTAATCACGACGCAGTGAAAATTCCGCCAATTTTTGAGGCAATAATCTCTCAGGGCAATGCTGCACACATTGTCCGCATCGGATACAGGCTGTTTCCTTCACAGCCCCTTCGTCCTTTTCCATTGCAACCAATGCGGTAGCGTTTTTCGTCACAGGAACAGACAAATCGGAAAGAGCAATCCCCATCATAGGGCCGCCGGAAATCAACTTTTCTGCCGGTTTTATAAGACCTCCTGCTGCCTCTAACACACGTTTCAAATTTGTACCAAGACGCACCTCAAAATTGCCTGGATTGGCAACTGCATCTCCCGTTACTGTCACAATTCTTCGCATCAAAGGCGTCGATTCCGCCACAGCTTCGTAAATGGCTACCACCGTATCAATATTATGTACAATACATCCGGCATCAATGGGCAGCATAGTGGAATTTAGTTTCCTTCCTGTGGCAGTATAAATCAGCATCCGTTCCGCCCCCTGAGGATACTTTGTTTTTGTCACAAGCAAACCAATCGACCCATCTTCCGGCAAGTGCTTTTTCAATTCCCCAATGGCTGCAGGCTTGTTATCCTCCACGCAAATGATTCCTTTCGCACAAGGAAACATTTTTAATAAAAGCAGTAAACCTTCTATTACTTTTTTCGGAGATTCTAACATAATCCGGTAATCTGAAGTCAAGCAAGGTTCACACTCCGACCCATTTACCAAAATATATTCCACTTTCTCAGGCTCCTTGACAGAAAGCTTTACATGGGCGGGAAAACAAGCACCGCCCATTCCCACAATACCTGCCTCCTGAATTTGTTGCAGAATATCTTCTCTTGATAGTGTACTTATCTCTCTTTTTTCACCAAGATGGTCAACAGGAGTGTCCAACCCGTCATTTTCAATAATAACCGACATGCATTTGGTTCCGTTCACCAAAGTTCTGGGTTCAATCCCCTTTACCTGACCGGAAACAGAGCTAATAATATTGGCAGAAACAAAGCCGTTCGCCTTGCAAAGCACCTGCCCCATTTTCACCTGCTCCCCTTGTTCTATAATAATTTCAGCCGGTGCACCAATATGCTGACTGACAGGAAACACCAGTTCCTCTCCCGGCTCTACTTTTGCAATCGGTTTGTTTTTGGTAAAATGTTTTCCGTCAAAGGGATGAATTCCACCACGAAACAGTTTCACACCAATTCCTCCTTTTCCAAAAAGAAAAACCTACGCAAAAAAACGCAGGTTTAACCTATTATATTTCCCAGTTGTGCCAAACATTCTGCACATCGTCATTATCTTCCAGCATATCAATCAGCTTTTCCATGTGCAGTAAATCTTTTTCATCAGTTAATGTAACATAGTTTTGAGGAACCATTTCCACTTCAGCGCTAACAAAAGAATAACCCTTTTCTTCCAATGCTTCTCTCACTGCAGAAAAATCCGCAGGAGCTGTCAAAATTTCAAAGCATCCATCTTCAGCAGAAAAATCCTCTGCGCCCGCATCCAGTGCTTCCATCATCAAGGTTTCTTCATCTACACCATCTTGTTCTTCGATTACGATAACGCCCTTCTGGTCAAACATAAATCCTACACAGCCAGTCTGACCTAAATTACCGCCGAATTTGTCAAAATAATGTCGAACTTCGCCTGCAGTACGGTTTTTGTTATCTGTCATTACCTCTACAATGACCGCAACCCCTGAAGGACCATAACCCTCATAAGTGATTTCCATGTAATCCTCACCGTTGCCTTCTCCGGCTGCTTTCTTAATACTCCTTGCAATGGTGTCATTGGGCATATTGTTCGCTTTTGCCTTTGCAATAACATCCTTTAGCTTAGAGTTGCTTTCCGGATCCGGTCCGCCCATCTTTACCGTAACAGCTATCTCACGGCCTATCTTGGTAAAAATTTTACCTTTTTGGGCGTCTGATTTCTCCTTCTTGTGCTTTATATTAGACCATTTGGAATGCCCTGACATGAAACTATCCTCTCCATTTCATCATAAAACAATTTTAACATTAGTATTATAACATAAATCTCTCATTTTGTCAAGAAAATATCCCCTCTCTTTTGTTAAATGCGAAAATATTCTCCCGTTTTTATGAAATAAAGAATGGTTTTTATCGGTTTTTTTCCGTATATCTGTTCAACCGCCAAAGAGTATAAATACAACTGCATTTCATAGCGTTTTTTAGCGCGTTCAAAATCGGTATCGGAATCCGTCTTATAATCCAGCAGATAAAATTCTCCGTCTTTTTCCACCAGACAGTCAATCATTCCCTGAATCAGCAGTGTTTCCTCGCCCGCCTCAGAAAACAATTCTTTTGCAGGAAAAGGGAACAGGAATCGTTTTTCCCGCTCAATGCGGTCTGCCTTACAAATCAAATCATAAAGAGGCGTTTGACTGAATTTCATAAGTAGGGATACATCAATGATGTTTCTATCTTCTTGGGTCATTTTTCCACTGACAACAAAGGAATCAAGTTGCTCTGTCATTTTTTCTTTGTCGTTCAATGATTTCAAATCCAAATACTGCAACGCCAGATGATATACAGTTCCCCGTTCCGTGGCAGTAAGGCGTTCCTCCCGCATAAATGCGGGGCGCTTGGGCAATGGACTTTCTGCAATTTCCTTTGGGTAATAAACCCACCCCTCCTCTGTTGCTTCGCTTGTGTACCGTCGTTTCAATTCACTGACCGAAAGCTTTGCAGGAATCCGACAGAGGGCATTATAAGGATATGTAAAGTCAAGGGCAGAGAAATCAGTGATTTCGCATACTGTCTCCGTTTCCGATTGTTGACTCTCAGGGCTTTCCTCTATTCCTTCCTTCCAATGCAATTCAAAAGAAAATCCGGGATTTTCATCAAAGGGCAAACCGCTATCACGAAGGAATTTTGCGGAAGGATGAAACATAAATGCCCCTAATAACCATTCCAGCCAACTTTTTCCGTTTTGGGCAATTATAGATTCAAAGCCTGTTCCCTGAATCTGACTGCGAACTCCATTTAAGGTGCTCTCTAGCCCATTATCGCTCCCAATCATAATAAGTTTCTGTTTTGCTCGGGTCATGGCAACATACAAAAGACGCAGTTCCTCTGCCTTAATATCTTGTTTTTTCTTTTGTTTAATTGCCTTTTTGACAAAGGTTTCAAAAATAATATGTTTTTGGGTATCAACACAGTCAGAGCCAAATCCCAGTTGTTCATCGGCAAGCAAGCGGTTTTTGTTAATATCCTGAAAATTAAACTGTTTTCCGCAATCGCAGATAAATACCACATTTGCTTCCAACCCCTTACTTTTATGGGCACTCATAATGCTGACTGCATTGTCTCTGGTGGATACATCAGACATATCCACACCTCGTTCTGTCTGTTCCATCTGTCGTTGTAAATAGGTGATAAAATGGAACAACCCCCTATAAGAGGTTCTTTCAAAAGAGCCTGCCCATTTGGTCAGGAGAAGTAATCTGTTTTTCCGAAGTTCTCCGTCCGGTTTCTGGCTATAATAAACCAGTAATCCTGTTTCTTCATAAATCCCTTCAATTAACTTTCTGACACGCAAATTTTCTGCATCCGTCCGCCAACGGTTTAAGGTTTCCAAAAACGACGTTGCACGTCGGTCTTGCGATGCAAGCAAACAATCATAATAATCTCCGTCTCGTTTCTGTAAGCGTAATTGGGTTAAAAAGTCATCGTCAAAACCAAATAGAGGAGAACGAAGGACCGCCAAAAGGGGAATGTCCTGTCTTGGATTGTCAATAATCTGCAAGAGAGAAATGGCAAGTTTTACCTCAAATGATTCAAAAAAGGAAGAACCTTTACCCAACTCATAGGGAATATCATACCGCTTCAACATATCCGTATAATATTCCGTCCGTCCTTTCAGAGAACGAAGTATAATCATAAAATCCCCATAATGACAAGGACGCATCTCCCCGCTTTTACTGTCATAAATCAATTCACCCTCCAAAACCATTTTCCTGATACGGCGGACACAGATTTCTGCTTCACGCTGATAGTAGGTTTCATCTTCCTCGGTATCTTTTCGCTCCAGCACATATAATTCAGCGGAAGTGTTTTCGCCGGGGTATCCGCCACCAAAATACAAAGCCTCCTCTGCAGTATAATTCAAACCCCCGCATTCCTTGCACATCAGACGGGAAAAAACAAAATTGCAACAAGCCAAAACAGACTGGTTACTTCTGAAATTTTTTGACAGTAACAATCGTCTGGTATCCTCTCCGTCCGTCTTACTGTATTGCTGATACTTTTCCAAAAACAATACAGGCTTGGAATTTCGGAACCCGTAAATGCTCTGTTTGATATCTCCTACCATAAAACGTTTCTTTTCGCCTGCAGTTAAAGAAAATATCATTTCCTGCACATCGTTGGTATCCTGATATTCGTCAATCAAAACTTCTTCATACTCTTTTCTCAGTTGCAATGCAACAGAAGAAGGAACCAACTCTCCCTCAGCCGTTCGTTCAGACAAAATGCCGATACTGTAATGCTCCAAATCACTAAAATCCGCCAATGAACGTTGTAATTTCTTTTTCAGATAGCAATCCTCAAACAATTCAATGACTTCTGCTAAAAATGAAATCTGTTTCTCTACCGGCATTAAATCACAAAAGCACGCTTCCTCCGATTGAAAAAAAACATTTTTTTGCAAATCCCAAACTGCTGATTTGATTTTTTCACGAATCTTTTTAAAGCGGTCGGCAAGCTCTTTATTCCCTCCTCTTGCCATTCTGGATATATCACAAAAAGTGATTTCCTTCAGTGCAGTTACGATTTGGTCCCAACTTGCCGTTTCTATCTTCTTTTTCAAATTCAGCAAAAGGACAATATCCTCTGAAAATGTAGTGATATATCCCTTTAAACCATTTCCTTCATCCAACTGCTCCAACTGTTTTTTTGCATTTTCCGCAAGAGAAAGAGTTTGCTCCAGTTGTTCACGGGCATACTTTATCAAAAAGTTCCCCCAGCGAGTCTCTGAAATTGGTTGTTCCGGAAATCGAATAACGTTTCTCATCCAATTACGGTAAAAAGGCATGGAACGAAGAAACTCATACAGATTCAGAATCAGACTCATCAAGGGCTTGTCATCTCTTTCACCGTACCATTCTACCAATTCAGACATTTTCTCTCCCTGTTGTTCATATAAAAGTCCAAAAGCCTCCTCCAATGCATCTTGTTTCAGCATTTCTGTTTCTGCCGGCTCTGATAACTTAAAATCATAAGGCAGCTCCGTTTTTTGAAAATGACGCTTAATCAGATTCATACAAAAAGAATGCATGGTGGTAATTTCCGCATTGCCAAGCAACGCCAACTGACGTCTCAACCCGTCATTATGAGGATTTTTTTCAATCCCCTCTACAATGGCAGCACCGATTTTTTGCTTCATTTGTTTTGCCGCTGCATTGGTAAAGGTCACCACAAGCAACCGGTCCACATCCACCGGATGTTCGGGGTCTGTAATCATCCGAATGACTCGTTCTACCAAAACTGCCGTCTTGCCCGAACCGGCCGCAGCGGACACAAGGGTGTCGGTATGACGGATAGAAATTGCTTCCATCTGTTCTCTGGTCCATTTCATATCAGCCATTTTCTTCAACCTCCATCCGTTTCATAATTTCTTCCTTCGGCAAATCAACAAAGCTACGGCATTTACCCGTCTTTCCTTCAAAGCCGCATACAGAAGAATAAGGGCAATAGGTACAGGAAAACTCCCGTTTTGTTTTCGCAGGAAAGACATCTGCACGTCCCTTTTTTATTTCAGCGGATAGCCGTCTTAAACAGGATTTTACCTGTTTTCTCAACAATTCAAATTCATGTGCCGTCGCCACATTTCCTCCATACCCGCCTTTTTTTAAAATACGAGCAGGGATCAGGTCGGAACCGCCCTCGCAGTTTTCGTCCATGGCAAGCATGACTGCACTGTCTGCAAGAACAATCCCCTTCATTTTATAATTTTTCTGCAATTCCTTTAACAATTCGGTTCCGTCCAGCGTTGTTTCCGTTCTGGCGTAAGGGTCTTTGACAGAAAAATAGAATACACCCGCCGGCTTTTCCTCTTTACACATAGCATCAAGATAAGTAATCAATTGCAGATTCAATCCGTAATACACATCATTTAAGTAAAAATCCTTTTCCCCTGATTTGTAATCAATAATTCGAATCCAAGAGCCGTCGGGAGTCCGATACACATCCGCACGGTCCACCTTTCCCGTTAATGTAACCGGTTTTCCGTCAGCCGTATATAAAGTAACAGGAGGCAAGTCCCCTTTGTCACTAAATTCCAACTCATAACCCAAGGGACGGAACAAGCCGTTTTTAAAATGCAAACTAATGACATAAATTTTCTTTGAAAGCAAACGCTTTAATCTTGCTGTCAGATACACATATCTGGGAGAGCTTACCAGCAGTCCTCCAAACCATTGAGGAAGGGATTCATCCACAATTCTGTCCACCAGCCAAGTACACTCTTCCTGTGTTATGGTTTGCCAATCCAAAGATGATGATTCATCAATCAATCGGGCACTTTTTTCTAAAATATCATGCAAAAAACTACCCGTGTCAGGTGCCCCTAAACGATATTGGCGCCGCTCCTTTGCCCTTAAATGATAAGTTGCATGAAAAGAAAAGGGACATTTATGAAATCGCTCCAAACGGGACACGCTTACGTTCAACCCCTTCTGATACAAAGCATTCACCGTTTCAGAAGATAAGGTAACTTGTTGTAGGTCTCCCGTCCGATTCAGCATTGAAAGTTTGTCTGTCCACTCAGGATGGTCAGCAAACCATTGCTTTGCATGACGATACCATTGCGGATGCTCTGCCATTTTAGAAAAGGTATAACCGGGTGCACTGACCAAAGGAAGATTGGTCACAGCCGTCAGTTTTGGAAATAATTCATAAATACGGCTCACGATTTGCGAGGCGGTTTTTGCCGTCTGGTCCATGTCACTTTTGCGATAACTGAAGATAAGTTTTTCCTGTGCCAGAGAAATCACCTTATAAATAATTTCCTGTTCCATATACGCAGCCTTTTGCCGACTTGTTGCCGTTTCCAGTCCGAAGGCTTCCAGAACATCCCGTTCTGTACCGTCTAACAGACCGTTTCGTTCTCCGTTTGCAGGAAATTCTCCTTCATTGACGCCCATTACAAACAGGCACCGCACTCCGTCTCCCACAAAACGGTCTGCCGAGCTTATGGTGACACTGTCAAGACTTTGAGGAACAGAGCCAACCGCAGAGGCGCTAAAGCCCTCTTCCACCAATTCCATAAATTTAAAAAAGCTTCCCTTATCCTCCCCTGCCAGTAAAACTACCTGATCCAGTACATGAAGCAAAACATTCCACAGCTGACGGTATTCTTCGCTTAACCGTTGCTCTCCCTTTTGTCGAAACTGCTCCATTTTTTTCATCAGCTTATCGTATATTTCAAGGGATTCCAAGAACAAAAACAAGGTTTGTGCCTGTTCTAAATACGCTCTGCTCCCTTTTACCTTTTCCCAAAGATTTTTCAAAGGAGTAACCAACAAATTACGGGCCGTTTCAACTTCTTCCCTGTCAAATTCGCAATGCTCATCTAAAAAAACACGATTCAGCTTGTCCGTCCATTTTTCATCCTCCGTCCAGACATTACCGAACACCCCATAGGCAAGAGAAAAATTTTCCAGCATATCCCCTTGTTCCTTAGATAAGGGGCTGAAATAAGATTTGACATAATGAAATACCGATTCATAATTCCAATTATGCTCAAAGATATCCCCAAAGGACATCAAAAACGTCACTAATGGATGACTGACCACCGGCTCTTTCCGGTCGGTAAAATACGGAATGTCAAACATCCCAAATACTTGCTCCAATACATCCTCATATCCGGAAAGATTTCTTGCTACAACCCCAAAATCACGGTATCGCATTCCTTCTTCACGACAAAGTCTGACAATTTCTGCCCCAACCATTTCCGCCTCTACGTATGGATTGTCAGCAACAAACAACTGTACTTGTTTGGGCTCATTTTCCCATCGACCGCTCGGGTATGTAAAATACTGCTCTCTTAAAAATTGCAATTCAGAAGGTTTTGTTTCTCCCTGCACAAAGACAAATTTGGGATCCATAGCTGAAAACGTATCAATATTCCGAATGGTTGACCGAAAACAAAGCTTTGTTTCTTCCGTTCGTGAAAACTCCTCCGTTACCAGACCGATAGAAACTTCCTTGCACAATCCGTTCAGAACAGTAATCAGTTTTCTTTCCTGAACAGTAAACCCGCTGAAATAATATAAAATCAAAGTGGCGTCTGACAATTCTGCTTGTTCTGGCTGTTCGGTTAAAAGCCGCGTAAAACGAGTCAGGTCATCATCTGCATCCCTCCCCGCTTTTTCGCAAAGCTGTGTAAACGTTTGATATACCAACGCCATATCGGCTAATTTTTCCTGTAAATAGGGATGCTCCTCCAACTCCTTCTTTTTCTCTAACAAGGTTTCGGGGAAAATTTCGGAATGTTTCAATTCCGCTACGGTTTTACACATGGTATCCGCAAACCCCTTTTTCTCAATACTGGTTTTGTACACTGTAAGCTTGGAGAAACATTTCTGTAACGCCTGCTCCATTAAAATCAACTTGGCAGAACCACCAATATATTCACCGCTGTTCCCTGTCCGTTCAAAAATTTCTTGAGCAAAACGGTGGAAACTGGTAACGTTGGTTCCGTATTTTTGCAAATCAAGAAAAGAAGTTTCTCCCGAAAGGGAAAATTGCTCAGGAACAATCAAAAAGGTACGGCTGTTTTGCATCGCAAGATGACGGCAATGCTGTTGCAACGCCTCCCTGTCAGTTCCGTAAAAAAAACACAAACCCATTTCGTTCTCTCCTTTTCAAATATTTCCCCATTCCTTCTTTTTATTATATCACTTCTTTTATTAAATGACAATAAAAATTTACAGTTCATAAGCACCACCTCTCTCATCTTGACAAAATGTAAAAATTATGATACGCTTAATAAAAATATGCAGGAGGTTTTCTATGATTGGATTGATTGGCGCAATGCGCATTGAAGTAGAAGCATTGCAAAAGGAAATGATACAAAAAAAACAAGAGGTCATTAGCGGTATGACCTTTGTCAGCGGAATGTTACACGGAAAAGAAGTTGTTGTTGCCGAAAGCGGTGTAGGAAAAGTATTTTCCGCTCTTTGTGCACAAACCATGATTTTACATTATAAAGTAACACAAATTATAAACACCGGCGTTGGCGGAACATTGACAGATCAGCTGTCTATCGGACAGATTGCCATAGCAGATCAGGTGGTTCAGCATGATATGGATACCTCTCCTTTAGGCGATCCTGTGGGATTACTTTCCGGCATTAACATGGTAAAAGTCCCTTGCGACCCAGCCATTATACATTTACTGGAGAAAAGTGTAAAGAAAACGGGAATTCCCTATGCAATCGGCACCATTGCCTCAGGGGATCAATTTATTCATTCCAATGAACAAAAAGAAAGAATTGTTTCTCTGTTTCAAGGAATTTCTTGCGAAATGGAAGGCGGAGCAATCGGTCACGCTTGCTACATTAACAAGATTCCCTTTGGGGTTCTTCGCGCAATTTCTGACGATGCAGACGGCAATTCTCCAAAAGACTTCCCTGCCTTTGTTGCAAAATCTGTTGAAGTTTCCCTGCAGGTAATCCGCAATTATTTACAATTTATCTAATTGTGTATAAAAAACCTCAGCCTTTTTTATATTCTTCTGAATCTATATAGCAAAAGTCATAACCACCCGCAACCGATGGTTATGACTTTTCATTATTGGGCAATTATGATTCTAACCCGCCCCCCCTCTGATTGGGGCTTATCATAGTACCCTGTTAAAGAATAGTTTCCATTTATGGCATCAGATAGTGTGATGCTTGTATAATTACTGTTATAGTCTTTTTGATACACCCAAACGGTATCACTCATAAGATAAGTTTTTGAGCCCACCTGAAATTCCGTTAAGGTCACCTGATCTGCAGTACCCGAAATCGATTCCAACGAATGCATGGTAATTACTTGACTTCCGCTCCTTAAAATTTTCGCCGGAACACCTGCATAAACCGAATATTCCTTTTGGGAGGAAAACATGGTTTCTTCTCCCTCAATCACACAAGTATAAGTTCCGCCAACTCCCCCTCCCTGAGAAGAGCTAGTTTTCGCAGTTTTTATCATCCCATAATCATACAAATCTCCCGTGACATCCAACAAAATCAGTTGTTCAATTTCTCCGTTTCCGTTCTTTTGTGCGTGAAGCACCTGACTGTTATACAGAGTAACACCATCTAATCTGCGGGGAAATGCGGTTTTGTACACGCTCGTTTCATCCGATGTCGTTGTGGAAACCTCTAAGATTGTCAAATCAGAAGATAATTTGTTGTTTCCCAACGTCCGCTCGTTCCAGTTTACTTTTCCCGAAACACTGCTTGAATTTAAACGGCTCACCGTAGCTTTCCCATTGGAAAACGTTACCTTAACAGGAGCATTGACGAGAGACTCGTAATCTTTCACTGCTGCATATTCATAGGTTTCACCTGTAGTCAACACAACAGAAACATAATGGTCTGTATAACTTTCCCCCGTACCGCCGTCGGTGAAATTCTTTGTTCCTGATTGAGTGACATAACCATATACCGTTGTATTCATTTTAGAAGGAGAAACCACATCCGCAACACCTCCGTTTTTTCCAAGCAGTAAAGTAACCGAATCCCCATAAGAATAACTTCCGCCGGTTGCCAGCTTTTTTAAACCATTGGTGCCCTCTATGGAATAGGTTTTGCCCGACACCGTAACTTGGGTCGGCATATCCTGATTGGGAGAAGCCCCTTCATAAACGCCAGTTACCTTGTTATTATAAGCCCACACCTGATTCAGTCCTTTGGAATAATACACAATATCATATGAGGACAGCTGATTTGCCTCAATCACCGCACCGTTTCTGGTAACGGAAGGATTCACAAGTCCCCAGGAATCCAAAAGGCTTGAACTCGAATAGGTAAATGGCCCTTCCATTTCCCCTGTCACAACCACACCGTAATCTAAAATCCCCAAAGAATTTTTATAAGTAGTTAACAAATCTCCCGCCTCTAAAGAAGACAGCATACTGTTTAAATTCACCTTTTGGCTTTTGTGATAAACACTCAAATTCGTATCCAAATTCAATGTAACAAGACTTCCTTGGTCCGTTACTACAATATCGTCTCCCAACACCTGGCAAACGGTGTACTGTTCTATCGTTTGAGAATCGGGTACAAAGGCAACCAGGCGGTCTTGGTCCTTAATCACCGCATCCCCCTTCTTGCCTACATTATCATACTGAAAGGAATCGGAAATCCGATAAGTTCCGTTTGAGGTAACAATTTTTTCGCTACCAACCGAGCTATCCTCAAAAGAGGTGGCAATCAACACCACATCTTCCACAATGCTGTAATTCAAAGTAGTAATATAATCCACCGTGCCGTTTTTTGGTGTGGTGGTTAACAAATGATAGCAAAGGCGCATAACATCACGTCGGGTCAGAGTATCTCCAATAGTAAGATTCAGTTCGTCGCAAAGTCCGATTCGTTTTGCGATTCCAACCTGTCCGTATGGCCAGGAATTCCCAAAATCATCTTTCGTATATCCCAACACCTGTAAAAGCATGGTAACCGCTTCTTCGAACAAAATGGTATTATCGGGACGGAAGGTAGCATCCAGGTATCCCTTGCAAAAACCCTTATTCACCGCCAGTTGCACGAAGGGTGCTGACCAATGGTTTGCCGGTACATCTTTAAAGGGAGAAACCTTGCTTCCTGTTGCAACAGAGTCCTTAAATTCCGAGGATGCAATAACCACTTTGGCAAATTCTGCACGGGTAATGGAATCATCAAGACGAAGATCGCCGTCCGTATCCCCTTGCATAATTTCAAGTTCTGCCAGTAATAGGGCAATATCCTCTTCATTTTCCCACGCCCCAAAAACGGGCAGGCAGAAAGAAAACAAGCTTAAAATTAGGCAAACAGCCAGTAATTTTTTCAAGTCCATCAATCCTCTCTTATTCATATCGTAATGCATCTATGGGATTTAAATGAGCCGCTTTTCGGGCTGGTAAAAATCCAAATATAACCCCAATCCCTACAGAAACAGTAAATGAAACAACAATCGCCATGGCAGAAGGGAAAACGGTAATACTCATCAGATTTCCTGCCACAAAGGAGAGGATTGAACCAATTACAATCCCGATGATTCCTCCTAACCCGCTAACCGTCCCCGCTTCAATGACAAACTGCTGTAAAATACTACGGTTTTTTGCACCTAAGGTTTTTCTAATGCCGATTTCACGGGTTCTTTCCGTTACAGAAACCAGCATTATATTCATAATTCCAATTCCTCCAACCAACAAAGAAATTCCCGCAATCAGCACAAGAGCAATGGTCATCATATTCATCATTTCATTCATCTGATCAATCATTTCGCTCAAGGCAATGATATTATAAAAATCATCCCCCAGCCACTTTGTCAGTTGTGCTTCCAAAATTCCTTTGGAAACAGAAATCTGATCCACATCCGTTACTTTTAGGACATAAGAGCTGATGACTGCATTGTTGTTCAGTTTGGTAGCACTTGTATAGGGCAGAAACAGGCAATCATCGGATGAATTTTCGTCGGAATCTGCCTGTTCCTCCAAAACTCCAACAACCGTATAGGAGGTTCCGTTGATTTTCAATGCCTGATTCAAGGCTTTCCCTTTGCCGAACAGCTCTTGTTCCACATAAGTTCCGATAACGCATACTTTGGCATTGGTTTCCATGTCCATATACTGCAGAAACCGTCCCTGTTCTATGGTGTAATCCTTAATCTCATCATAGCTTTCGCTGACACCTGTAATGGAGGTAGTGGTCAGATCATCCGTCATTCCAACGGATTTTACGGAACCGTTCATTGTTACAGTAGGAGAAAGATTGGAAAAATGCTCAGGATGTTCTTCTACAAAGGTATACATATCCTTTGCCTTTACCTCTCGGTTTCCGCCACGGGACATAATGTTGACGGTAATAGAGTCCGTCCCGAAGCTTTCAAACATGGAGGTGACCTCCCCCGTCAGACCATCCATAATACTAACCAGAACAATCACCGCCATAATCCCGATAATCACACCAAGCATGGTCAGAAAAGATCTCATTTTATTGGAAATAATACTGGAAATTGCCAGTTGAAAGGTTTTACTCAGTTTCATGAGTTTCCTCCTTTCTAAAGCACTGGGCACAAATGATTTCGTCCCCTTGGGCAGGCCCGTCGTAAACCACCTTGCCATCCTGAAGTCGAATCACACGTTTTGCACGGGCGGCAATAAAGTTATCATGGGTAATTAACACAATCGTATTTCCGCTTTCATTGAGTTGTACCAAAAAATCAATGACCTCACGGCTGGTTTTAGAATCCAGCGCACCTGTGGGCTCGTCTGCCAAAATGACAGAAGGATTTCCCGCCAACGCTCTGGCAATAGATACTCTTTGTTGCTGGCCTCCTGATAATTGGGAGGGTTTATTTTTCTTTTTATCCGACAAACCCACCCGCTCTAATGCCTGCATTGCTTTCTCATTCTGGCTTTTTTCATCCATGCCCCGATACATCAGAGGCAATTTTACATTTTCAATCACATTGAGTTTTGGGAGAAGATTATACTGCTGAAAAATAAAACCCAAAAGCTCATTTCGAATTTCAGCCAGTTCATCATTGTCCATCCGATTCACATCCCGCCCCTTTAAAAAATAGTGACCGCTGGTGGGAACATCAAGACACCCAATGATATTCATACAGGTAGATTTTCCGCTTCCTGAGGTACCGATAATGGCAACAAATTCTCCTTCATTCACCTGAAAGGAAACACCGTCTACCGCTCGTACCTCTTCATCTCCCATCTGATAAATTTTATAAACATCACGAAATTCAATTAACGCACTCATGGTCTGTTGCCTCCGCCTTGCATACCGCCTCCGGGCATTCTTCCGCCTCCTGGCATACCGCCCCCTCCTGGCATTCCTCCGCCATGGATTCCGGGCATCATAAATTCATTACCGCTCTGTATCGTAATCTCTGTCCGAACCATATCTCCCATCTCTAATCCGGAGGTAATTTCAATCAACTCATCGTTAGAAGCACCGGTTGTGACCTGAACCGTTTTATACCCTTCAGGAGCTTTATCCTCCTTCGTTTCCTTTTCTCCCTTCACATACACTGTATTTCCGCGGTTTACAGCACCGATAGGTACAACCAAAACGTGCTGGGTATTGCTAACGGTAATAGAAACATCCACGTTCATTCCGGGGAGTAATTCCTCATCAAATTCTGTAATTTCAACAGTAATGGGATATACAGTAACACCATTTGTCGTAGTGCCGTTTATACTAACCTTTGTTACCTGTCCTTTGTACTCTCTGCCATCCAAAGCTTCAACACTTACCAAAACCTCCTGTCCTACTTTCATTTTATTGATATCCAGTTCGTCCACATTCAAATCAAATTTCAAAGAGGACATATCAAAAATGACCGCCATTGCAACTGTTGCATTGGCAGAATTCTGATCCAGCTTATCTCCCGCCTTCACATTTTTTTCCACCACTGTACCGGAAATAGGTGCGGTAATGGTATAATCCTCAAGCTGTTCCTGTGCTTTTTCAGAAGAAAGCTGAGCATCCCGTAAAGAAAGAGCAGAGTTTTCCAAGGACTGCGTTGTATTTTCGCTGGACAATAGGGCAACCAATCCTCCCACATTGATATAATTTCCCTTTGCAAGATAAAGTGTCTCTATTTTACCGGAGCCGGTAGAGGTAATGGTGGATTCTGAAATATATTCAAATGTCCCGCTGTCATTACAGGCAATCTCTCCAATGGTAGCAGTGGCGGTATCCTCGGGAGTCAGAACACCGGGATTTTTCACTTTAATAACTACATCCTGCACCAATGCATTCCCCGCCTTTGCATAGCTTGCAGTACGGATTTCGCTTACAGTACCGCTCAGTAATTCAGAACTATTATATACCTGTATCGAAGCTGCTTGTCCCACAGAAATTCTGCCAATATCACTTGCATTAAAGGGCAAAGTAAGCTTCATATAACTTGCATCATAAATATCCGCCAAAGGGCTTCCTTCTTGAATCTGATCTCCTGCAGACACATGAACCTGACTAATGAGCCCCGCCGCATCAGATAAAACCCTCAAATCATTCACATTATCCACCGCATTCTGGTAATCCCTTTGTGCCCGCTGTAAATTCAGTTCTGCACTTTCCAGACTTTTTTCCATATCGCTGGAATCAATCTGGTACAAAACATCCCCTTCTTCAACAATATCCCCTTCTTCAAAGGTACAGGAAAGAACCTCTCCCGTTACAAGAGCGGTGACGGAATATTGGTCTTTGGGCTGAATGGTAGCAGAACCTGTAATGGTGGTTGTAATATCCCCATATGTAACCTCCACATCACTCACCTGTGCCATTGCCGCAAGGTCAGGTTCTCTTTTTTTGGTTATCAATAAACCAATGATTGCAATGACCACAATCAAAACAACAGACGCAATCATCCACTTTTTCTTATTTGCTTTTTCTTTCTTTTGAAACATCTTTTTAACATCCAAGCTCTTTAATTTCTTTATCAACATCCGACTCATCCCTTCTAAAAAATGTTTCATTTTCCCACTGACAAAAAAGTTCTGTTTCGATTATAATCTTTTTTCAAAAGGGTGTCAAGTCAATTTGAAAAAGATTCACAAAATGTTTACAATTCGCTCATAATTAAAAACCTGCCGACTGATTTATCGGCAGGTTTTTAATTATACCTTGAACAGACTTTTTAAGATTTTTCCCCAAAACTTTGTAGGACGAACAACAATGATTTTCAAAACTGCTCCCTCCTTTACCTGATCAATAAGCATCCTGCTAACATCAACAGCATGCATAGCAAAACTATGATGATCCATTCAGGAAGAAGAAAGGTGATGAATACCGCCAAAGCAATCAATATTAAAATCAGTCCTGCTCCTCGGTTTTTCTTGCACACGGTTTCTCCCCCCTTTTCGTATTTCCACAATATGCAAAATGCTAAAAAAGGGTGCGTAAAAAAATTATTGTTCAATGGAAATGGCATAACTAATGCCTAAAATACTCTCTCCCTGCATACAGGTAGTGGGACTCATGAGTGCCCCTGTGGGAGCAAATAAAATTCGCTTTAATTCTCCGTTTCTGATTCTTTTTAACAAATGACCGCACAGCACCGTACCCGCACAGGCACAACCGCTGGCACCTGCATGAACGTCCTGTTTGCTTCTGTCATAAATCATACAACCGCAATCATCATAATTTACAGAAAAATCCAATCCGTTTTCTGCCGCAAGCCGTACCGCCAGCTCCCGTCCGACAAATCCTAAATCACCTGATACAATCAAATCGTAATCAGACACCTTTCTCCCTGTATCCTTAAAGTGATTCACCATAGTATCCACAAATGCAGGCGCCATGGCGGCACCCATATTATTGGCATCTGTTACCCCGCGGTCTACAATTTTTCCTAAAGTGGCATGAGTTATTTTGGGACCCGAGCCTGTGGCACCCAAAACAGCCGCACCGGAACCCGTTACCGTCCATTGAGCGGTAGGAGTTCTCTGCCCGCCATATTCCAAAGGAGTTCGAAACTGTTTTTCTGCTGAACAAAAATGACTGGAAGTGGCAGCTATGGCATATTCCACAAAGCCGCTGCTAATAAAATTTGCCGCTACAAGCATAGATTCTGCCATGGTGGAGCATGCACCGTACACACCAAGAAGGGGTCTATGAAAATCCTTAATAGCAAAGGCAGTGGAGGTGCACTGGTTCATTAAATCCCCCGATACAATGCAACCAACTTTACTCCATTCTATCCCCGCCTTTTCCATAGCAATAGAAATTGCCTGCTTTAAAAATTTACTTTCTGCCGCCTCCCAGCTTTTTTCCTCCCAAAGAGGATCCGGAACCAATAAATCAAAATCCGCTGCTAATTTCCCTTCACTTTCCTTTTTACTTCCCGTTGCAGCAGATTCTAAAATAACGGGAGGATTGGAAAATTCTACCGTTCTTGCACCTAACTTTATATCCATGTTTACCCTCCCATTACAAGCTGAAAAACAAGGCGAATCAGCCCCAGAGTCGCAGCAGACAAAATACCGTACACAATCACGGGCCCTGAAATAATAAACATTTTTGCCGCGACTCCTGTCACCATTCCTTCTGTTTTATACTCCAACGCAGGAGACACTACCGCATTGGCAAATCCGGTAATCGGTACCAGCGTTCCCGCTCCCGCGTGCTTTGCCAAATCATCATACCAGCCAATACCTGTAAACAACGCACTGCAGAATATCAAAATAATTGAAACAAAAGAGGAGGCAACCTCTGTGTCCATTCCAACCCATCCGAACACTTGTTTCAAGCCTTGTCCCACAGTGCAGATTCCGCCGCCGACCACAAAAGCAAAAAAACAATTTTTCCAAGACGGAGAACGGGGCGATGCCTCCGCCACCTTTTGCTGATAACGTTCATTTTCCTTTTGTCCCATACTCATCCTTCCTTTCTAAAAGTAGTATGAAACATTTCTTTTTGTTTTATTCTCACCTTCTCCCCCTCTTTGGCATATTATAAAAAATGAATCCCCGTATAAAACGGGAAAAAAGGAGGATTTTATATGAACGAAAGAGTTACATCATCAGAAATTCAAAACAACAGTCAACCCTGCGACTCTGTTTGTATCCAAACCAACCAGATTTACGATTCATGCAAAGAAAAAGATTGTCTAGAAGACTTAAATGTTCTGTTCACCCGTTCTGATCAGGAATTGATTAACAGAGCAATTAACGTAAAATGTCGCAAGGCGGAAATCATCTGGGTTTACAGTGACGTGGAGGCAGTACCCTTTAACAAAGGCTTTTTCACAGTTGATATCAAATACTTTTTCAAAATTACCCTTGATGTATTCACAGGTGTAGGAATGCCTGTACAGGTTGAAGGCCTTGCTACCTTTGATAAAAAGGTAATTTTGTTTGGCTCGGAAGGAAATGCAAAAATTTTCTCATCCAAGTACCGTCCCAACGCAGCCGACACCCAACTGAGCAAGAAAACCAATCTGCCCAATGCAGTGGTAGAAGTGGTTGACCCTATCTGCTTAGGTGCAAAACTTGTGGAAAAATGCACTTGTTGCTGTGAAGACCCCTGCAACATTCCTCAGTTTATCTGTGGATGTTTCAATGACGAACTGGTTTCATGTGACGAAAACAAAGCAGTTTTAGTATCTCTGGGATTGTTTACCATTGTCAGACTGGAACGGAAATCTCAGCTTCTCATTCCGTCCTTTGATTTTTGCATTCCTCAGAAGGAATGTGTGTCTGCATCCGATGATAACCCCTGCGATTTATTTGAACGAATCCAGTTCCCCTTTGATGAATTCTTCCCACCTCAAAGAGAAAATTTTGACGATTGTGATACAGATTATCGCAGTCATTGCTGCAAATAGAAAAATGTCCGCCCGTATACGGTTTGTTCTTAAGGGCGCTAATTTTAATAGGCTGAACGAAATCAATCGTTCAGCCTTTTATCGTAGAGTTTAGTGATTTCTGACAAACCACATCGTATGGGATAATGTTCACATCGTTATACACTACAAGGTATGCTATACTTTGTATTCTTTCAGCACATCTTTAAACTGAATTTCCCTTATCAATTCATCAATAGACTTTCCTGTTTCCTTCGCTATCCTTGTTACATCATCAAACTCGTATTTTTTTCGTTCAACACCATATCCTTTTGATACTTTACAACGCACATTACCATATGCCGTTTCAATAGATGTTATTTCACGTTCTAAAATATATCTTTGCAATTTACTTTCTCGAATTCCAATAGTGGTTGTATGTTTAAATAGGGTCTTAATTAGTTCTTCTTTATCCTTTTCATGGCACATGATATGTATTAAAATACCGGGACGAGATTTTTTCATACCAATGGCAGCGGTATAGACATCCAGTGCGCCTGATTCAAAAAGTCTTTCCATTGCATACCCTACCGCCTCACCTGTCATATCATCAACATTGCAGCTCAATTCACATATTTCTTCTAAAACATCATCCGTATCACCAAGCATAACTCTTAAACAGTTGGCGGTTTCAAAATCCTTTGTTCCCATACCGTAACCAATAGACTGCGTTCTCATAATCGGCATTGTTCCAAATTTATTTACAAAATATTTAAGGAGAGCTGCACCGGTCGGAGTGCAAAGTTCACCTTTCACAGCTCCCGAATATACAGGAACATTCTGTAAAATATATGCAGTAGCAGGTGCAGGGACAGGTAAAATTCCGTGAGCACATTTCACCTTTCCGCTTCCTACATGAACAGGGGAAGCAATAATGTTATCAACATTAAGCCTGTTTATCAGAAGACATACCGCAACAACATCAGCTATTGCATCCATTGTTCCAACCTCATGAAAGTGTATGTCTGAGACAGGAACTCCATGTGCCTTACTTTCCGCCTCTGCAATAAGTCCATAAACCTGCATCACATCATCCTTTACTTTTTGCGGCAGATGTAAAAGGTCGCACACAATATGCTCTATTTCATGCAATCCGTTATGACTGTGTTCCTGACTATGGTTATGAGAATGGTCATGGTCGTGTTGGTGTTCGCCTTCTTCAATACCCTCTACTAAAACCTTGATATGAGTACCGCATATACCACATTTAACAGATCTTTCTTTTATGTATTTCACTTTCGGAATACCGAGAGAATTTAATTCTTCAATAAATCCGTTTGGGTTTGGTATCAGTTCAAGGAGAGCAGCTGTAAGCATATCTCCTGCTGCGCCCATTCCGCAGTCTATGTATAAAATCCTCATTTTTTTACCTCCATATGATTGATCATATTTGCAAGATAACCCGCGCCGAAACCATTATCAATATTAACAACCGAAACACCGCTTGCACAGGAATTAAGCATAGATAAAAGAGCAGAAAGTCCGTTAAATGATGCTCCATATCCAACACTTGTCGGAACTGCAATAACAGGGCAATCCGCCAAACCACCTATAACACTGGCAAGTGCCCCTTCCATTCCTGCAATCGCTATCATAACGCTTGCACTCATTATAACGTCAAGATGCGCAAGTGTGCGGTGAAGTCCCGCTACTCCTACATCATAAAGTCTTACAACCTCATTTCCAAGAACCTGGGCAGTTATTGCTGCTTCTTCTGCAACAGGAATATCACTTGTGCCACCCGTTGCTATTACAATTTTCCCAATGCCGTCAGGGTTTGGAAATTCTCCTACCACTGCACAACGTGCATCTTCATAATATTTCATTGGATAAACTTTATGAAGTTTGTTTGCTGACTCTTTTGACAAGCGGGTAATAAGAATAGTATTTTGCCCGTTATATTTCATGCATTCAATAATTCCGATAATTTGTTCAACAGTTTTTCCGGCACCATAAATCACTTCTGCCGTTCCTTGTCTAATCTCTCTATGCGTATCAATTTTCGCATAACCGATATCTTCAAAAGGTTTTGTTTTTAATTTTAATAGTACATCATCAACAGAAACTTCACCTTTTTTCACACATTCAAGCAAGGTTTTGATGTCGGTATTCATCCTCTCGCCTCCAAATCAAGAACTATTATTTTATAATATTTTTTCAAAAAATCAAAAATTGTTTTTCTGTGTTCAAAGAATAATGAAAATTGAATTTCAGGTAATTGTATTTTCGCTTCACCGTTTCTTTGTCGTATACGAAAATCCGAAAAGCCTAATGAGAATAAAAAATTTTCTGTAATTTCTATTGCCGACAACTTTTCTTTTGTAATAATTTCTTGAGCGGCTATCCTTGTGGCAAGACAAGAATAAGAAGGCTTATTCCATGTAAAAAGACCGGCTTCTTTAGAAAGGGTTCTGATATTTTCTTTTGTAATCCCGCATTCTTTCAGAGGTGAAAGAACCGATAACTCATGTAATGCTTTTACTCCCGGACGGTCACTTTCATCATCAGAAGCATTTGTTCCGTCTATCAGTATGTCAAAACCATCTTTTAACGCACTGTTTATTATTGCATGCAATATTGCTTTTTTGCAATAATAACATCTATCTTCAGGATTTTCCTTAACACTATCAACTGACAAAATATCAAGATTTATTATCTTCATCTCTACATTAAGCTCTTGCGCTAACCTTATAGCATCATTCATTTCAAATTGAGGCTGAAAATCTGATTTAACATAGTAAGCACAAACTTTTTGAGCATACCTTTTTGCGGCAAACAATAAATATGCCGAATCCACTCCGCCCGAAAAAGCAACCGCAACATTGGTATGGTTTGCAAAAAAATCCTTTAACATCAATCTTGCCCCCAAAAATACGCAAAGCGGCATCTATCAAATCAAGAAGCCGCTTTCGTGTGTTTACTTTCTTTTAAATAAAGCTGCTTTTACAACCCCTTTAGGATCTTTGACAAGTAAAATTACAAGCCAAATAATAAGGCCCAGTGCAACAACAGACAAACCTAGATATAAATCGTTAAGCATATCAACAGCAGCGGGGACAAAAAACTCTGCACCAAGTTCTGAATACTCAAATATTGCATCCACAAACCACATAAAAGATGCGCCCCAATAAAGCCAGCAAAGCGTTCCAATATTCATTTTGCTTTCAGGAGCATTTTTATACCATAAAATTGTGCAAATAATAGCAGCAAAAACAGATGTTAATAATGTCATTTTAAGCACCTTCCTTGGCAATTTTTACTTCTTTCACAGCTCTTTTTTCAATGACAGCCGTGACTGCAAGCATACCACACCAAACAGCAGTAATCAGCACCGCCATGGTTGTTCCTGCACTGAACATTTCTCCAAACATTTCTGCGGTTTCTCCTGTTTGCGCCGCCGTTAAAAACGGGATTGCGGGAATTATTTCACCGTGCCAAACGTGTTCAAATGCCAAAAGTGCTGAACCACCCCAAAGAAGTTTGTTGAGCCAACCAAGTTTTGTTGAAAATTTGATTTTTGTGGTATCTGCAATGGTTCCGTCTGAAAAAGAAATTTTTGTCGTTTCTTCCTTTTCCTTGGCTTTCATTGCCTTTGCCGTGATAGTTGTGATTACTGCTTCTGCAGCAGGTACTAAAAAACATGCCATAATATCTACCTCCTGATTTTAGGATGATAAAAACAAAAAGGCACACAATTTCTTTTCAAAGAAATCGCATACCTTCTATGTACACAAATCATCCAATATAAAATTAGTTTTGTTACAAATGCTTCAGCATTTACTTGAACTTCTTGTTCAAACTATAGTTATTATACTATAATATGTTTAAAAAGTCAATGCTTTTCGACAATCTTTTTTATTTCGTTGACTACCTCTTCAATCTGAACTGAAACATTTCGTTCATTGACTCCGATTATACGAGTGTTACAAGTATTAAACGGCAATAAAAAGCGGATAGCATTACTTTGAGCAACGGAAAGTGCCATTTTTGGTGTTACTTCTCCAAGCATAGAATCAGCGACAACAATCCCAATCGGACCAATTATGACATCTGCATTTTTACATCCTACGACTACTGCATTTTCTCCGGTTGCAGCTCCGTCTGCACCTGCTTTCAGCATGGCAGTTGTTGCCATAACATTAGTACCTACAGCAGTGACAGTAGCATTTGGTATGTAATCTTTTATAGCGGAAACAAGTTGTTTTCCTATACCACCGCCTTGTGCATCTATTACAAGTATATTCATTTCTGACCTCCTGACATTTTCTATATATTATATCAAATTCTAGTAAAATGGTAAATAGTTATAATAATATTATAATAAATATTCTCTGATTTTTCGTTCTGTTTCTTCCACCTCTGCCAAAAATGTATCCGCCGGAATCCGAATAGCACCGTTTCCAATGATAATCAACTGTTCTAAGTGGTCAGAGGTCGCCACCCGAATACTGTGTTTTTTCCCCAGTTCATGAGTGACCTTTTCGATATACATATCAGCCGTTTCCGCCTCTTTTGTATAAACCACATGAATGTTGCAAACCTTTTCAACGCTCCGTTGCCCGCCTTCCACCCGATAAGCATCAAACACAATAATCGTTTCGCATTGATGAAAACCTTGATAATTACAAATTCTGTGAATCAGGGTTTCTCTTGCCAAGTCCATATTTTTTTCAGCAAGTTTCCGTAGTTCCTCCCAGCCATGAATGATATTATAGCCGTCAATCAACAAATACTCTTTCCCCAAAATTTTTGGTTTTTCCTTGGCGGGTTTCCATTCATAGGGACGTTCCTTCTTTGTTTGAAAGCTTTGTAAGGCAGGACGCTTCACAGGTCCGTAAGTCATTTCAAATATTTTCATCAATTCCTCATCAGAGGCAAGACGGTTTCCGTAACTGACCGCTTTTTGAACCTGTATCTCCTCCGGTTCCAAACGAATTCCGCTGTCCACATGCTGATACTGGGAAACCTGATCCCATTTCACAACAAAGCCCGCACCGTGAGAACAAAAAACAGAATCCGACGGATTTTCCAAATCACCATCCGGATTATAATCCAATTCTTGCAATACCTCTTCCTGATTATGGCATGGCTCATACCCCTTTAACAAGCAAGAAATCCTTCCCCGACCCTTGGTAAATCCAATCAATTCTTGCTGATAATTACGGATTTTCACAGCCGGAACGCATCCTGTCAAAAGGGAGGTTTCTCCCCTTGTTTCAGGGGCATCAAAGGTGCCTCCCATTTGCTGAATATCAGACATGGCTCTTCCAATACAATCTGAGGGAACCTCCAATTTAAATCGAACCCAAGGCTCTAACAAAACACTTTTTGTACTGCGTAGTCCTTGACGAATGGCTCGGTAGGTTGCCTGACGAAAATCTCCCCCTACCGTATGTTTTTGATGGCCACGGCCCGCAACCAAGGTAATTTTCATATCTGTAATCGGAGCCCCTGTCAGTACCCCAACATGCTCTTTTTCCTGTAAATGTGTCATAATCAGCCGTTGCCAATTTTTATCCAGTACATCCTCACTGCACTTTGTTTCAAACACCAACCCGCTTCCCGTTGGCAGAGGTTCTAACAGTAAATGAACTTCCGCATAGTGCCGTAAGGGTTCGTAATGTCCGACACCTATGACTTTTTCTGAAATCGTTTCTTTATAAGCAATACTGGTATAGGAAAAGCTTACCTCCATTCCAAAGCGTTTTGCAATTAGCCGTTTTAATACTTCCAGTTGTACTTCACCCATGATTCTGAAATGAATTTCCTGTAACGGCTCATTCCAGTCAATGTGGAGCTGTGGGTCTTCTTCCTCTAATTGCTTTAATTGATTCAGAGCACTGTGCACATCCGTACCTTTCGGTAGAATCACCCGATAATTTAAAATCGGCTCTAATGCAGAATCAGCGGAATCCTGTTCCGTTCCCAGCCCCTCTCCCGCATAGGTACAAGAAAGTCCCGTTACTGCACAGACTGTTCCCGCCTCGACCTGTTGCTGTAATTCAAATTTAGATCCGGAATATATGCGAATTTGATTTGCCTTTTCAGACCAATTTTTTCCATTAAGCAATTCCTTTACCGTTAAACAACCGCCTGTAATTTTCATGTGTGTCAGCCGTTCCCCTTGGGAATCCTGAGTAATTTTAAACACCTTTGCACCAAACGAACTCCCGTATTTGTCCTGTTTGGTATATTGCTCCAAGCCCTTGAGCAGTTCCTCCACCCCTTCTGATTTCAAAGCCGAACCGAAAAACACAGGAAATACATTTCTGTTTCTGATCGCTTCTTGAATGTGGGGTTCCCCCATGGGATGTTCTGACAAAAAGCATTCCATCAAGGCTTCATCACACATTGCCAGTTCTTCTTTTGTATCCGGTTGTTCTAAATTTTCAAAATCCACACAGGAAACATCCAGTTTTTCTTTTAATTCCTGCATCAGTTCTTGTTTCGTTTGGTAAGACAAATCCATTTTATTGACAAATAAAAACACAGGGATTTTATACCGAATCAAAAGTTGCCATAAGGTTTCCGTGTGACTTTGTACTCCGTCTGTTCCGCTAATGACCAAAATAGCATAGTCAAGCACCTGCAACGTTCGTTCCATTTCGGCAGAAAAGTCAACATGGCCCGGTGTGTCAAGCAATGTCACCTGTGTTTTACCCATAGAAAATACAGCCTGATTGGAAAAAATGGTAATTCCCCGATCCTGCTCAATCTCGTGTGAATCCATAAATGCGTTGCCGTGATCCACACGCCCTAATGTTCTAAGTAAGCCCGCCCGGTATAAAACCGCCTCAGAAAGAGTGGTTTTTCCCGAGTCAACATGGGCCAAAATTCCTATGGTTATTTTTTTCATACTATCAACCGTTTCTCATCATTCTCGCTAGCGTTTCTCAATTACCCCTATTATAGCATAAAACAAGTTGATTATCAAGTGCCCTCTCTTATAAAAATTCTCTAATATCCACTGCAAGCTTTTCTTCCAGATTGATAAGCCTTTTGGTAATATCCTTTGAGACTTCGTCTGCTGCTTCATACTGGTTTAAATATTTGTTTAAGGATTTTACACCCATGTTGCATCCGTCAGTCATTAAGTCTGCAATGGTTTCATCGCTTTCATTTATTGCAAGCTTCATATTTGTTTTCATCCAGGACATTCCCTTTGCCATTGGGTTAGGTTCTTTTCCGTCATCGTGATACTGATTTAAAAGACTGTCAATTTCACTGTCAAGCTTATCATGTTCATCCTTGCATACGGTTAATCTGTCTTTTAATCTTTTGTTGCTGACATAGGGCAACACATCATCAATGGACGATACCCCCATTTTTACACCTGCATCACATTCTCTCAAAAGTTTGATTGTATCTTGCTCTACCATAAACTGCATCTCCTTTATTATGATTTCATAAAGGAATATTCCCAAAAAACGAATTATTATACAAAAAGACTGCGAAGGTTTCGCAGTCTTTTTCTGTTATTATAATAATTTTTGCAATCGTTCATTCACAGCCAATAAAAATTCTTCTGTATTCACCTTTATCTTATCAGGCAAAGTAGAAAGCAAATATAAGTCCCCAGTCATAACTCCTTCTTCAATGGTCTGAACGGTTGCTTTTTCCAAAGCATCAGCAAAGGCAACAAGCTCTGAAAGTCCATCCAATTCGCCACGCTTTCTTAGAGCACCCGTCCATGCAAACAGAGTTGCAACACTGTTAGTAGAGGTTTCTTCTCCTTTTAAGTGCTTGTAATAATGACGCTGAACTGTACCATGTGCCGCCTCATATTCATAGACTCCATCAGGAGATACCAGCACAGAGGTCATCATAGCGAGGCTTCCGTAAGCTGTGGCAACCATATCGCTCATCACGTCCCCGTCATAATTCTTACAAGCCCAGATATACCCTCCGTTAGAACGAACCACACGGGCAACCGCATCGTCAATCAGGGTATAAAAATACTCAATTCCTGCCTGTTCAAACTTTTCTTTATATTCATTCTCAAAGATTTCAGCAAAGATGTCTTTAAATCTATGGTCATACTGTTTGGATATAGTATCCTTGGTTGCAAACCAGATATCTTGTTTGGTATCAAGGGCATAGTTGAAGCAACATTTTGCAAAGCTTGCAATGGAAGCATCCTTATTATGCACTCCTTGAATGATACCGTCAGAATCAGAAAAATCATAAATCAATTGACGGGTTTCATTTCCCTGTTTATCAGTGCAAACAAGCTCGCATTTACTGTCCCTTCCCACCTGCATTTCGGAATTTTTATACACATCCCCGTATGCATGACGGGCAATGGTAATCGGCTTTGTCCAAGTGGGAATATAGGGGGTAATGCCCTTTACAATAATGGGTGCTCTGAAAACAGTTCCATCCAATATAGCACGAATGGTACCGTTTGGAGATTTCCACATTTCTTTCAGATTATATTCTGACATACGGGCAGCATTGGGAGTAATTGTAGCACATTTTACTGCAACACCATACTTTTTGGTTGCCTCTGCAGAATCAAAGGTAACCTGATCGTTGGTTTCGTTTCTGTACTCCAATCCCAAATCATAATATTCTGTTTTCAAATCCACATAAGGAATCAGCAAAATATCTTTAATCATCTTCCAGATGATTCTGGTCATTTCGTCCCCATCCATCTCAACAAGAGGGGTTTTCATTTGAATTTTCGCCATTGATAACACTTCCTTTCTATTTCAGTTGTTCACGGGTATAGCTTAACAATCCTCCTGCCAACACAATGTCCTTGGCACGATCGCTAAGCTCACAAAGACAGGGAATGGTTTCTCCCGTGGTCACATTTTTCAATACAAGTTCTTCGCCCTTTCGAATGGCATCTGTTACGTTTTCCATTACCAGTCTGTCCCCTTGAGAAATCTTGTCATAATCCCCTTCGTTTTTAAAGGTGCAAGGCAAAATTCCAGCGTTAATCAGATTGGAACGGTGAATTCTTGCAAAGGATTTTACCACAACCGCCTTAATTCCCAAATGTAAAGGAGCAAGTGCCGCATGCTCACGGGAAGAACCCTGACCGTAGTTGGCGCCCCCTACAATAATACTGGAACCCAAATTCTCTGCCCGTGCGGGAAATTCTTCATCGCATACGGTAAAGCAAAATTTTGAAATAGCAGGAATGTTGGACCGCAAGGGCAAAATTTTAGCACCTGCAGGCATAATATGGTCGGTGGTTATATTATCTCCTACCTTCAAAGAGCAAGGGCAGTCAATCATATCCTCCAAGGGGGAGGTTGTGGGGAACGGCTTAATATTGGGACCTCTTAAAATCTCAACACTGTCCATATGCGCTTCCTCAACAGGAGGCACTACCATATTATCGTTAATTAAGAACTCATTCGGCAACAAAAAGTCAGGCATTTCTCCTAATGTTGTGGGGTCAGTCAGCACGCCTGTAATAGCAGAAATTGCTGCAGTTTCAGGAGAAACCAGATAAATCTGGCCGTCCTTTGTACCCGAACGTCCTTCAAAATTACGGTTAAAGGTACGCAAAGAAATTCCCTTTGAGTTGGGGGATTGACCCATTCCGATACAAGGTCCGCAAGCACTTTCCAAAATTCTCGCCCCTGCATCAATCAGCACCGACAACGCACCGTTTTCCGCCAACATATTCAGCACCTGCTTAGAACCGGGTGCAATGGAAAGAGACACATCAGGATGAACCGTCTTTCCCTTTAATATATGAGCAACCTTTAACATATCCAAAAGAGAACTGTTTGTACAAGAACCGATACAAACCTGATCAATTTTCATTTCACCGATTTCCTTTACGGATTTAACATTATCGGGAGAATGAGGGCAAGCCGCAGCTGGTTCAACCTCAGATAAGTCAATGGTAATAGTTTGATCGTAAACCGCATCTTCGTCTGCAGACAAAGCTGTCCAATCCTGTTCTCTTTTCTGGGCTTTCATAAATTCATAAGTAAGCTCATCAGACGGAAAGATAGAAGTAGTTGCACCAAGCTCCGCACCCATATTGGTAATGGTAGCACGCTCTGGAACAGTCAGAGTTTTCACACCCTCACCGCAATATTCAATCACCTTGCCCACGCCGCCCTTTACGGACATCCGCTTTAACACTTCCAAAATCACATCTTTTGCGGCAACCCAAGGACGAAGCTTGCCTGTCAACTCGATTTTTACAATTTCAGGATAAGTAATATAATAAGCACCGCCACCCATGGCAACCGCTACGTCCAAACCACCGGCTCCAATAGCAATCATCCCTAAGCCGCCTCCGGTAGGCGTATGAGAATCGGAACCAATCAAAGTTTTTCCGGGAATCCCAAACCGTTCCAAATGCATTTGATGGCAAATGCCGTTATCGGGACGGGAAAAATAAATTCCATGTTTTCTTGCCACAGACCCGATAAATCTGTGGTCATCTGCATTTTCAAACCCATTTTGCAGGGTGTTATGGTCAATATATGCTACAGACCGCTCTGTTTTGACTCTGGGAATTCCCATTGCTTCAAATTCTAAATAAGCCATCGTACCGGTAGCATCCTGAGTCAACGTCTGATCAATTCGTAAACCGATCTCTGTTCCCTTTTCAAACACACCGTCAATCAGATGTGCTTTTAAAATTTTTTCTGTCAATGTCAAACCCATTTGCAATCTATCCCTTCTATTCATTAAGTAAAGAAACCTTCCCATTCTCTTTTCTATTTATTATAGCATATTCTCCAGATTTCGTCAACTGTTTTCTATTTCGAAACCAAGTTTTAAGATCTCCTATTGTCCACTTTTTCTACTTATTGGACTCTCCATTTACAACAAGTCAGCCAGTTCCATTTTTGTTCTCTGGAATCGATCCATATTGGTGTCAAACTGCTTCAAATTACCCGATTTCAATTCAACGGGTACCTGGCTGGGAATTTTCAAAGTAAAGGTACTGCCTCTTCCGTGATCACTCTCCAAAAGAACCTCCCCACCATGTAGTTTTACAATTTCAACAACAACTGAAAGCCCCAGACCTGTTCCCTTATCAAATGTCCCCAGTTGAATCAACGGTTCAAAAATACGTTTGTGATCCTCTGTTGCGATTCCAATTCCAAAATCTTTTACAGAAAGAAGTAAGGTTCCTTGTTCAAAACTGGCAAAGATTTCAAGCTTACAAGGTCGTTCTTGGCTTGCTTTTATTCCGTTGGACACCAAATTTAAAAATGCACTTTCGATCATCAATTCATCCAGACAAACCAGTCCATTTCCCTGTATATCCGTAATCAATTCCACATCCCCGTTTGAAAAGCTATCGCAAACTGCATTGCAAAAGGACTCTATCATTGTTCTGCCGTCTATCATTTTTGCATTTATCTTCATTTCCTTTTTGGTCATACGATAAAAGGTCATAAAATGCTCCACCATACGCGTCATTCTGCGAATGTTCCGTTCTGCAGCATCGTAATAAGACTGCCGTGTTTCATTCTCCGAATCATGCATTTTTAGAATTTGAAATGCACTATAGATGGTATTTAACGGTCCCAAAAAATCATGGGATATTTTCGTAATTCGTTCCAACTGTTGCTGTAACAACTCATCCATTTTACTATCTCCTTTTAAACAGTAATCAAATCCTTCAAATCCTCAAATTTACCTTTTCCAATTCCTTTTACTTCCATAATTTCTTCAATGCTGTAAAAAGCACCGTGTACTTTTCTATATTCAATAATTCGTGCCGACAGGGTTTCTCCGATATTCGGAAGAGTTTCCAATTCCTCTTGTTCGGCAGTGTTTAGATTAACTTTGTTTCTTCCTATTACAATCATTTCACCATCCATTAAAGTTTTGGCAAGATTCACTGTTTCACCATTCTCTTCAGAAACAAATCCGCCTGCAGCTGTTACGGCATCTTGTACACGGCTTCCGCTAGGCAGTGTATAAACACCGGGATTCATTACGTTCCCTTTAACATCCACCACAATATCAGGTGTTGGGGTTGGCATCATGGCAACTAGCTCCGGCTCCAGCACTTCTGTTTTTGTTGAAAACAATCCAGTGCAAAAAACGATTGCGACTACCGCCAGCATACCGCCGAATACAAAAAGCAAGCTGTTCCGCTTCTCCTCCAATATCATTCCTATATCGCGAAAGGTCACAGTTTCACCCCTAATTTCGACATTTTTCAATATTGATATCTTACCATATTACGGTTAATCTGTCAAGACGGGAGGGGCTTTTCTCTTGTTTCGTCAGGAAAAGCTTTTGCTTGACAAAGTAAGTCGATTATGGTATAATACTTTTTAATTGCGATTTGAGGTTGACCGTAGAACTTCATACGTATTGGAACTCAACCTCATCTGCAAACTGTATAGCTATAAAACGCATCCGCGTTTTATAAATAAAATTTCCATAATGGAGGTAAAAAACATGAAGAAAATTTTAAGTCTTGTGCTGGTACTCTGTATGGCAGTTTCCTGCTTTGCTGCAGTAGTTACCGCAACCGACGAAGAAGAAACCTATGTTACTGTAATGTTGGATGATGAAGAAGTAGTATGTGATGCAGAACCCTTTATTGCCAACGACAGAACGATGGTAGGATTGCGCGGCATCTTTGAACAAATGGGTGCACAAGTACTCTGGAACGAAGAAGAACAATCCGTTGTTGTTGCAAGCGAAACAAGAGAAGTGAAGCTGTTTATCGGTGACAAAAACGTAACTGTAAAAAACGGCGAAGAAAGCAAAAACTACGAAATGGATGTTGTTCCTGTTGTAGTAAAGGATCGTACTTATGTTCCCCTGCGTTTTATTGCTGAAACCTTTAACTGTGTTGTTGATTACTACGCAGACGGAGCTGGCACAGAGGTTGCTATCATCTATACTCCTGAATACGGCTACACCAATCTGGTTGACTTGTTCGAAGCCACCTATGATGTAACTCCTGTTGTAGATGAAAATCTAGTTGCAGAAGAAAACACCTATTATTATGAATTAGATGACAAGCTGTTCACTCCCATGGGCAAGGATCATTTGATTAGTTTCCAAAAAGCAGTATTAAAGAATTTCTTCTGCACTTACACATACGACGATGTTACCGGTTGGTTTAACGACGGCGGTTGGACAAACAACAAATACACCTTTACCAAATACAACGAAACCTTTGATATCGCTGTTATTACAGACCCCAGAGCAAAAGATACCAATGAGGAAGCACATTTTGTTGTTGTTGACAACAAACTGAATATGGTAGGAACTCCTATCGTTAAGGTTGTATATACGCCCTCTCAAAACACTGTATCTGCTATCGCACCCGAAGAAGAATCTGAAGAAACAGTAACAGAAGAAACAGTAACAGAAGAAACTGTAACCGAAGATACTGTAACCGAAGATACCGAAACAACAGAAGAGGCTGAAACCGAAACAGATGAATCTTCTGTTGAAGAAGAAGTCGTTGCAGATGAAACTGTTACAGAAGAATCTGTTGAAGAAAGCGAAACTTCTGAAACGGAAACAACCGAAGAAGAAACTTCCGAACTGTAATCCACAGAATCACTAAAGGGCTGCAGCAAATTTATTTTGCTGCAACCCTTTTTTATGCTTCATTCATCTTTCATATTTTCTTTTGCATTAGCCAACATAAGACAAAGTCAATTTTCCAAATCATTTTTTCTCAAGAAAACAAGCCGTTAAGAATCACCGATTGAATCTTTTATGCATATCATAGTATCGACAACAACTTCATTGGAGTGAATATTATGAAGCTATCAGAACTGCCCATCGGGGAAACTGCCCGTATCAAAAAAATAAAATTAACCGGAAGCATCCGTCAAAGAATGTTAGATTTCGGGATGGTGGAGCATACTCCTATCACCCATTTACAAACCGCACCCGGTGGAGACCCATCAGCATTTTTTGTCCGAGGAACCGTTGTAGCACTTCGCAAAACGGACTCTTGTAACATTGAAACTTATTAGGAGGAAGTTATGATTCAACGTAGTAATCCACAAGAGATTATTGTTGCATTGGGCGGGAATCCCAATGTAGGAAAATCCACTTTATTCAATCAACTGACAGGAATGAATCAGCATACCGGAAACTGGTCCGGAAAAACCGTCAGCAATGCTGTCGGCCGCTTTATTTATAATGATGTTTCCTATCTCCTTGTGGACATCCCAGGGACTTATTCTCTATCAGCCAATTCCGCTGAAGAAGAAATTGCCAGAGATTTTCTTTGTTTTGGCGGGGCAGACGTTACGGTTTTAGTAGCAGATGCCACCTGTTTGGAACGAAATCTTCATTTTGTTCTTCAAGTACGTGAGGTGACTCACGGTTTAATTTTATGTGTCAATTTAATGGACGAAGCAAAGAAAAAAGGAATTACCGTCCATTTAAAAAAGCTTTCCTCTTTGCTGAATATTCCCGTTGTGGGAATTAGTGCCAGAAAAAAGCAGGGATTAGAAGCACTTTGTCGGGAAATTGAACACGCAGCACACGCCCCCTCTCTCCCGCAGTCGGTTACATACGATGAAGAAGTATCAAAAATTGCCGGTTCCCTTTCCCTTACACTGCCCCAAAACATTCCTCATTCTTGGGCAGCAGTTCACCTATTAAGCGGTGATGAGAATTTCAGAAAAACATTATCCCAACAAACAGGGGAGGATTTTTCTCATATTCCCATAAAGCGGGAATGGCAAGAACAAATTGTTCAGGCTTCCGTTTTACAGGCAGAAGACATTTACCGTCAATGTGTTACCTTAAAGCAAAAGCATTACCATCAAAGAGACCGACAGCTTGACCGTCTTTTTACTTCAAAGCTTACAGGCATCCCCGTAATGCTGTTGTTAATGGGATTTATTTTTTGGATTACCATGGAAGGAGCGAATTATCCTTCCGCTTTATTATCTTCCCTTTTATTCAAATTGGAGCAACCATTAAAAAATATTGTAAGCAGTGCTCCTTCTTGGCTTCAAGGGCTTCTAATTGACGGTGTTTTCAGAACTCTTGCCTGGGTCGTTGCGGTAATGCTTCCCCCAATGGCAATCTTTTTTCCTTTGTTTACTTTGTTAGAAGATTTTGGATATCTTCCCAGAATTGCATTTAATATGGATCACTTATTCCAAAAAGCAAAAGCCCACGGTAAGCAAGCACTGACTATGTGTATGGGATTTGGCTGTAATGCCTGCGGCGTAGTAGGATGCAGAATCATTGATTCTCCCCGTGAGCGAATGATTGCCATTCTCACTAACTGCTTTGTCCCTTGTAACGGCAGACTTCCTACCTTGGTCGCTTTAATTTCCATGTTTTTTGCCGGGGCATCGACAGGAATTTCTGCTTTGCTACTGACGGGAACTATTTTATTGGGAATTTTTATGACACTGCTTGTATCACGGATTCTTTCCACAACAGTGTTATCAGGTGTCCCTTCCTCTTTTGTGCTGGAACTTCCACCCTATCGAAAACCCCAGTTCGGACAGGTGATTGTCCGCTCTGTTTTCGACCGCACTCTGTTTGTTTTGGGGCGGGCGGTTATTATTGCCGCACCGGCAGGGGCAGTGATTTGGATATTGGCAAACATTATGATAGGTCAAACGAGTATTTTACAACACTGCACCCAATTTCTAAATCCGTTTGCTTCATTGTTTGGAATAGACGGTGTTATTTTTTTGGCTTTCCTACTCGGATTTCCTGCCAACGAAATTGTAATTCCCATTATTCTGATGAGCTATCTGGCAACGGGAAGAATAGTAGAATATGAATCCTTAACCCAATTAAAAGAACTGTTAATTGCCAATGGCTGGACCGCACAAACTGCCCTTTGTACTTTGATCTTATGTTTGTTTCATTTTCCTTGCGGAACAACTTGTCAAACCATTTATAAAGAAACAAAAAGTATGAAATGGACCTTATTTTCTATTATACTTCCTACCGTGATAGGGTTATTTCTTTGTTTTCTCATTACCCTGATATGTAAAATTACAATAATGCACATTTGACTTTTTGTCAAATGTGCATTTCTTTTCTTTTTCTTAAATATTTCTCTTTTGTCGCCATTCCGCCCCGAATATGACGAACAGATTTGTTTTCCGCCAACACCTTTGAAACCTCGTCAAACAACCCGCGATTCAAACGGAACAACCTCTCAGTAACATCTTTATGTACGGTTGATTTAGAAACACCAAACTTTTTTGCGGTATCTCTCACTGTTGCTTTGTATTCTAAAATGTATTCTGCAAGCTGTATTGTCCTTTCTTCTATTCGGGTATTCAAT
>JAZNAU010000021.1:0-37481 GCA_045586685.1 Clostridia bacterium
TGCCATGAAAATGTTTCCCATTACCCTTGAAGGATGTATCTGTATGGATATTGGTGCGTCTACCGGCGGATTTTCGGATTGTATGCTTCAATGCGGTGCGAAAAAGGTGTATGCAGTGGATGTGGGATACGGTCAGTTAGACTGGAAGCTTCGTACCGATGAACGGGTGGTTAATATGGAACGAACCAACATTCGTTATGTGGAAGAAATTGAGGATGTACTGGATTTTGTCAGTGTGGATGTATCCTTTATTTCGCTGAAGCTGGTGTTGCCTGTTGCCTTTCGTCTGCTTGGTGAGAGGGGAAGCGGTGTCTGCCTGATTAAACCTCAATTCGAAGCAGGAAGAAGTCAGGTGGGAAAGGGCGGTGTTGTCCGTGAAAAGGGGGTACATCGTCAGGTCATAGAACAGGTGATGGGATATGCCCGCGACAATGGTTTTTCTATTGGCGGATTGGATTATTCCCCCATTAAGGGACCGAAAGGAAATATTGAATACTTATTATATATAACCAAAGGAACGGAAAGTGCCTACGATGTGGAGCAAACGGTAGAAACCGCTCATGAGGTACTTAATTCCGATAATGGGGAAGTGATTGTTTGAAGTGTTTTTTGCTGAAGCCAAATCCAAAAATGAATCAAGTATTGGAAGGAATCCGTGATACGGCTCGTTCTCTTCAAGATTTGGGCGCTAAGGTGCTGATGGAAGAAAAATACCGTAGTCTTGGAGAAATAAAAGGACTTGACTACTGTTCTTCTAAACAAGCAGAGCGGGAGGCTCAGGCTGTTTTGGTGCTGGGGGGAGACGGAACACTGCTCCGCGCAGCACATGAAACCAATTTGCCTTTGTTGGGAATAAACTTTGGACATCTTGGATTTATCAGCGAACTGAAAAAGGGAGAAAATGATTTGTTTTCACGTCTGATTGAAGACGATTTCCGAATTGAAAGCAGAATGATGCTTCAATGTGTTTGTGTTCGGGAGGGACGGGAAAGCGAACCCTTTTATGCGTTGAATGATATTGTAGTTTCCCGAGAAACGGGAGAATCTATTTTAAGTATCAATTTACTGATAGACGGTGCCTATGCAGATACTTATCTTGCAGACGGCTTGATTGTAACAACACCTACCGGTTCTACGGCCTATGCTTTATCTGCAGGAGGGTCGATTTTAGAGCCTGATGTGGAAGCGGTGGGAATTACCCCTGTTTGCCCCCATATGCTTAGAGCCCGATCTCTGGTGGTTTCTTCTCAAAGGAGAATTGCTCTGATGCTGGCGGAGGAGAAAACTGCCCATGTGGTAGCGGACGGAATTGCACTGTACGATATTCGGGCAGAAGACCGATTGGAAATCAGTAAGGCGAAAAAGGAAACCCGACTGATTCGGGTACACAGCCGCAGTTTTTATGATATTTTGCATGAAAAGTTGGGAAGTGATACACATTGAAAACCTCAAGACACGGAAAAATTTTAGACATTATTCGAGAAAACAGCATCAAAACTCAAAAGGAACTGGCTGACTTTTTAGAACAAAGCGGTGTGAAGGTAACCCAGGCAACCCTGTCTCGGGATATTAAGGATTTAAAGCTGATTAAGGTGCACAATGACAGTGGAGAAATGGTGTATGCTGTGGGTGGAGAGGAACCCCGTTACCATACCGGCGGTACGATTTTCAGTGAATCAGTGCTGAGCGTAGACTATGCCATGAACATCGTCGTTGTAAAGACTCTGAGCGGGATGGCACAAGGGGTTGGCTCTTTACTGGATCGGATGAATATACCCGAAACTCTTGGCTCTATTGCCGGAGACGATACTATTATGATGATAACCCGTACAGAAGAAGAAGCAAAAAAAGTGGCATTTGAACTGGAAGATGGAATGAGATAAGATTTGGAGGTGGCATCCATGCTCATCAGCCTGCAAATTGAACAAATTGCGGTTATTGAAAAGGTAACCTTAGAACCCACGTCAGGATTTTTGGTATTAAGCGGTGAAACGGGAGCAGGAAAATCTATTATCATTGATTCTATCAATATGGTACTGGGAGAACGAACCTCCAAGGATTTGATTCGGACCGGTGCGGAAAAAGCAAAGGTTCAGGCTTTGTTTTCTTTGGATGAGAAAACTTGTAAAATGCTGGAGGAACGAGGGGTATCGAGCGAGGACGGTCAGGTATTGATAACCCGTGAGCTTTATCGGGACGGAAGAAGCGTCTGTCGTATTAACGGAGAGTTATCTACAGCAGGGACAATCAAGGCAGTTTCTCCCTTGCTTTTGAATATTCACGGTCAGCATGACAATCAGTTGCTTTTACAAAACGGAAAGCATATTGATTTGATTGATGGGTTTGCAAAAAACGAAAAAGAACGCGAAGCTTGCCGTACGGCTTTTGAAGAAGTAAAAGCAGTCAGACAGGAAATAGAACAACTGCAATCAACAGAAGGGAATGCCCAGCTTCAGGAGTTGTACCGTTATCAAATACAGGAGATTGAACAAGGAAAGCTTCGCGTAGGAGAGGAAGAAGAATTACGGGAACAGCTGAAATTGTTAGAACATATAGAAACCATTAGTCAGAATACAGAAATGGCATATGACTATTTATATGGTAACGAGGGTGCTCACGATGCCCTTTCCCGTGCTTTGGATGCATTGGAAAAAGCGGCGGTTTATGATAAAGAGCTGGAACCCTTAAGCCAAAGCTTGGAAGAAGCGGCGACATTGATGGACGATGCCTCCCATGAGCTTCGGGATTATACTCAAAGACTGGAACGTGATCCCGATGCTTTGGAACGGACGGAAAATCGTTTGGAAGAAATTCGTAAATTAGAACGAAAATACGGTGCAACGGAAGAAGCGGTACTCGCTTATTATAACGAAATCAAAGAAAAAACAGAAGGCTTTGAAAACAGTGAAGAAAAGTTGGCAAAACTTCAAAACCAATTAAATGAAAAGCAAATATTGTTAGAACAAGCATCCTCCCGCTTGGGGGAAACCAGACGGAAAGCAGCAAAAAAGCTTGAGCAGGACGTTATGGAACAGCTCAGCCTTCTTGATATGGGGAAAATGCGGTTTTCTGCCCAATTTACACCCTGTGATCCGGGCGAAAACGGCGGGGAAAAGGCGATGTTTTTGTTATCCTCAAATCCGGGAGAGGACTTAAAGGAACTTTCTAAAATTGCCTCAGGCGGGGAATTGTCTCGTATTATGTTGGCGTTAAAATCTGTACTGGCAGACGCGGATCCTGTAGGAACTCTTATTTTTGACGAGATTGATACCGGTGTCAGCGGACGAGCAGCCCAAAAAATAGCGGATAAGCTGTCAGGCTTGTCCCGTTCCAAACAGGTCATTTGTATCACACATCTTCCACAGATTGCAGCCATGGCGGACGGACATTTTCTGATTGAGAAACAGGAGATAGAAGGAAGATCGTCCACAAAAGTAACGTTACTTGACAAAGAAGCCAGACTCTATGAGCTTGCCAGAATGCTCGGCGGGGTCAGTGTCACAGACCTTACGGTGGCGGCAGCTGAGCAAATGTTGGAGCAAGCAGATCAACAAAAACGAAATAATGAGTATTTTTAATAAAAAATAAGAGAAAAATATTTGTAAAATAGTGAAAAATGGCGGTTGAAAAGTTGCTTTAGTTGTGCTATAATTAAAATATATTTTCTATAGAGTTGCTTTTGGTACACAAAAAATAGGAGAGTGGCTGATTTGATTACAAAGGAGATTACCATCCAAAATTCTGTAGGCTTGCACGCAAGACCTGCAACCTTCTTTATTCAGAAAGCAAATGAATACAGAGCCAACATCTGGATTGAGATGGGGGAGCGGAGAATAAATGCAAAAAGCTTATTAGGAGTTCTCTCTTTAGGCATTGATAAAGGAACAACCATTACCTTAAATGCAGACGGTGAGGATGAGGAAGAAGCAGTGAACGGTTTGATTCAGTTGATTTCTTCCAATTTTGCAGATTGATAAGACAGACGAAAGAGGCTGTGGAGCAATGTTTCCACAGCCGATTTTTGTATTGGGAAAGGAGGAATTTCAGTGAATGAGCAGATTCAGGCAATGATAAAGACCTTGCCCGATCAACCGGGGGTATACCTGATGCGTGATAATGCAGATTCAGTCATTTATGTAGGTAAAGCCAAGAATTTAAAGAATCGAGTACGGCAGTATTTTCAATCCTCCAAGCACCATTCCCCCAAGGTTACGGTTATGGTGAAGAACATTCACCATTTTGAATATATTGTAACGGACAGCGAAACAGAAGCGTTGATGCTGGAATGTAATCTGATCAAGAAATACATGCCTAAATATAATATTCTGTTAAAGGATGATAAGCATTATCCTTTTTTGAAGATAGAAACAGGAAAGGATTACCCGAAGGTTTTTATGACCAGAAAACGGGAACGGGATAATGCCAAGTATTATGGTCCTTATCTGAATGCAGCGGTGGCACGGGAAACCCTGGAACTTTTACGAAAGACCTTTGGACTTTATTCCTGCAACCGAGAATTTCCGAGAGATTGCGGCAAAAGCAGACCTTGCCTGTATTATCATATGAAGCAATGTCCCGGCATTTGCACGGGAAAAATTTCTCCTGAAGAATATGCACAAATGGTTTACAATGCTGAACGTTTCTTGGAAGGAAAAACAGGAGATTTAAAAGAGGAATTTACTCATGAAATGATGCTTTCATCTCAGAATTTAGAGTATGAAAAAGCCGCCTATTACCGTGATCAGCTGAAGAATATAGAGCAAATCACCGAAAAACAAAAAATGCTGGTTAGTGTAAAAAAAGAACAGGATTTTATCGGTTTTGCTCAGGACGGCGATGATGCTTGCATTCAGGTGTTTTTTGTCCGTGACGGAAAAGTACAGGGCAGAGAGCATTTTTCCATGAAGGGTGAAGGAAATGAGGAAGGAGCAGAGCTGCTCAGTGGTTTTGTAAAACAGTTTTACCATAACAGTAACATGATTCCAAAAGAAATTCTCCTTCAGGAAGAAATAGAAGACGGGGAAGAGATTTCCTTATGGTTGTCAACCCTTAGAGGCAGTAAGGTCACCGTGTCCGTTCCCAAACGGGGAGAGGGTAAGGCAATGATGGAAATGGTTCGTACGAATGCACTGCAATCCTTAGAAAATATTCGAAGCGCTGCCAATAAAACAAAAGCTCTCCTTTTGGAGTTAAAGGAAGAATTGAAATTACCCGTTCTTCCCAGACGGATAGAAGCTTATGATATTTCCAACACCGCAGGGGCGGATTCTGTAGGGGGTATGGTGGTGTTTTCGGATGGTGCTCCCCTGAAACGAGACTATCGGAAATTTAAAATTAAGTCGGTGGAGGGGGCGGATGATTATGCTTCAATGTGTGAGGTGTTATTCCGCAGAATGACCCATGGAATTCAAGAACAAAAACAAATAGAAACGGGAGAGCTGGAGCCAAGCAAAGCAAAGTTTTATCCTATGCCCGATTTGATTTTGTTAGACGGCGGGAAAGGGCATGTGAATGCGGTAAAAGCATTGATGCTGGAAAATGGATGGGAGATTGCGGTTCTTGGTATGGTCAAGGACGACCGCCACAAGACACGTGGAATTACCAACGGGGAGCAGGAATTTTCTTTTAGCGTTTCTTCGCCCGTCTTTCGTTTTTTTGCACGGATTCAGGAAGAGGTGCACCGCCATGCCATTACTTACCATAAGAAGGTACACAAAAAAAATCAGCTTATGTCCTCTTTGGAAGAAATTTTAGGAATTGGACCTGCAAAGAGGAAGGCGCTGTTGCAACACTTTGGTTCTGCAACAGCAATCAAACGGGCAGACATTAGTGAACTTTGCAAGGTTTCCGGCATTACGGAAGAATTGGCAAAGAGGATTTATGAAAAATATCATTGATTTTTAAAAAAAGACTTGCTAAATGATGAAAAAAAAGGTATAATAAAATAAAAAAGAGAGGAGTGAGTCCTATGGGAACCCAAACAGGTACAATTCTTTATTTTGTCGTGCTGATTGCAATCTTTTATTTTATTATGATTCGTCCTCAACAAAAGCAGGCGAAGGCACGCAAACAAATGCTCAGCGAAATTAAAAACGGAGATACCATTATCACAAGTAGCGGTATTTATGGTAAAATTGTAAAGCTGAAGGATGATTATTTTATCATGGAAACCGGTCCTGACCGTGTAAAACTGAAATTACAGCGGGAAGCAATCGGAATTGTGGAAAAATCTGCAGAAAAAGAAAAACCCGATACTCTGGAAGATCCTGATGAGGAGATTTCAGAAGAAACGCAAGAATAAGTCATAAAAATTCCCCTTCGCAAATACAGTAAAGTAAGACTGTTTTTTGAAGGGGTGTTTTTTATGGTGCGGCTTAAATTAAAAAATATAGCTTTCGGTGTGCTGACAGGCTATGGAGTGAGCTTAATTCTTTTATTGATTCTGGCAGCAGTCATTACCTTTACTAAGACCGGAGAAGGAATTTTGGAACCTGTTGTAACAGGTGCAAACTTTTTAGGAATTTTTGTGGCAGGTCTGTGGTCGGTACGACACGTTACTTCCGGCGGATGGTTGGTTGGGGGTGTGACCGGAATTATTTGCCCCCTTATTTTAAGGCTGGTGGGAGCCATCATTTATGAAGGCGGATATTTTACTCCTGAGCTGATACCTACGGTGTTGCTGGGTTTTGCGGCAGGAGCGTTGGGCGGAATTGTGGGAATCAATTTAGGATACAAAGCAAGAAGAAAGGGAATGGCAAAATAGTCTGAAAAAAGACGGGGGAATGATAAGATTTCCCCTGTCTTTTTACTTTTCAATGAGGGAGAAATTATTTTATAAAACAGAATAAAAATCATTGCACTTTTGAAAAAAGTATGGTATAATAAATTAGTATGATGATTTTTTGAACAAAAGGAAATGAAAAATGAAGAAACGGTTGCTTATATTTGGGCTTATATTGTGCCTGATGCTGGTTTCCGGTTGGACGGGAAGGAACCTTTCGTTTTATTCCTTAGATACCGGAGATTTTTATTATCAGTCTGAACCGTGGACGGGTTGTATCGGAATGACGGGTGTACCAACGTCGGACAAGGCTGTGTTGTTAAGTGTGAGCGAAACCTGTTTTGGACGGGAAACGGAACAAAAACTGGTGCCCGAGGTACCATATGCGTGTTTCTCTTTTGACAGGGTTTTATGTATCAAAAAATATGAGGTGACTGTTCCTGAACTTTGGAACAACGACCAACTTAATTTAATTGCGATGACACCCAGAGCTTGATTCTTTGGGGGTTTCAACAATATAAGAAAAATTTGTTAGGAGGAATTGTTTTGAAGCAAAAAAGCATTGCAATCTTTGCGCTGACCACTCTTGTGGTTATTGCGCTTTCTGCCTTCGCTGCATTTGGAATTCCAGGAACAGTGCCCGGAGTTTTGGACGAAGGTACCGAACATTACGGAATCCGTCAGGGATTAGATCTGGTGGGCGGTTCCAGAATTGTATTTGAAGCAACGGATAAGGAAGGAAATGCGGTATCTCCTTCTGCGGATGAAATGACAACAGCCGTTAGTATGTTGAAGGCTCGTCTGGATGCTCTTAATTATACGGAAGCTACAGTTGCAAAACAGGGTGACAACCGTATTGAGGTTGAAATCCCCTCTGTATCCGATCCGGAAGAAGCAGTTCAGAAGCTGGGTGCTACTGCTGTTCTGACCTTTACTGATGCTGACGGAAACGTTGTCATGGAAGGGTCTGATATTGACTCTGCCTCTGCTGCATTTGATGTAGTGGATGAAAGCGGTGTAAGTCAGCATCATGTGAAGTTGGTTTGGAAGGAAGAAGCGGTTTCTAAATTTGCAGCAGCCACTTCTGCTGCCGCTGCTAAGATCAGTGAAAGTAAAAACTATATTACCATTATGCTGGATGAAGATGAGATTTCCAGTCCTGCTGTAGCACAGGAAATTAACAGCAGCGAGTGTATTATCTCCGGTGATTTTGATGCGGAATATGCAAAATATCTGGCAGGTGTGATTCAGGCAGGTCAGTTGCCTTTTGGTTTGAAAGATATTGAATTAAAGAGCGTTGGACCTACTTTAGGTGACAGAGTGTTAAGCACCAGCTTGATTGGCGGCGGTATCGGTGTGTTGCTGGTAATGCTGTTTATGTTATTGTACTATGGTGTAGCAGGTCTGGCGGCTGATATTGCTCTTCTCGGCTATATAGCTTTGATGGGAATAATAATGGCTGTGGCAAAAGTAAACCTGAGCTTGTCCGGTATTGCAGGTATTATTCTGGGTATCGGTATGGCGGTTGACGCGAATGTTGTTATTTATGAGCGCATTAAGGAAGAGTTGAACAACGGAAAGACCGTTCGTGCTTCTGTTGATGCAGGTTTTCACCGTGCTCTGACCGCGATTGTTGACGCGAACATTACTACCATGATTGCAGCTGTTGTTCTGTACTTCTTTGGTATGGGTTCTGTAAAAGGCTTTGCAATCACATTGGGTCTGGGTATTATCGTAAGTATGTTTACTGCTGTTGTAGTAAGCCGTGTGTTGTTGAAACAACTGGTGGGCATCGGAGTATCGAACCCCCGTGCATTTGGTGTGAAAGTGAGGAAGTCAGATGATTAATATTGTTGAAAAGAAAAATATCTTCTTTATTATTTCCATTGTTCTGATTGTAATCGGTATTGTGTCCATGATTGCACAGGGTTTTGCGATGGATATTGAATTTCAGGGCGGTATCAATGTAACTGCTGCTTTGGGTCAGGAATTTGAAAACAAAGATGTTGAAACCTTGGTAAAAGATGCAATCGGCGTGACTCCTTCTTCTGTTCAGAAGTCCGGAGAAAACGGTGAAGATGTTATTATCAAGATTATGTATCAGGGAAACAACAAAGAACTTGGAAGTGAAGACCGCGAAAAGCTGACAAACGCTTTGGTTGAAAAATACGGTATTGACGCGGATGCAATTTCTATTAGTAATGTAAGTGCTACCGTCGGTAAGGAAATGCTGCAGAAGTCATTCCTGTTGTGCCTGATTACCGTTATTTTGATGCTGGTTTATATCACCATCCGTTTTGAGTTGATGTCCGGTGTTTCTTCGGTTATCGCTTTGATTCACGATGTACTGATTATGCTGAGCTTTTATTCTCTGTTCCAGATTCCTGTGAACTCTACCTTCATTGCGGCTATTCTGACCATTTTGGGTTATTCCATCAATGCCTCTATCATGGTATTTGACCGGATTCGGGAACGCCGTCGTGTTGCAACAAAGAAAACAGTTCTTAACGATTTGGTAAACGAAAGCATTTTGAGCACCATGGGTCGGTCTATCAATACTACCATTACAACCTTGCTGACAGTTGCTCTCCTTTGTGTATTTGGTTCTATGATGGGAATTACCTCTTTGGTAGAATTTACTCTGCCTATCATTGTTGGTGTTATTGCAGGGTTTTATTCTTCCGTGTTTATTGCAGGTCCTTTCTGGGCAATGTGCAAGGGCGGAAAGAACAAATAAGAAAACACATCAAAAAAGCGTGTCGGTGTCCGACACGCTTTTTTGATGTTCGGGGGATAGGCTTTTGCTTCTATCTGCACTTAAAGGAATCGCAGCAAGTATCTGAATCACAAGAACACTTATCTCCGCTGCATCCGCAGGCATCTACCTGAATTTCGGTCAGCTTACATTTGTGGTCTGCATGATGCACACAGTTGGTAACCTCGCATCCGATAAATGTGCCAGAAACGTTGTTTTCTGCAACACTGTTGGTCATATTACCCTTACTGAAGGTGGCACAGCAAGTGGAATCAATTTCTGTAGCATCAGAGCCGCAGATGTTGATTTCATTAGCCGCACAGACTCCTGTGGAATTGTACATGCAGTCATATACTGCACAATCTACTCTGGAATTCATCGTAACACTCCTTTTTTTAAAATCCTTTCGGTAAATGATTACCGAGTTCTGTATTATTATTGACAATTTAAAAAAATTTATAATTGCTTTTGAAATATTATTTACAATTCATATTATTTTATGATATAATAGAGTATATTAAATTGTTAATGAGGTTGTTATGAATTTTAGTCACTTAAATGAAATGCAGCGGCAAGCTGTGGAGCAAACGGAAGGACCTTTATTGATTTTAGCAGGGGCGGGAAGCGGAAAAACCACCGTGCTTGTGAATCGAATTGCTCATATTATTGAAGATTTGGGGACGGCACCTTGGTCGGTGCTTGCCATTACATTTACCAATAAAGCGGCAGGAGAATTAAAAGAAAGACTTTCCAAAATGCTGGGGAATTGTGCCGATGACATCTGGGCGGGCACCTTTCACTCTTGCTGTATGCGGATTTTACGCCGTGATATTGAAAAATTGGGGTATGACCGTACCTTTAACGTGTACGATTCTGCCGACCAGCAGACCTTGATGAAGGAGTGCCTTTCACAACTGAATCTGGACGATAAAACCTTTCCGCCCAAAACCGTGCTGTCTTATATCAGCTCGGCAAAGGATTCTTTGATTGATTGTGATACCTTTTCCAAAAAATACGAAACGGATTACAGAATGAGCAGAGTGGCGGCACTTTATAGCCTGTATCAACAGAAACTACGTGCTTATAACGCAGTGGATTTTGATGATATTATTTTGCTGACGGTAAAGTTATTCAAAGAGCATCCGGAGGTGCTGGAGTTTTATGCCAACAAGTTCCGTTATATCTTGGTAGATGAGTATCAGGATACCAACCATTGCCAGTTTGAACTGGTTCGTCTGTTGTCCTCAAAGCATCATAATCTGTGTGTAGTGGGGGATGACGACCAGAGTATTTATAAATTTCGAGGAGCCAACATTCAGAATATTCTGGATTTTGAGCGTTGTTTTGACAATGCGGTAGTGATTAAATTAGAGCAGAATTATCGCTGTCCCGCAAAAGTATTAGAGGCGGCAAACTGCGTCATTGCTAATAATACCCAAAGAAAAGAAAAACGGCTTTGGACAAAAAATGAGGACGGAGAACTGCCCTTCTTGTTTGATGCACAAAACGAGCATGATGAAGCCTATTTTATTTCGGATAAAATTTCTGCATTGGTTCGAAAAGAAGGGGCATCTTATTCCGATTTTGCCGTTCTTTATCGTATGAATGCCCAGTCCCGTGTATTGGAAAATGCTTTGAATCAAAACGGAATTCCCCATAGAGTGTTGGGCGGGATGCGTTTTTATGACCGAAAGGAAGTAAAGGATATCATTGCCTATCTTCGTTTGGTTCAAAATCCGGGGGATAACATCAGCTTAAAACGGATTATCAATCAGCCAAAACGGGGAATTGGACAAAAAAGCATTGATACCTTGGAGGAAGTTGCGTTAAGTCGTGGAATCAGTATGTTTGAGGCGGCAGGCTGTGCCAATGAATTTCCCCAGTTATCCCGTGGGGCGGTAAAGCTTGTGATGTTCCATGATTTGATATATGGCTTTTTCAAATATCGGGAGGAAATTGTCAGTTTACTGGATGCTATTTTACGGGAAAGCGGTTATGTGGACGAGCTTTTGAGGGAGGATACTCCGGAAGCACGGTCGAGGATTGAAAATATTAAGGAATTGATCGGTGCCATTAACGAATATATGGAGCAGGCGGAGGAGCCTACATTGGCAGGATATTTAGAGCAGGTGTCTTTAGTCAGCGATATTGATAATTATGACCAGTCCGAGGATGCGGTGGTGTTGATGACATTGCACAGTGTTAAGGGGCTGGAGTTTCCCAACGTCTTTTTATGCGGAATGGAAGAAGGGGTGTTCCCCAGTTACCGTTCCATTACCGAGGAGGACGAGCTGGAGGAGGAACGACGGCTTTGTTATGTGGGAATTACCCGTGCTAAGAAACGTTTATTTATGACCCGCGCTTTTTCCAGAACCTTGTTCGGGAGTACCTCTTATAACAAAATTTCACGGTTCTTAAATGAAATTCCCCAGGATTTATTAAATCATCCTCAACAAGAGCCTGTGGTGCATAACAATCAGGAAAAACCGAAGATTAGTCAGGAAATGCTGTTCCACAGCGGACATTTTGGCGGATTTGGAAAACCTAATAATCAGATAAAGCAGAATTACAAAAAAGGGGATAGGGTACAACACAAAAAGTTCGGGACGGGAATGATTTTAGATGTCACGCCAAAAGGGGATGATTTGCAATTAGAAATTGCATTTGAATCCTGTGGGACAAAGACGCTGATGTCCTCTTTTGCCCCATTGACCATTTTATCATAATGGAGAGTGAGAAGTATGAGTAAAAAATTGAACGATGAACAGATAGACCGCTTGTTTGAAGGAATGCTTACATTACAGTCTGTGGAAGAATGTTACCGTTTTTTCGAGGACCTTTGCACCATATCTGAAATTAAGGCAATGGCGCAGCGGTTTCAAGTGGCGGTCATGCTGGATGAGCAACGGGTATATACAGATATTGAACAAGAAACCGGGGCAAGCTCTGCTACCATCAGCCGTGTCAATAAGTCTCTTTTGTACGGAGAGGACGGATATCGTCTGGTATTAGAGCGATTAAAGGAAGAAAACAATGAGTAGTTACGAAAATTTTGCGGCTCTTTACGACCGCCTGATGACGGATGTGGACTATGATAGCTGGTGCGATTATCTGGAAGATTCCTTTGTACGGATGAAAGTTCAGCCTAAGCTTGTGCTGGAGTTGGGATGCGGAACCGGAAATCTGACGGTTCGTCTGGCAAAAAGAGGGTACTCCATGATAGGTTTGGATAATTCCTCTGATATGCTTTCTGTTGCAACGGAAAAATCTCAGGGTTTTGATATTTTGTATTTATTACAGGATATGACAGAATTTGAACTGTACGGTACAGTGGATGCCGTGGTTTGCTCTTTGGATTGTCTGAATTATCTGACAGAGGAAGGAATGCTGGAAAAGTGCTTTTCTTTGGTTTCCTTATATTTAAATCCGAAGGGTGTATTTTTATTTGATTTAAACACACAATATAAAATGGAACACGTGTTAGCGCCCGAAACCTTTTTGTATGACGATGGAGAGGTATTTTATACCTGGCAAAGCATCTGGGATGAAGAATATGGAGAATGCGAATACGATTTGACCTTTTTTGTGAAAGAGGGGGAGACCTATCGTAGATTTGAAGAAACTCATTTGCAAAAAGCCTATTCCGTTTCTAAAGTGGAGGAGGCATTGAAACAAGCAGGTTTGATGATTGAGGGAATGTATGACGGTTTTGACTTGAAACCCATCCATGAAAAAACAGAGCGGATTTTTTTTGCTACTAAAAAATCTGTATTATAATTTTGCAGAAAAAAGAAGGTTTTGTCGAACGATTTTGGGAATTTTTAATAAAAAAGATTGACAAGTCTTTCTTTTTATGATACAATATAATATGTAGCATGTGCATTTGTGCTACGATAAAAGCTTTAGGAGGAATTTTTAAATGCAAACTGGTAAAGTAAAATGGTTTAATGCGGAGAAGGGTTATGGCTTCATTGAAAGTGAAGATGGTACTGATGTATTTGTTCATTTTTCCGCAATCAACGCCGAAGGTTACAAAACCTTAGACGAAGGCATGACTGTTGAGTTTGAAGTTGTTGAAGGAGCAAAAGGTCCTCAGGCTGCTAACGTTACAAAAGCGTAAGTTTAGCCTCTACTTATAAATAGTTGAAACATCTGAATTTAACAAGTGCAGTAGAAAGCCTCATATCTGATATGAGGCTTTTTTACAGCCGGAGGAAAGAGTATGGATACAGTATTAAAAACAATAGCCAATAAACAAATCCGTGCTTATGCTGCCGTTACAACGGATTTGATAAATGAGGCGGTCAAGTTGCATCAGACTATGCCTGTTGGAACAGCAGCTTTGGGTCGGGCACTGACAGCAGTTTCCATGATGGGAGCGATGCTCAAGGAGAACGGAGAATCCGTTTCTGTTCAATTTAAGGGAGGCGGTCCTTTGGGAACGGTATTTGCCATGAGTGAGTTTGGCTCCAAGGTAAGAGGGTATGTGGACAATCCTTATGTTGACCTTCCCTTGAATCACAGAGGAAAGCTGGACGTTCGGAATGCAGTAGGGGTTGAGGGAACCTTAAGCGTTGTCCGTCAAATTGTGGGAGGTGACCCTTATGTGGGTCAGGTGCCTCTTGTGAGTGGTGAGATTGCGGATGATTTAACCGTATACTATGCCAAAAGTGAACAGATTCCCACAGCGGTAGGCTTGGGAGTTTTGGTGGATGTAGATTATACCGTAAAAGCCGCAGGCGGATTTATTATCTCCCTTCTTCCCGGTGCGGAGGAGGAAACCATTCAGTTAGTGGAAAAAGGCTTGTTAAGAGTGAAGTCCGTGACCGATTTGATTGTAAACGGAGCAGATGCCAAAGGAATCCTGACCGCAGTGTTGGGAGAAGATGCACAACTGGATGAAATGGAGACAGTGGTTCCGTCCTATTGCTGTCACTGTTCTATGGGGAAAATGGAACGGGGATTGTTAAGTCTGGGACGAGAGGAACTGGAAAAGTTAGCTGAAAAGGAAGAGGATGCAGAGTTGGTTTGTCATTTCTGCAATCATAAATATTATGTTTCTCAAAAACGGCTACTTGAATTGTCTAAGAAAGCCAAAGCATAAAAATGGGGGGCGGTAGCAAAATGTGCTACTGCCCCTTTTTGGTTTTAATTTTACTGTTGTGAGGACATAATGGCTTCAAAAATAGAATACCGTAATTCAACATTCATGCTGTCAATAAGTTCCTGATTTTTGATTACTTCCGCTTGGGCCATGATGGATTGCATCGTTGCAAAAGTATATGTTTCTATAAATTCGTTTATGTCATTCAATGGCTCCAAGGGCATTCTTTTAATAATATGGTAACCATAGGAGGTTTCTATCAATTCGCTGACCTGACCTACCTTTAGGGCATATGCTGCATTCTCAAATTCTTCTACCATTTCCCCTTGGGAGAAGGTGTACCCGTCGGGATAATCGGCAAGACCGGGGTCTTCGGAATATTCATTCATCAGCTTGTCAAAATCCTCTCCTCTTTTAATACGGGCAAGAAGTTCCTCTGCTTGTTTTTTCACTGTTTCCTTGTCCTTCTGTTCTGTAGTCAGCAAAATGTGCTTTGCAGTAACAAATTCAGATTCGTAAAAAGCTTTCATTTCATCTTCTGTTGCATTTTCTGACACATGGTCAAATACCAGATTTCCGCAAGCAACGGAACGGGCAAGTAAATCAAATTCCCCTTCTGTAATTCCCATCAGCAAAAAGGTTTGCTTTAATGTGTTATATTCTTCTTCGTTTTCAACGTTAACAGCATGCCATATATCTTCTTGGGTAACGGTAATTTCCTTCTCTTCTGCTAATTTGTTAAAGCAAAAGTTGGATATTGCTTGTTCTTCTGGATGCTCATTGGTTAGCAGAAAGAAATTATAAATTCCCTCTGTGATTTCCACGCCGTTAATGGTCATGACAACGGGATTGTGGCTGGTGATAATCACGGTATTGGTATCATTCTCCCAGTCAACTTCCGCATGAAAGCCTTCTGCTATGTAGCGAACAGGAACCAAAGTACGGTCGTTGATGGTAAAGGGTGCAACATCTAAAGTCACTTCTTTTTTTTCAAAATCGTTTATAACAGAGGATGTTTTTTCGTTCAAAGTGAGATACTGAAGAGTCCCTCCTTTGCCGATTGCAACACTCTGGGCTTCTTCATCCCATTCAACATAAGCGCCTAATGCTTCTCCTACTGCACGGAGAGGGATGAACACACGGTCCTCCTTCATGATGGGATCAACATCAAACACAACGGGTTTTCCGTCTACCAAAACAGTAATATCCTCTTGTGCTCCTACAGGAAATACAAGCAGAGAACAAACGAGGGTCATAATCAGTAATAAAGATATCTTTTTCATTGGAATCGCATCCTTTCTTTTTGTTACTTCTATCATACCTTATTTTTTGAAAAAAGTCAATGATATTGCACAATTTAGAAACAGAATTTTTTATGTAAAAATACAGGGAATGTTTGACAAGTGGAATGATTTTTGGTATAATAAATGATAATGAAATTTTTAGGAGGTAAGGAAACGATGAGTCAAGAAAAGTTTTACATTACAACCCCGATTTATTATCCCAGCGGCAAGCCCCATATTGGTCATTCCTATACAACCGTGGCGGCAGACGCAATGGCGAGATACAAGCGAATGCGGGGATACGATGTTTATTTCCTTACAGGGTCTGACGAGCATGGTCAGAAAATTGAGAGAAAAGCAGCCGAAGCGGGGGTAACTCCTCAGGCTTATGTGGATGAAATCGTGGCGGGCTTTCAAAAGGTTTGGAAAGCACTGGACATTACCAATGACGATTTTATCAGAACCACGGAAGAACGTCATGAAAAAATTGTGCAGAAAATTTTTGATAAGCTGTACGAAAAAGGTGATATTTATAAGAGCGAATATGAGGGATGGTACTGCACTCCTTGTGAATCCTTCTGGACAGAGCATCAGTTGGTAGACGGAAAATGTCCCGACTGCGGACGGGAAGTGGAATTGACTAAGGAAGAAAGTTATTTTTTCCGGCTGTCAAAATATCAGGACAAGTTAATTGAACTGATTGAAAACAATCCCGAATTTATTTTGCCTCAGTCCAGACAAAATGAGATGCTGAATAATTTTCTTCGTCCCGGTTTGGAGGATCTTTGTGTATCCAGAACCAGCTTTCAGTGGGGAATTCCTGTCACCTTCGATCCCAAGCACGTGATTTATGTGTGGCTGGATGCACTGACTAACTATATTACAGCTCTTGGGTATTTGTCTCCTGACGATTCCCGATTTAACACCTACTGGCCTGCTGATGTGCATCTGGTGGGAAAAGAAATCGTTCGTTTCCATACAATCATCTGGCCCGCAATGCTCATGGCGTTGGATTTACCTTTGCCCAAGCAGGTGTTTGGTCATGGATGGTTATTATTAGAGGGCGGAAAAATGTCAAAATCCAAGGGGAATGTGGTTGACCCCCTTGTACTGATTGATTTATATGGTGTGGATGCCATTCGTTATTTTCTTCTTCGAGAGGTTCCCTTTGGTGCTGACGGGGTGTTCACCAATGAAGCACTGATTAACAGAATCAATTCCGATTTGGCAAATGATTTGGGAAATCTTCTCAGTCGTACGGTTGCCATGATTGAAAAATATTTTGGCGGTACTTTGCCTGAAACAACACAATCAGGTGAGTTTGATGACCAATTAGAAGCCTTGGCGGCAGAAACGCCCCTTAAGGTGGAAGAATTGATGGATACTCTGCAGTTTAACACTGCTTTGACCCAGATTTGGAAATTGGTATCCAGAACCAATAAGTATATCGACGAAACAGCTCCCTGGGTGTTGGCAAAGGATGAAAACAGTAAGGGAAGATTGGCGGGGGTTATGTATCATCTGGCAGAATCCTTGCGGATTACCGCAGTTTTAATTGCTCCTTTTATGCCCACTACCTCAAAGCAGATTTTTGAACAGCTTGGGATCAAAGAAGAAATGAGTTGGGACAGTGCCAAAATTTGGGGAGGACTGCCCAAAAACTTTAAGGTATGTAAGGGTGATGCCTTGTTCCCTAGAATTGATGTGGAAAAAGAACTGGAAAAACTGGAAAAACTGAATCCCACCAAGGCTGTAAAGGAAGAACCGCAGGAGGAAAAACTTCCTGAAATTTCCTTTGATGATTTTACTAAACTGGATTTGCGTACGGCAAAGGTGTTGGATTGCAAAAAGGTGGAAGGTGCAGATAAATTACTGCTGTTTGATTTGGATTTGGGAAGAGAAAAACGGCAGATTGTGTCGGGTATTGCCAAGTGGTATCAGCCCGAAAAACTGATTGGCAAAAATGTTGTGATTATTGCCAACTTAGCACCTCGTAAAATTCGGGGAATCATGTCACAGGGTATGATTTTGTCTGCGGAGGATGGGGATGATTTATCCGTTCTGACCACCTTGGACGAGGTATCCGGTGGCTCGAAGGTTTGTTAAGGAGTGTATCATGTTTTTTGATTCTCATGCCCATTACGATGACCAGCGGTTTGATGCTGACCGTGATGAAGTGATAAAGGGACTGTTACAACAAAATGTATTTGCAGTAATAAATGTGGGGGCTGACATGGTCAGCTCCCATAACAGTATCAGGCTGGCAGAACAATATTCCCATATTTTTGCAACGGTGGGAGTGCATCCCCATGAGGCAGAGCATATGAAGGAAGAAGATCTGGAACAACTAAAAAAATGGTTGTCCCATGAAAAGGTGGTTGCTCTGGGAGAAATCGGATTGGATTATTATTATGATAATTCTCCAAGAGAGGTTCAGCGGTACTGGTTTGACCGTCAGATGAAGCTGGCGGTGGAATGTGAGATGCCGGTTGTTATTCATGACCGTGACGCTCATGGAGATACTTTGGAGATTTTAAAACGGTATTCCAAAGCTTTCGGGGTGTTTCATTGCTATTCGGGAAGCGTCGAAATGGCACGGGAGCTGGTTAAAATGGGTTGGTATCTGGCCTTTGGAGGTTCCTGTACCTTTAAAAATGCAAAGGCACTGCCTATGGTAATTTCCGAGGTTCCGGAAGACCGATTTTTAATTGAAACAGATTGTCCCTATCTTGCCCCTGTGCCTCATCGAGGAGAGCGGAACCATTCCGGTTTTTTGGTTCATGTTGCGGAAAAAATCGGTGCCATTCGCGGATGGACGGTGGAAGAAGTGGCAAGGAAAAGCCGTGAAAACGCGGAAAAACTGTTTCGGATCTGATGTGCACCTTTTTTCTCCTTCTTCATACAATGATAGTGAACCGCTACATTATGAAGGAGGAAACGAGAAAAATGTCAGAACTTGAACATTGCAAAAAAGAACATCAACCCTGTCAAATGCCTGAAGGGATGATGCCCTTTGTGGTCTATGGATACCCCATGATGGGACAGATGCCCATGCCTTATCAAAGAGGAATGATGGAGGAACGGTGCGGAATGTACGGCACAATGCCTCAGTACTTTCCGCAGATGAACGTGATGAATCCAGTGTTTTTTAAACCTTATCAGAGACCCGGCTGTGGTTGCGGTGTGTCTGATTTAGAAGACTAAAACAAATGGGGTGCCGACATGCTTGTTTATTGTTGGCACCCATTTTTTTGGAGGTTTGGTGAATGATGAAACAAACAGAACTGAAAACTCTAGAAAAACTATCAAAACTAAGCTTTACAGAGAAGGAAAAGAAACAATTACAAAAGGAACTGGATGCCGTCCTTCTGTTTGTTGACCAAATCAAAGATGCGGACGAAAAAACAGAGACGGGCTTCGAAAACAGTTGTGACTTACGGGAGGATAACATAGTTTATTCTTTTTCCCGAGAAGATTTACTACATAATGCCCCCACAAAAGAACAGGGGTTTTTTAAACTGCCAAGGAGGGGAGAGTATTGATTAGAGCACTGCATGAAGCTTTGGTCAGAAAAAAACTGTCGGCAGTTGAACTGACGGACAAGTATCTTTCTGCAATCAATTCCTATGATTCCGCTCTCAATTCCTATATTACGGTAACTGAAAGGGAGGCAAGAGCGACAGCCCGTTTGGTAGATAAAAAAATAGCCAACGGAGAGGAAATCGGTCTTTTAGAAGGGATTCCCATGTCTGTCAAAGACAATATTTCCACCAAAGGCATCATTACTTCTTGCGGCTCTAAAATGCTGAAGGATTATAAGCCTGTGTATGATGCCTATGCGGTGGAACAGCTAAGGCTTGAGGGAGCCGTTCTTTTGGGAAAAACCAATATGGATGAGTTTGGCATGGGTTCCACAGGGGAATCCTCCTATTATGGCGCCACAAGAAATCCGTATCACCGAAACTTCGTTTCAGGGGGGAGCTCGGGAGGTGCGGCGGTGTCTGTAGCGGCAGATTTGGCAGTGTTCGGGTTAGGCTCTGATACAGGCGGCTCAATTCGCCTGCCAGCCTCTTTTTGCGGTGTGGTGGGACTAAAACCCTCTTACGGAGCAGTTTCCCGATACGGCCTGATTGCTTATGCTTCCAGTCTTGACCAGATTGGTGTTTTGGGGAAGGATACAGAAGATGTGGCGATTGTGTTTGATAGAATTTCTAAAGCGGACTGTCGTGATTCTACCTGTCATAAACACAAAAGAAGTTCTGCGGTTTCGGAATTAGAAAAACCGTTAAAGGGAAGAAAAATCGGAGTGCTGACAGAACTGTTCCAAGGAGTATCTTCTGAATTAGAACAAAGCCTACAACAGGCAATAATACAATTTCGTTATCTGGGAGCGGAAATTGTTGAAGTTTCTGTTCCTGATAGTACGCTTTCTTTACCTGTGTATTATATTTTAGCATGCGGAGAATGTGCCTCCAATCTGGCAAGGTTTGACGGTGTACGATACGGAGCCCGTGCAAAACATTTTGAAAGCATTGAAGAAATGATTGTAACCAGCCGAAATGAAGGCTTTGGTTTAGAAGTAAAACAGCGGATTATGATGGGAAATTACTTTCTTCGTTCTGCTAACTACGATGATTATTACAGAACAGCACAAAGGGTACGAGCCTCTCTTTGCAAAGATGTGGAGCAGTGTTTTGCAAAGGCGGACTTGCTCTTAAGCCCTACTGTCCATACATCTGCCTTTCCGTTAGGTGCCTTAAAGGATGCGGTCTCCCGTTATCAGACCGACCTTTGTACGGTACTTGCAAATTTGTGCGGTCTTCCGGCGGTAAGTGTTCCATGCGGAGTTGACAAAACAGGCTTGCCCTTTGGTTTACAACTGATGGGAAACAAGTTCTGTGAGCACATTCTCCTAAACGCAGCCTATCAATACGAGCAGACAACAATAGAGAGCTGTAAGCCGAAGTTTGGAGGTGACACCGTTGGAATATAAAATGATTATTGGATTGGAAACTCATGTGGAGCTGTCTACCAAAACAAAGATTTTTTGCGGATGCCCTATCGCCTTCGGGGGAGAACCTAATACCCGATGCTGTCCTGTGTGTACCGGTCAGCCGGGTGCTTTGCCTTTGTTAAATAAGGCTGTGGTGGAATATGGAATTAAGGCGGGACTTGCCTTGCATTGCAAAATAAATCACCAATCAACCATGGCTCGGAAACATTATGTGTATCCTGATTTGCCTAAAGGATACCAGATTACCCAACAGGAAAAACCCTTGTGCTATGACGGAACTATAACTTTATCCGACGGGACCAAAATCCGAATCAATCGGATACATATTGAAGAGGACGCGGGAAAGCTGATTTATAAGGACGATGCCATTTTCATTGATTATAACCGTAGCGGAGTGCCCTTGATTGAAATTGTTACGGAGCCTGATTTTCGTTCAGTAAAACAGGTGCGGGAATATCTGGAACAGCTGAGGCTTATTATGAAATATCTCCATGTTTCTGATTGCAAAATGCAGGAGGGGTCCTTGCGATGCGACGTGAATTTGTCTGTTTGTCCAAGGGACAGTGAAGAATTTGGGACACGGACGGAAATTAAAAATATCAATTCTCTGTCTTTTGTTGAAAAAGCCATTGAATCAGAATATAAGCGACAGGTCGCTTTATTGGAACAAGGAGAAAGAGTGGTTCAACAAACCATGCGGTATAATGAAGCAACCAACTGCGCAGAACCTATGCGTTTTAAGGAAGAAACAGAAGATTACCGTTATTTTTCAGAGCCTGATATCCCTGTATTGTTGATTTCTCAAGAACAAATTGATAAAATAAAAATGACTCTTCCCCAGCTTCCCGAGGAGAAACAAAACCGGTATTGTACGAAATGGGGACTTTCTGCACAGGACAGCAGACAACTGACCAAATATCAAAAAATTTCAGAATATTTTGAGAAAATGGTGCAGGAAACGGGAGAACCGAAGCTTTGTGCCAATGTCATACTGACCCATCTGTTTCGCTTTCTGAACAACGAGGAGGAAAAGGAACAGGCTGACTTTCCTCTTTCGTCCTTGGAATTTGCTGTTGTGGTCAATTTAATTGCCAAGGGAATTATTTCCAATCAGTTTATTAAACAAATAGTGGATACCATGGCAGAACAGAAACAACCTTTTGATGCATTGTTTGACCCGTCGGAATTTATTGTTGACGAAAGTGAAACGGAAAAAGCCGTGATAGCCGTCATCGGTCAAAACAAAAAAATGGTTGCGGATTTTCAAGGGGGTAAGGAAAAAGCTCTGGGGGCTTTAATCGGTCAGGTAATGAGGGAAACAAAGGGTAAGGCAGATGCAAAAACCGTAGAAAAGAAATTAAGAGAAAAGTTAAAGTGAGCACAGAACTTGTGCTCATTTTTTCTTGACATATTTTAAGGATAATGGTATAATATGAGAGTAATTCTCAAATTCGGAGGAGAAAAATGGCATACCAAACCAAACAAAAGCATTTATTATTGCAATTTTTACAAGAACATAAAAAAGAACAGTTGTCCATTGAGGAGATTGCAACTATGATGCAGTCGAAACTGGGAAAAAGTACGTTGTATCGTCTTATGAGTCAGTTAACCGATCAGGGAGAGGTGTTACGGTTTCGGGGTAATGACCAGAAATCTGTTCGGTATCAGTTAGTGAGCCGTGAGGATGGATGCGACGGGCATTTCCATGCCCAATGCACTTCATGCGGAACCTTATTCCATCTGCATTGCGATTTTATGAAAGATTTAGGGAGTCATATGGGACATCACCATCAATTTCAAATCAACCCATCACAAACTATTTTATATGGCACCTGTGAACGTTGCGGGAAGGAGGGATAGCATGAAAAAAGTTTTACTATTGCTTTTAGCTTTTGTCTGCCTCTTTCTTTCTGCTTGCCAGAAACCTCAAAAAACATCAGGAATTTCTGTGATTACCTCCAACTTCCCCTTATATGATTTTGTTCGTGAAATTGGGGGAGAACAGGTGAATGTGACCATGCTCATAAAGCCGGGGGCGGAAAGTCATTCCTTTGAGCCCACTCCGAAGGATATGATTGCGATTGAAAAGGCGGATTTGTTTTTGTATATGGGCGGTGAGTCGGAGGCTTGGGTGAAAAGTCTGACAAAGAAAGGTGCTGTGGCAATGCTTGATTGGACAGAAGAACATGACGAACATGACCACGGGCATGATGAACATCTTTGGACTTCTCCCAAAAATGCCATGAAAATGGCGGAAACCATTTGCGGTGAATTGTGCCGTATAGACCCTGAAAATAAAGACGATTATATGAAAAATCTGAAGACATACCTTGATAAGTTGAACACTTTGGATCAACGGTTTTATCATATTGTACAAAACGGAGAACGTCAAATAATCGTGTTTGGCGACCGTTTTCCCTTTTTCTATTTTGCAGAGGAATATGGGCTTTCCTATTTTGCTCCGTTCAAAGGCTGTGCCTCTCAAGCAGAGCCCAGTGCTTCTGTGTTGGCAGAACTGATGGAGACGGTGAAAACCAAAAAAATTCCTGTTGTGTTTTATCTGGAGCTGTCCAATCAGTCCATTGCAAAAGCCATTTCAGAGGCAACGGGAGCTGAAATAAAATTGTTCCATTCCTGTCATAATGTAAGTCTTCAGGAGTGGGAGGAGGGAGCCACTTATCTTTCTCTCATGAATCAAAATGCAGAGCGGTTAGAGGAGGCATTACATTGATGATTGTAACATGCAAGGGAGTAAGTTTGGCATATGAAAAACGTCTTGTTCTGTCAGACTTGTCTTTTTCAGTGGAGGAAGGAGATTATGTAGCTGTCCTAGGGGAAAACGGAGCAGGAAAAAGCACTTTGTTAAAGGGAATATTAGGATTGTTAAAGCCCGTAGCGGGAGAAATCTTATTGGAAATCCGAAGCAATCAAATCGGGTATCTTCCCCAGCAAACTGATATGCAACGAAATTTCCCTGCATCTGTCGAGGAAATTGTGTTGTCGGGAAGACTGAATCAGAAAGGATGGTACCCTTTTTTTACAAAAAAGGACAAGCAAATGGCGGAACAGTCAATGGAACGTCTGGAAATTTTAGATTTAAAAAAGAGATGTTACCGCGAATTATCGGGAGGTCAACAGCAACGGGTGTTGTTGGCACGTGCCTTGTGTTCTGCCTCTAAATTATTGTTGCTGGATGAACCCACTTCAGGACTTGATATGGTTTCTACAGAAGAATTTTACCGACTGATTGGGCAATTAAACAGAGAGGGTATGACGGTGATTCTGGTTTCTCATGATATTCCTGCGTCCTTACGGTATGCCAATCGTGTTTTGAGTCTGGAACAGGACGGCATATTTTTTGGCAGAACAGAAGAATTTAGGGGAGGTGGTTGTGTATGACGTTTGTGTCAGAAATGCTTTCGTATCCCTTTTTACAACGAGCGTTGATTGCCGGCTTACTGATCTCTTTGTGTGCTGCACTGCTGGGAGTCAGTTTGGTATTAAAACGGTATTCTATGATAGGAGACGGACTTTCTCATGTGGGCTTTGGTGCCTTGGCGGTAGCAACGGCGGCAGGTCTTTCTCCTCTGGTTGTGACCATTCCTGTGGTAATGATTGGGGCGATATTGTTACTGAGATTGGGTGAATCCGATGCCATAAGCGGAGATGCGGCAACAGCGGTAGTGTCAACAGGGGCGCTGGCATTGGGGGTCATGGTGGTTTCTCTGACCTCTGGAATGAATACGGACGTGACCAACTACTTATTCGGAAGTATTCTTGCCATGAGCCGTGAGGATGTGATATTAAGCATACTGCTTGGGTCGGTTTGCCTGATATTGTTTCTCCTTTGTTATCATCGGATTTTTGGTGTTACCTTTGACGAAACCTTCGCCCGTGCAACAGGGGTGAGAGTAGGCGGGTATAACTTATTGATTGCGGTTCTGACAGCGGTTACCGTTGTACTGGGAATGAGAATGATGGGTGCTCTTCTTATTTCTGCCTGTATGATTTTTCCAGCTTTGACTGCTATGAGAGTTTGCAAAACCTTTCGCGGAGCCACTGTCATGGCGGTTTGCCTTTCCCTAATGTCTTTTTTGATTGGGTTGACCTTTTCATATCTTTATGCAGTTCCCACAGGGGCGGGAATTGTATTGGTCAGTGTAGGATTTTTTATTTTATTTTCTGTGATTGGTAAATTGAAAAAATAGAACATACACAAAAAGCTTCTTTTTGGCATATACTATTTGCCGAAAGGAAGTTTTTTATTTTTGAGAAAGGCGAGATGATCATGTGTTCTATTTGCGGAATGATAGAATTTGAACAAAAGAATAGATTGGACGCGGATGTACTGAATCAAATGGGCATGACCATGAAACATCGGGGGCCTGACCAGACCAATGCGTTTTATAGTGAATTTGCCATGCTTCATCACAATCGGTTGTCCGTTATTGACCCTGAAAACGGGTTGCAACCCATGACAACAGAATGGCAGGGAAAGAAGTATACCATTGTGTACAACGGAGAGCTGTACAATACCTCCGAGCTTAGAGATGAGCTGTCCCGTTTAGGGGTGATTTTTAAAACCCACTGTGATACGGAGGTTGTGCTTTATTCTTACATTTTGTTTGGAGAAAAGAGTCCTGAAAAAATGAACGGCATCTTTGCCTTTGGAGTGTATGACGAGGGAAAGAAACAGCTCTTTTTGGCACGGGACAGAATGGGAGTAAAGCCTCTTTTTTACACCATGGCAGACTCAACCTTTTTATTTGCTTCTGAAATCAAGGCACTTTTGGCTCACCCTTTCGTTCAACCAAAAATTGACCATGTGGGACTATGGCAACTCTTATACTTAACCCCTGTTACCATCGGGGGTAGCGGTGTGTTCCAAAATATTTTTGAAGTAAAGCCAGGATACTGCGGGGTATTTTCAGAGCAAGGTCTTCGCCTTCGCCCTTATTGGACACTGGAAGCAAAGGAATGTCACGATACTCCTCATGAGGCGGCAATGCGGACACGGGAATTGTTGACAGATGCTATTTCCCGTCAGTTGATCAGCGACGTGCCTTTATGCACCTTCTTATCGGGAGGCTTGGATTCTTCGGTGATTACCTCGGTTGCCGCAGGGGAATACCGCCGTTATGGAGAGAGTTTATCCACCTATTCTTTTGAGTATGAAGGAAATAAAGAAAATTTTCAAAGCTCTCTGTTTCAGCCACAGGGGGATGATGAATTTGCTGTTTTTTTGGGAGAATGGTTGGGTACTTCCCATACCGTGTTGACCGCACCTACCTTGTCAGTTGCTCAAAAGCTTTTTGATGCTACTCTGGCACGGGATATCCCGGGTCAGGCGGATATTGACTCTTCGCTCCTGTATTTTTGCTCCAAGGTCAAGGAGGGGCATACAGTGGCATTGTCAGGAGAATGTGCGGATGAAATTTTTGGCGGATATCCTTGGTTTTACCGTCCGGGAATGTTATATCGTGATTTCTTCCCTTGGATTCATAATCCGAAGGCAAGGATTCAGTTGTTTGATGATAAAGTAGTAAAAGGGGAGGAAGGGTATGATTATATATCCACCGTTTATCAGCAAAGTATTCGCGAATGTCAGACGTTGGATACCGATTCCTTTGAAGACCAGACCGCAAGAGTGGCAACCTGGCTTTCTGTCAGCTACTTTATGACCTCTTTGCTGGAACGAAAAGATAGAATGAGTATGGCAAACGGACTGGAAGTGAGGGTGCCTTTTTCAGATCACCGAATTTTGGAATATGTGTACAATGTGCCGTGGCGGATTAAGTTTGAAAATCAGACGGAAAAAGCACTCCTACGCAATGCTATGGCAGAATTTTTGCCTGATAAAATTTTGTATCGTAAAAAGAGCCCCTATCCCAAAACTCACAATCCTCTGTATCAAAAAACTGTTTCGGAACTCCTTCAGAAACGACTTGAGAAAAAGTCTGGGGTACTGCATCAACTGTTGGACACGAAAAAGCTTCAGGAGATGCTGGAGTCGGAAAATACCACATGGTTTGGGCAGTTAATGGCAACCCCGCAACTCATTGCATGGCTCATTCAATTTGACTTCTGGTTTGAGCAGTATCATGTTCAAATCGTATAATAAGGGGTCGGTGCATTTTTCCACAACCCGTTAAAAAGGGGATATCGTATTAAAAATAATTTTGTTGCATAAAGAGAGAAAGTATGGTATAATGAAATTGCGATACAAATTCATTTTTAAAGATCAGAGAATTCATTTGGTAAAAATGCGTTCCCTGTTTTCCTCATACTCTGATCGGTTGGATGGATTTGTGTCGCAGCAGCGGGGAAACGTGTTTTTCGGTGCGTTGTCCTTGGGATAACGCACCTTTTTATTTTGAGTTCCTTTGCTGCGATGTAAAATTCATATTTTAGGAAAGGAGGAGAGAAAGGTAGTTGCATTGACTGAAAAATGCAAACTCCTTGTTGCGACACAAGTAAAAAAGGGACTGGCGTGTTGCAGTCCCTTTCAACTATTTTAACATTCTATGATTGCCCCTTTTGCAATGCCCTTTTCGATTTCAATTACACCGTAGGAGGCACGTCCGTCACGAGGACGGGAAATACTTCCGGGATTTAAGAAAGTGACCCCGTCTGTTTCTGTCAGAAGGGAACGGTGGGTGTGACCGAACAGGACGAAGGAACAACCCTGTTTTTTTGCCTTGCTGAGCATTTCCTGTCTTGTCATGGAATGACCATGAGTACAGAGCATTCTGACTCCGTCAACTTCCCCTTGTGTAATGGTAGGCAAGGGGGAAAACCAATCATTGTTTCCCTTTACAGACAGAAAGGGAATTTGGGGATAAAACCCCTGTAATTCCTCACAGTCTGTTACCGTATCTCCCAAATGAATCACCATAGAAATTTCCCCAAGTCCCGGCAATACCCGAAGACAAGGGTGGATGTTGCCATGGGTATCTGAAAAAATCACAATCCGTTTCATTGGGTGACTGATTGCAAAAAGGCAATTTCCCGTTCCAGACGATTCATGGTTTCTTCTTTTCCTAAAATGACAGCCAGCTCTACACCGCCTCCCGGTGTTACCATTTTACCTGATACCGCTGCGCGCAGAGGAAACAGAATTACCCCGTTTTTCACGCCCATTTCTTCTATCAGCTTTGATAAAGCTTCGTTCATGGCGGTTTCCGTCCAGTCAGACAAGGGTTCTAACACTTCTTTCGTTTTCATAAGAGCATTTAAAGAAATTTCAGGTGTTGTTTTCATTTTCTTGCTAATGTAAAGAGTTTCGTCATGCTCACCCATTTTGTCAATAAAATCAACAGTTTCAGGGATGTCAGACAGTTTTTCGCATCGCTTTTGCAACAGGTCTGACAGCAATTTTAAATCCACTCCTTTGCGGGAAATAGATTTTTCCAAATAAGGCAGAGCCAACTGATAAAACTCTTCCTGTGTCTTGGCACGGAGATATTCTCCGTTCATCCAATTAAGCTTCTTAATATCAAACACCGCAGGGGATTTGCTGATACCCTTAATGCCAAAGGCTTGAATCAATCCTTCCATGGTGAAAATTTCCTGTTCTGTTCCGGGGTTCCAGCCAAGGAGAGCCACATAGTTAATGACTGCCTCTTTTAAGTATCCCATATTGAGGAAATCCTCATAGGAGGCGTCCCCGTTTCGTTTGCTGTATTTCACGCCTCCCTCTTTTACAATAGGGGCAACGTGAACATAAGTGGGAATCTCCCAGGCGAATGCCTGATACAGCAGATTGTATTTGGGGGTGGAGGTAAGATACTCACTGCCCCGAATAATATGGGTAATGCCCATAAGATGGTCGTCCACTACGTTGGCAAAGTTGTAAGTAGGCAGACCGTCGGATTTTAGCAACACTCCTTCGTCCAATTCCCGGTTTTCAATTTCAATGTGACCGTAAACCACATCATCAAAGGAGGTAACCCCATCTTCGGGAATCCGCTGACGGATAACGTAGGGCACACCGGATGCCAGTTTTTCTTCAATTTCTTCTTTGGACAGATGTTTGCAATGTCCGTCATATTTGGGGGTTTGTTTTGCGGCCTTTTGAGCTTCTCTTACTTCATCCAGCCGTTCTTCAGTACAAAAACAATAATAAGCACCGCCCAATTCTACTAGTTTTTTTGCATATTCCAAGTATATTTTACGACGCTCACTCTGGATATAAGGACCTACACTCCCGCCGATGTCCGGACCTTCATCGTGAATCAGTCCTGCACTTTTTAAACTTTTGAAAATAATATCTACTGCACCTTCTACATACCGTTCCTGGTCGGTATCTTCGATTCTTAAAATAAAAGTTCCCTCATCATGCTTTGCCAGCAAGTATGCATACAGAGCGGTACGCAAATTTCCGATATGCATATACCCTGTGGGGCTGGGAGCAAAACGGGTTCTGATTTTTGTCATAATTTTATTAACTCCTTTTCTGAAAAAATTCCTCTCTTTACTATAATATATTTTAAATTAACTATTGTCAAGAAGAATTTTCTGTGATATACTAAAAAATAGAAAAATTATTTAAAAACCAGAGGTGAAACTATTGAATTACATATTTTCAGATAAAATCAACAGCGTCAAAGGGTCTATTATCCGTGAAATGTTTAAGCTTATGGGTGACCCTGAGATTATTTCTTTTGCGGGGGGTGCTCCTGCGCCGGAATTGTACCCTAAGGATGAGTTAGCTGAGATTGCCGGGGAGATTTTAAAAGAACAGGGGCGCACAGCACTGGCTTACGGTGTTACTCAAGGATATAAGCCCTTGTTGGAGTTTGTCCGTGAAAGAGAACGAAAAGCGGGTAATCTTCATGATGGAGAAGATGTGATGATTACCGCAGGGGGCAATCAGGCAATCGATCAGGTTGCAAAAATTATGATTAACGAAGGGGATACGGTCATTTGTGAAAATCCCAGCTTTATCGGTGTGTTAAACAGTTTCCGTTCTTACGGGGCAAAGCTCAAGGGCATTCCCTGTGAGGCAGACGGAATGGATATGAATCTGTTGGAGGATGCTCTTAAAACAGAAAAAAATGTAAAAATCATTTATACCATTCCTACCTTCCAGAATCCTTCCGGTATTACCATGAGTCTGGAAAAACGGAAAAAGTTATTGGAATTGGCAAAGAAATATCAGGTTATGATTATCGAGGACAATCCTTATGGAAATCTCAGATTTGACGGAGAGCCGGTTCCCACTGTAAAGTCCTTGGACGACGGGAACAACGTTGTGTATGCGGGAAGCTTTTCTAAAACACTGTCTCCCGGTCTTCGTGTGGGATACTGTATCGGTTGTGAAGAACTGATGGAACGGCTTGATGTGTGCAAACAGGTCAATGATGTGCATACAGGGGTGTTAAATCAGATGCTTGTAGCAGAATTTTTTAAGCGAAATGATTTTGATGCTCATGTAAAGAAAATGGCGGAATTGTACCGCCACCGTTGTCATAAGATGCTTGATGAACTGGAAAAGGAAATGCCCGATTATGTTACCTGGACAAAGCCTCAGGGAGGACTGTTCATCTGGTGCACCATTCAAAGGGAGGTAGATACTCTGCCTCTGTCCCGAAAAGCTATTGAGCAAAAGGTGGCATTTGTTCCGGGATGTACCTTTATGGATGATATGGATCAACCCTGTTCTTCTTTCCGTCTGAATTATTCCTGCATGGATGACGAACGAATTGAAAAGGGAATTAAAATTCTGGGAAATGTATTAAAAGAAATATAAGCGAGGTTTAAAAATCAATGGAAAAGAAAACAATATTTAGTGCGGTGCAACCCTCCGGCGTGGTAACCTTGGGGAATTATTTGGGTGCCATTCAGAACTGGTCTGCGTTACAGGAGGAATATAACTGCCTGTATGCAGTAGCGGATTTGCATGCCCTCACTGTCCGCCAAAATCCTGAAGAACTGCGGGAACGTTGTATCCGTCTGATGGCCCAGTATTTGGCTTGCGGATTGGATCCGGAAAAGAACATTATCTTTTTTCAATCCCATGTGAGCGGTCATGCGGAGCTTGGTTGGATTTTAAATTGCTATACTTACATGGGTGAAATGAATCGTATGACCCAGTTTAAGGAAAAATCCTCCCGTCATGCAGATAATATCAATGTAGGGTTGTTTGATTATCCTGTGCTGATGGCGTCAGATATTTTGCTGTATAAAGCGGATTTGGTTCCTGTGGGAGCTGACCAAAAACAACATTTGGAAATCTGCCGTGATATTGCCATGCGGTTTAATAAAATTTACGGGGATGTTTTCACTGTACCCGAAGCTTATATTGGAAAAAATACAGCAAGAATTATGAGCTTACAGGATCCTTCCAAGAAAATGTCCAAATCGGACGAAAATCCCAACGGCTTTGTATCTGTTATTGAAGAACCGGAAAAAATTATGAAAAAGTTTAAAAAAGCGGTGACCGATTCTGATAACCGTGTGGTTTACGAAGAAGAGAAAGAGGGTATTTGCAATCTGTTAAACATTTACTGCGGTGTAACCGGAATTTCTATGGAACAGGCAGTCGCACAGTTTGACGGTGCAGGCTACGGTACCTTTAAAACTGCTGTGGGAGAAGCGGTGGTAGAAACCCTGCGTCCCATCCGTGAAAAGTATTTGAAACTGATGGAAGATCCCGCTTACCTTGCGGATATTTACCGAAAGGGTGCGAATCTTGCAAGAGAAAAGGCAGATGCGAATGTGAAAGAGGTTTACAGAGCAGTGGGCTTGGTTGACCGTATCTGAACGGAGGAACAGAAACCATGGAATTTAAATTGCAATCTACAGAAATCATTTCTATGATTTTTGCTTTTATCGTAGCGGCAATTATTGCTTTTGCCACCACCCCCATTGCCAAACAGGTTGCCGCAAGGGTCGGAGCGATGGATTATCCCTCTGCTCGAAGAATCAATAAAACCCCTATGCCCCGTATTGGCGGATTGGCAATCTTTTTTGGGTTTTTAGTAGCGGTGCTGTGCTTTGTAGATATCGGCAGTCCGGAAATGAGGGGGATTTTACTGGGCACTGTTATTATTGTGGCGTTGGGTGCGCTGGATGACGTATATCAGTTGCCGGCTATGGTGAAATTTTTTGTGCAGATTGGTGCGGCTTTGATTGTGGTGTGCCACGGGGTAGATGTGAATGTGATTACCAATCCTTTTAAGGAAGGAGCATACATTCATTTGGGTTTCTGGAGCTATCCCATTACGATTCTTTGGATTGTAGGTGTGACCAACGCTATGAATCTGATGGATGGGTTAGACGGACTTGCTACAGGAATTTCTGCAATCTCCAGCTTTGCTCTGTTTATCATTGCTGTGTTTACCGGTATGGGAAACAGTGCGGTGCTGATTGCGGCGGTTATTGGTGCCTGCCTTGGGTTTTTGCCCTATAATTCTCACCCCGCCAGTATTTTTATGGGGGATACAGGCTCCAACTTTTTAGGATTTATTCTGGCGGCAATCTCTGTGCAAGGGTTGTTCAAAAGCTATGCAGTGGTATCTTTGCTGATTCCTTTGATGATTCTGGGATTGCCCATTTTTGATACGTCCTTTACCATTATGCGTCGAATTAAGAATGGACAGCCTGTTTTTCAGCCGGACCGGGGGCATTTGCATCATCGACTGATGGATAGCGGTTTTTCCCATCAGCATACGGTGTACATTTTGTATGTAATCAGTGCGTTGGCGGCTCTTAGTGCGGTAGTATTGTTGTTGTTTGGTTCTGCCCGTGCGTTGATTCTTATTGTTGCGATTGTCCTTTTAGCACTGGGAATGCTGTCCTTTACAGGCTTCCGTTTATCAGGAGACAAACAGGAACAACCTGTTCCATCTGAAGAAAAGGAGAATCAGGAAAATGATTAAAGTAATGACCGTATTCGGTACCCGCCCTGAGGCAATTAAGATGTGTCCTTTGGTAAAGGAACTGGAAAACCGAGAGGGAATAGAATCTGTTGTGTGCGTAACGGCACAGCACAGACAGATGCTTGATCAGGTGTTGAAGTTGTTTGACATTACACCGGATTATGATTTGAATATTATGCGTGACCGTCAGACTTTAACGGGAATTACCACCCGCGCGTTAGAGGGATTGGAACAGGTGTTAGAGGAATCAAAGCCTGATCTGGTATTGGTTCACGGAGATACCACCACCACTTTTGCAGGAAGTCTTGCGGCATATTATCATCAAGTGCCTGTGGGTCATGTAGAGGCGGGTTTAAGAACCTATCAAAAGTATTTTCCCTTTCCTGAGGAAATGAACAGAAAAATGACAGGTGCCATTGCGGATTTGCATTTTTCTCCCACCATTTCAAATAAAAACAACTTATTGAAAGAAAATGTGGACGAAAGCGGTATTTTTATCACGGGAAATACGGTAATTGATGCGTTGAAAACCACCGTTCGCAAAGATTATGAATTTTTTACGCCTGAGTTAAAAGATGTGGATTTTAATAATCGTAAGATTATAACCATGACTGCACATCGCCGTGAAAATTTAGGAAAGCCTTTGGAACAGATTTGCAATGCTGTCCTTCGGATTGCAAAAGAATTTTCAGATGTAACAGTGATTTATCCTGTTCATCTGAATCCAAAAGTGAGGGAAACGGCATTTTCTATTTTGGGAAAACAGGAAAATGTGATGCTGATTGATCCGTTGGACGTAGAAGAACTGCATAATCTCATGGACAGGTGTTATTTTCTGCTGACCGACTCTGGCGGTATTCAGGAGGAAGCTCCTGCATTGGGAAAACCGGTTTTGGTACTTCGGAACGAAACAGAACGGCCTGAGGCAGTGGAAGCAGGAACGGTACGGATTGCAGGCTGTGAAGAAGAAACGATATATCAAATGACGAAGCAACTTTTGACTGATAAGGATGAATATGAAACAATGAGTCGTGCCGTGAATCCTTATGGTGATGGCGAGGCTTGCAGAAGAATTGTGGATGCTATTTTGTATCATTTTGGAAAAGGGGAAAAACCTCAGGATTTTGGATGTTAAGTTTATATTAAGTAAAGAAAATCGTCAGAAAAACCAGAAGTTTTTCTGACGATTACTTTTTTACAAAATACTTTTTTTATATTCGGTAGGAGAAAATCCTGTAATCCGTTTAAAGGAACGGGAAAAGTTATGGATTCCCGTAAAACAAAGCAAATCTGTAATTTCACTGACCGAAAGATTGTCCTCTCGAAGCAGTTTTTTTGCTTCTTGAATTTTCAATTCTCCATAGTATTGCATGGGACTTTTTTGAGTGGATTCCTTAAAAATTAAGGATAGCTGAGATTTTCCCAACATAAAATGGTCGCAAAGGTCAGGAAGTGTAACCGTATCATAGAGATGTTCCTTCATGTATTCCGTTATCAGCTCCACAGTGGAATTTTTGCCAATTAAACGAGATTCCGAATTGGGGTAAAAACGTTCTCCTAATTCTGTTCCGTTGCGGTACAGTTTAATCAGTAATTCCGCAAGATGACAGCCCATTAACTGAGTGGAGCCGAATTTTTCTTCTAAAAAATTCAAATCAATTTTATTGTTATAGTCGTTGGGGATGTGCCCCAGTGCATTCTTTGCCTCCTGTAAAAACAAAGACAGAAGGGTGCAGGCGGTTTTGTCGAGAGTGAAGGTTTTTTTGCGAAAAAAATCCATCACCGGACTTTGAGAGGAAAAGGATACCACCAGCATATTATTTGCCACTTCTTTATTGGAAACGTGAGCATGAACTTCATTGGGTTCGTGGAAAATCACCTGCCCCTGTTCAAGATTACATCCCATTCCGTCAGTAATTGCAATGATTTTTCCTTTGTCGACATACACCATTTCCCAAAAATTGTGTTTTTCCGGTGTATGAGAGAATCCTTTGCCAAATTCAAAGTAATAAATGCTGTGAAATCCTTCAATATTCACTTGATTTTTTACCGGTTTTAATGTGAACATAGACGCCTCCGGAAAAAATGATAAATTTATCGTAGATATTGCTAAAGACATTTCTTTTTATTTATTATATAATAAAATAAGACGAAAGTCAATAATCTATTGTGAAAAGAGGTTTATAATTATGGATTTCTTAAGTACTGTAAAGGGTAGTCTGCTGGAAAACTTTTTCCCCAAGGGATGGGATATGGAAAAAATTGATGCATGCTGCGAAAAAGGCGTAGCGAGAGAAGATTTCTGGCATAAGGATTTTACTCCTGTTGAATGTGACAATATCAATGATTTTGACACCTATATGGGTCACGAAATTGCATTGCAGATTAAAAATGCAAAAGAAGCAGGGCAGAAATTAGCAATGATTTTGCCTGTAGGCCCTATGGGAATGTACAAATGGGCAGTTTATTTTCTGACTCAGTGGAAGGTTGATTGTAAGCATGTTTATACCTTCAATATGGACGAATGGTCTGATTCAGAAGGTAATACTCTTTCCTCTGACAACAGTGCTTCCTTTGAATACAGCATGAAACAGGCATTTTTTGATCAACTGGGAGAATATACTATTCCCGAAAATCAGAGAAACTTTGCAACAAAAGAAAATCTGCCTACATATCCTGAAAAAATTGCTGCACTGAAAGCAGAAGGCGCAAAATTGGTGCTGGTATTCGGTATCGGCAGAGTTTGTCATATTGCGTTCTGGGAACCTCATTTTGCTGAGGAATTTGCAACAGAGGCAGAATGGAAACAACAAAATTACAGAATTGCTGCAAAGCTGCATCCTCTGACCGTTGAGCAGAATGCACTGACCAGCTTTAAGAGCAGAACTACTCTGGTTCCTTGCCGTGCAAACACTGTAGGCCCCGGTCTCTTCCTGCAGGCTGATTATATCATCGGCGGCTGTGACGGAACATTGGGACGCGGAATGGGTTGGCAAGGTATGAGCTTCTTGACCACTCTGCATTAGGGTCCTGATATGAATATTACATCTACATATATGCCTACCTTACCCGGTAAGCTGTTCTATCTGAAAGATTTGGCTGGTCCTTTGACTGCTGAATGTAACTAATGAGGGATGAAAATGATTGATGTTGCATGTGTAGGAATTTTAGTTGCAGATGTGATTGTAAGTCCTGTTGAGGCAATGCCGGAAAAGGGGATTTTATGCCCCGTTGATTCTATTGAATTGTTTTCTGGCGGAAATGCCATGACAGCAGCAATCAATCTGAAAAAAATGGGACAATCCTCCGCTATCATCGGAATGGTAGGGAAGGACCGATTTGGTGATTTTCTTTCCGGATGTCTGGAGCAGTACGAGGTTTGTACAGGCGGGTTAAAACGTACTGAAAAAGCGCAAACCTCTGCGTCTACCTTGCTGATTTCCGAAGGAGGAGAGCGGAGCTTCTGGCATTGCGAGGGTGCAAACGGTGTTTTTTCCATTGATGATATTGATATGGAAATTGTAAAACAAGCAAAAACCGTATTTGTAACAGGTTCATTTCTTATGAATACCTTTGATGGTGCCCAGACCGCTGAATTTTTAAAGCGGTGTAAAGAGCTTGGAAAAACCACTGTGCTTGATGTGTGTTGGGACAGCAAGGGAAGATGGGGGACACTGCTCAATCAGGTATTGCCCTATCTGGATATCTTTATGCCCAGCATTGATGAGGCAAGAGAAATTGCGAAGAAGGATACCGTAGAGGAAATGGCGGAAACCTTCCTGAAGCTGGGAGCAAAATCCGTCGTTATCAAATGCGGTTCTGACGGATGTTATCTGCGTGAAAGTCTGGAAGTACCCGGAGTTATGATTCCTGCTTGTAAGGGTGTCACAGCTGTGGACACTACCGGTGCTGGAGATAGCTTTTGTTCCGGATTCCTGGCTGCTTTTTCACGGGGAATGGATTTGAAACATTGTGCCCTGATGGGAAATGCAACGGGCGCTCACTGTGTTATGGAGCGGGGCGCTACGACGGGAATTAAAAGTTTTGAAGAAATGTATGAATTTATGTGTACTCAGAAAGAAGGTTAAGTCATGTTAGTATCATTACAGGAAATTTTACAGGAGGCCGAAAGAGGAAAATACGGGGTTGGTATGTTCAATATGCTCAATCTCGAAATGGCTCGCGGAATTATTGATGCGGCAGAGGCAGAAAAATCTCCTCTGATTTTGGGCGTTGCGGAAGTGCATCTTCCCACCATTCCTTTTGAATATGCGGCACTGATTATGAGAAAGATTGCAGATGATGCTTGTGTTCCAGTTTGTCTGCATTATGACCATGGTACCGATTACAACAAAATTATGAACGTAATGCGTCACGGGTTTACCTCTGTAATGTATGATGGCAGTGCATTGCCTTATGAAGAAAATATTGCCAACACAAGAGAAATCAGCCGTGTTGCTCATGCACTGGGTGTCAGCGTGGAAGCAGAGCTTGGTCATGTAGGCGGTGCAGAAGGCGGCGGTGATGATGGTCACGAAGCACAGTATACCAATGTAGATCAAGTAAATGATTTCATTGACAGAGCAGATATTGATGCATTGGCAGTTGCTATCGGAACGGCTCATGGGCAGTATACAACCAAACCAAAGCTGGACATAAAAC